>JBOHCG010000713.1:0-3921 GCA_050698735.1 Streptosporangiaceae bacterium | reverse complement strand
CCGTTGGGAAGGTGCCCGTCGGCGCCGTTGAGCGCGCCGACCTCGCGGGCCACCCGCAGCAGCCTGACGACCTTGTCGTCGAGCAGGTCGGCGGCGACCGTGCCGTCGGCCACGGCCCGCGCGAGCAGGTTTCCCCAGGGACCTTCGGGACCAGGCATGGATAGGTCGAGCCCGGCCAGCGCGGTGGCCTGCGTGCTGCGGGCCGCGTGCCAGTCCGAGACCACGACGCCCGCGAAGCCCCACTCGCGCTTGAGGACGTCCCGCAGCAGGCGAACGTTCTCCGTCATCGGGCTGCCGTTGACCTTGTTATAGGCGGCCATGATCAGCAGGGCGCCGGCCTCGCGGACGCACGCCTCGAACGGCACCAGGTACAGCTCCCTCAGCACGGCCTCGGCGATCCGCGCGTCGTAGGTCCAGCGCCCGGTCTCCGAGTCGTTGCCGACGTAGTGCTTTACCGTTGCCGCCACCCCGGCGTGCTGGACGCCGCGCACGTAGGCGCTGGCGAGCCTCGCGGTGAGGACGGGGTCCTCGGCGAAGCACTCGAAGCCGCGGCCGCCGAGCGGCGTGCGCATCAGGTTGACCGTCGGCGCCAGCAGCACGTCAACGCCCTTGCTCCTGGCCTCGACGCCCAGCGCCACGGCAAGCTCGTAGACAAGCGCCTCATCCCAGGTGGCGCCGAGCGCCGAAGGGCAGGGCAGGCAGGCCGATGGCTTGCGCTCGTCCTTGGTGGTGCCCCGCACGCCGGCGGGGCCGTCGGAGGTGACCATCGCGCGCAGGCCGATGGCCTCGCAGGCTTGTGTCCGCCAGCTGTCGGCGCCGGTCAGCAGGCGTGCCTTCTCGGTCACCGCAAGCGCGGACACAAGCTCTGTGACCGGACCGGGATCAAGCTGCGGTCCGGCCGTCATGCCGGACACCGCCTGCGGTCGTCGGGGCGTGCTTGGTTCGGGGCCCCGGCCCGGCCGGATGACCGGCCGGGCACGGAGCGCCCCTGTGATGGGATCGTCACGGGTCCGCGCAGCCTCAGGAAGCTGGCTTGAGGTGCTGGACCACGACGAGGATCTCCGGGATGTTCGGCCCCGGGTCCATGTACGGGTTGGTCGCTGTCGGCCAGCCCGTGTAGTCGCGAGAGGAGAATTCCGCCCACGACGCGCCCTGCAGCAGCGGCGCCACAGGGACCTCGGTGGTCTCGATGTTCGCCAGCGTGGCGATCGCCGAGCTGAGCGCGGCCGGGGTGGTGGCGCTGGCGTAGGCGTTGAGCGCCGCCTGGGCCGCCGGGTCGTTGAACCTGCCGTAGTCGGCGCCTGCGGTCTTGCCGAGCGGAGCCGACAGCGTGTAGTTCATCCAGTTGTTGTAGGTGAAGTACGGGGTCAGCCCCTGGGCGCCCCAGTGGATGGCGGCGCTGAAGCTGCCGTCGTTGAGGTCGGCGGTCCAGACGTTCGGGCCGTTGGTGCCCGCGTCTCCCTTGACCGACGCGTTGAAGCCCAGCGCGGTGAGCTGCTTCACGATCAGCTGCGCGTCGGTGTAGTAGTCGGTGTAGCTGACCGGGTCCTCGATCGAGAACGTGATCTTCTGCCCGTTCTTCTCCCAGAAGCCGCCCACCTTGGCGTATCCGTCGCCGGTGAGGATCGTGCTCACCTGGTTCGCGTCGCTGGCGGCGGGCAGGTTGGTGGCCAGCGCCGTCGGCAGGTAGCTCTGCTGCGCCGGGAGGATCATTCCGGCCGTGCTGCTCACCGGCGGCTCGTTGTCAGACTCGCCGTCCGTCGACAGCTGCTGCCTGTTGATCCCGAAGTTGATCGCCTGGCGGACCTTGGCGTCGTTCAGCGGCGCCTTGGTGGTGTTGAAGAACAGGCCCACGACGTTGTTGTCGCTGAAGTACGGCTGCGACGTCTCCCAGGTGGTGTTGCCGGTCTTGGACAGGTAGTTCTGCGGCACGCCGATGATCGAGATCCCGGCCCAGTCGATCGATCCGCCGGCGATCGGCGGCAGCAGGTTCGCGTTGCTGGCGTAGGCGGGGAAGCTGATCTCCGGCACGTGCAGGCTGGACTTCGCGTAGTAGTCCGGGTTGATCTTCATGGTGAAGCCGGTCGAGCTGAAGCGGTCCAGCACGTACGGGCCGGTGCCGACCGGGTTCGCGTCGGCGTAGGTGGCCGGGTCGGACACGCCCTGCCAGATGTGCTGCGGAACGATCGGCACCTGCATGAGGTAGAAGATGCTGGACAGCTGCGGCTGCGAGAAGGTCAGCACGGTGGTGGTGGAGTTGGTCGCGGTCGCGCTGGCCGGGACCGGGATGGTCCAGTTGGCGTTCAGCGCCGCGTTCGACTTGATCAGGTTGAACGTGAATGCGACGTCGCTCGCGCTGAACGGCTTGCCGTCACTCCACTTCACGCCGGACCGCGTGGTGATCGTGAGCGTCTCCCCGCCGTTCGACCACGCGTAGTGCGTGGCCAGCTCGGGAACCGGGGCCGCCGAGGTGTTCTGCGTGTTGAACACCATCAGCGGCTGGTTGTAGAGGTTCACCGCGTGCGTCACGTATCCGGTCGAGGTGGGGACGAACGGGTTGAAGTTCTGGATCATCGGCGAGATCGGCGTGGTGACGATCGTGAGCGGTGTCTTGCCCATGTCCGAGCTGCCCGTGGTCGAGCCGGAGCTGGACGCGGGCGACGAGCTGCTGCAGGCCGCGATCCCCAGCGTGAGGACCGCGACCGCGGCAAGGCTGCCTGCGAGTTTGTGTTTCATAGCCGTAAACTCCAAAGTGCCCGGCCGGCCGAAGCCGGCCTGTTGAATGACCGTGTCGGGGTCTGTTTCAGTGGTGGCGTCGGCCGGCCGGGTAGCTTGCCAGCCGAGCGCATGGTGTCTGGAAGAGCTGGCTGCCGTTAGGCGCTTTCGGCACTCATCGCTTCTCCTCTCCCAGTTCAGGCCGGTTCCCGTCCGCGGCGGGGCGGTCCCCGTCGGCGGCGGGCCGGTCCACATCGGGCCCGCCGGACTGCCGGCGCGGTATGCCGGTGTCGAGCAGCCAGCAGGAGCTGACGTGCGCGGGGCCGGCCGGGAAGGCCGGCGGCAGCCGCTCGGCGCAGATCGCCATCGCGTGCGGGCACCGGGTACGGAACCGGCAGCCGGACGGCGGCGCCACGGCGCTCGGCGGGGCGCCCCGGCCGCGCAGCGTGACCAGCGTGGCCCGCTCCGGGTCCGGGGCCGCGCTGAGCAGCAGCTGGGTATACGGATGGGCGGGGGAGTCGGTGACCTGGACGGCCGGCCCGGACTCGACCACCTGCCCGGCGTACATGACGACGATCTTGTCGGCCAGGTACCTGGCCGAGGCGATGTCGTGGGTGATGTACAAGATCGCCAGGTGCTCGCGGTCCCGCAGGTCGCCGAGCAGGTTGAGCACGCCGAGCCGGATGGACACGTCCAGCATCGAGACCGGCTCGTCGGCGAGCAGGACGCACGGCTGCACGGCGAGCGCCCGGGCGATCGCTACCCGCTGCCGCTGCCCGCCGGACAGCTCGTGCGGGTACTTGTGCCAGAACGCGTCCGCAGGCGTCAGCGACACCCGCTCGAGCACCGCGGCGATCTTGTCGTCGAGGTCGGCCCCGGGCTTCGCCAGGCCGTGCACCCGGAACGGCCGGCTGAGGTGGTAGCGCACGTCGTGCACGGGGTTCAGCGATGCGAACGGGTCCTGCAGGACCATCTGGACCGCCTTGGCGTATCCGATCCGCCGGCGCTGGCCGGACGGCGCGGGCTCGCCGCCGAGCAGCAGCTCGCCCGAGGTCGGCATGACCAGCCTGGCCAGCAGCCGGGCAAGGGTGGACTTGCCGGAACCGCTCTCGCCGACCACCGCGGTGACGTGCGCGGGCGTCAGCCGCAGCGACACGTCATCGACCGCGTGCACCACCGGACCCGGCCCGGCCGCGAGCCCGCGCC
>JBOHCG010000712.1:0-3932 GCA_050698735.1 Streptosporangiaceae bacterium | reverse complement strand
GTTTCCCGCCTCCGATGCGATGAAGGAGCAGGCCTCCGCTCCTGGCGGACAGACCTGCCGCCTCAGGCTGCCGGATCACTGTCGGCGTCGCCTTCATCGCCAGGGTCCTGCTTGGCCTCGGGGATGCTGAGGGCGTCGGTGATCCGCTTGTTGCAGCATCAGCACGGCCTGACCGCCGAGGCAGTGTGCGTAGATCTTCAGCAGGACCGCGATGCCATGCCCGGCACGGCGGGGCGACCCCAGTCGCCGGAACCCAGGTTCAGCCACAGCGAGACGGCGGCGTGCCCTGGCCGCAGGGCAACGGCCGCCGTGCGGTGCCGGATCGTCTGCCCGCAGGCCTACGCCCGCAGGGCTACTGCGGCATCGTGCAGATGGGTCCGCAGGCCGATGCGCCGTGCCTGGGACGGGGGCATCTTCTCCCTATGAACGCGCTGATCGAGATGTGCGGGGTCACGAAACGGCACGAGGGCGCCGGGCGGCCGGGCGTCGATGGTGCCAGCCTCACGGCCCGGAGGACATCTGAAGGGGACCAGATGCGCGGCAGCATCCATCCAGCGCGGCTGACCCGCTCACGGCGAGCGCACCTGCTCGCCGTCGCGGTGCTCCTGAGTGTGGTCTTGGCGGCAGGATGTGGAGGAGGCCCGGGCAGCACGGCCACGACCGTGCCCGTCGGCTCCGCGCCGTCCGCCGCGGCTTCCGGCTGCCTGCTTCACCCGGGCTCCTGCTATGCCCCGCACCTGTTCCGGGTCGCGTACGGCATCCAGCCCCTGCTGGACAAGGGGATCGATGGCCGCGGCGAGACGGTGACGGTCCTTGCCCCTGCCCCGTCCCCCAGCGCCCCGGCAGGCCCTCCCCCTGGCAGCAACCAGCCCCCGGCCGCCGCCGATATCCGCCAGGACCTGGCGGCGTTCGACAGCATGTTCCGGCTGCCCGCCGCGCGGATCCAGGTCGTGACCACCCTCGCCGGCGCAGCCGCGCCATGGGCGGCGTCTGGCGAGGAGGTCGGAGACTTCGAGAAGCTGCACACGGTTGCCCCCGCCGCGACTCTCCGGGTGGTCCTGATGCCCTCCAGCGTCCTGGACAGCGCCGCGAACGCGACCGCGGACATGCTCGCCGGGTTGCGGCTCGCCGTCTCCGGCACCGATGTGACATCGATCAGCTGGAGTCTGGGGGAACACTACTTCACCAAGGCTCAGGTGGCCCAGATGCACTCCATACTGCTGGGAGCGGCCGCTCACCACGTCACGGTGATCGCCAGCTCCGGCGACAACGGCGCGCTCAGCGACGATGACTTCGGCAAGCCGGTCAAAGAGGTCAGCCTGCCGGCCTCCGACCCGCTGGTGCTGGCCGTTGGCGGCACTACACTCACCGCGAATCCCTCGGCCGGCACATACATCAGCGAGACCGCCTGGAATCAGGGTTCCGAAGCATCGGGGGGCGGCTTCAGCCACCTGTACGCCCGTCCTGCCTATCAGGGCGGCGTCCCTGGGATCTCAAAGATGAGAGGTGTGCCCGACGTGGCCGGTGATGCTGGTGAGCCGGGCGGCACCCCGATAGTCGCCGCTGCCGGCAGCAAGACATGGATCCTCGCGGCTTCCGGCACCAGCGGCTCCGCGCCGCTGTGGGGCGGGCTCATCGCGCTGGCTGACCAGTACGCTCATCACGACCTTGGCTTCGTTAACCCCCTCATCTACCGAATCGCCCGCAGCTCCAGCTACAGCCAGGCATTTCACGATGTTACTACCGGTAACAACAGTGTGACCGCGGGCCAGGCCATCGTCACCGGTTACCAGGCCGGGCCCGGATGGGACCCGGTGACGGGCTGGGGAAGCCCCAACGCGCAGGTGCTCATCCCTCTGCTGACCCGCAGCCAGACATAGCAGGATGCGCCGCCCCGCGTGCCAGCCCCGGGCGGGCGCTACCACCAGACCCGCAACCTACATCGTCGCCGCCTACGTTGCCGGAGCCGCCCGGTAGCAGCCTCTGCAGTAGCCGTCAGGCCCCGGTAGGTGCTACTCCTAGCCGCCGAGCAGCACCAGGCCGTGCCCGGCGAAGTCGCTGAAATCGGCGGTGTTGAGCGTCACCATCGGTATCTGGTAGCGCAGGCAGCACGCCGCTATCCAGGTGTCATTCTGCGGCCGGGGCCGCCCGCGCAGCTGGGCGGCCCCGGCCAGCGCACCCCAAACCCGGGCGATCTGCGTATCATACGGAATGACCGGGCGGTCGGCCGTCCAGTCCTCCAGACGGCGGCGCCGGTCCTCACCCCACCGGCGGACCACCGCCCACTTCGCCAGCTCTCCCACGGTGACAAAGGTCAGCCAGACCCGGGCACCGTCAACCTGGCGGAGAACCCACGGCGGCGCCTGCTGCTTCTGAAGCAACGACGCAGCATCGGTATCAAGGACGACGTCACGCACGGCCGGTCAGGCCAGCGAGGCGTTCCGGCTCGCCCGCAGATCAGCCAGGAACGCCGCCAGCTCCGCATCCGACTCCCAGATGTCAGCAGCCAGCTCCACGGGATCAGCCACCGGCTCAGCATGCTGCGCCCAAGCGAGATCCTCGATAGTCGGCAACTGGCCGACCATCGGCTCGGGTTCCTGACGCGCCTGGCTCACAACCACCATCGTACGCGACTGCCTCGGGTCCGGGCACTCACCGAGCGTGGCCAGCATCCGAAACCAGGCCCGCGCCCGAGCCGCCGATAGGCGCGGCAGCTGAGGTGTGGGCAGAGCCGCCTGCGCTCAGCGTAAGGCTGGCTGATCTGGGCGCTTTGCGGGCGACCGGGAACCCGCCGGGGTCTGCGGGTATCACCAGCCCGGGAAAGGGTATTTCGCCTGTCCTGGCGCGGCGGCAGCCCGGGCGGCGGCGTCCGGGTGCGGCTGCTCTTGTGCTGCCGGTCAGCGGCGCTGAAGATTAGGGTCCTGCACTCGAAGCAGGCTGGGGCGGGAGAGGTCATGACCGTAGGTGCGGGGCGGGGATCGCAGGCGGGGGGCGGGGGCCGGGCCGGGGGGCGGGGGCCGGGTGACCGGGACTGCCGGCCCGGCGCTGATGGTGGCGTCGGCGCCGCCGGGAAGTCCGGTGCCGGCGGGGCCGGGGGCACCGGTCATGGAGGTGCTGCGCACGATGCGGGCAATGCGCAGGCTCAAGCCCGACCCGGTGCCCCGGGAGCTGCTGGAACAGCTCGTTGAGGCGGCTACCTGGGCGCCCAGCGCGTCGAATCAGCAGCTGTACAGCTATATCGTGGTCACGGACCGGGCGCAGGTGGCCCGGCTCGGGGTGCTGTGGCGCGACGTGCAGCGCAAGTACCTGGCCGCGGCGGCGCTGCTGGACCCCGGGGCCTTCGCTGACCCAGGTGCCGCCGCCATGGTGGAGGCGGTCCGGTATCAGGCCGGGCACTTCGACCAGACCCCTGCCGTGATCGCCGCATGCTACGCGCGGCCGCCCGTTCCCCGCGATCCCCGGCTGGTCGCCGGCCTCATCCGAGATCTGGGCGTGGGCTTCGCGCGCCGCCTGGCGAGTCCGCGGATGACGGTCGTGGCCGGCGCGAGCAGCAGCTATCCGGGCGTGCAGAACCTCCTGCTCGCGGCGCGGGCGGTTGGGCTGGCGGCCAACCTCACGGTGTGGCATTTCTTCGCGGAGAAGGAGTTCAAGCAGGTACTGGGGGTGCCGAAGCAGGTGACGATCTACGCGCTGATCCCCGTCGGCTGGCCGGCGGGCCGGTTCGGGCCGGTGCGGCGCCGTCCGGTCGCGGACGTGGTGCACTGGGACCGGTGGCCGCGATGAGCCGCGCAGCCGTCGTTACCGGGGCCGCGTCCGGTACCGGGGCGGGCCCTGGCCGGTGCGCTGGTCACCCGGGGCGGCACGGTGGCAGCCGCCGGCACCGGCGGTGAGGGCGCCGGACGTGCCGCAGGTGAGCTGGCCCGGCGCGGTCC
>JBOHCG010000711.1:0-3940 GCA_050698735.1 Streptosporangiaceae bacterium | reverse complement strand
CGTCGATCGCGGTCGAGGCCGGGCAGAAGGCCAGCAGGTCATCGCCGCCGGCGTAGACGGGCATGGCCAGTGAGTCCCCGGTGCTGAGCGCCTCGGTCTGCCGCCCGGACACAAGCAGGAGATCCCGGGAGACGCGCCCGTGCTCGTTCGGGATCATCGGGATTTTAAGGCCGGAAGCGGAGCCGGACCTGCCGCTTCCGAACAGGCCCATGCCGAGACGTCAGAGGTGGATCGCGCCTCGGCGATAAACCGCTGCACCCGGCGTGCCCCGACCGTGCGGGCGCCGGCTATGGCCACGTCCGGACCGGAGCCCGACAGCCACCTGGCGAGCGCGCGGGCCGCACACGAACACGCTGAGCTGGACGCGCGGGCCGTAACCCGGCGGCAGGACGGCGACGTCCGCGCGGCGGCGGCCGACGGCGATGTGGCAGGTCACCACGTACCTCATCGTGGGCGGCAAGCGGGGCTGACCTTCACCTCCAGCGTACCGGCTGGCAGACAGGCAGGAGATCGCGGAGACGCGCCCATGTTCGTTCGGGATCATCGTGATTTTTAGGCGGAAGCGGCGGCGGCCCTGCCGCTTGGGAACAGGCCCGCGCGCAGCCACTGGGGCGGGTGCAGCCCGGTCAGCTGCGAGTTGAGGCGCTCGTAGAACTCATCGCCCACGATCTGGCAGGCTTGCGGGTCGCCGCTGATGCCCTGGCGGGATCCTTAGCCTTTCCCGGAACGCCGCTTCTTCGATGCCACCCGGTCAGCGTAATGAGTCGGACCGCCTGATGGCGGGCGCTGGTGCCAGTTGCCGTTCAGGGGACGAGTTCGCGGAGGTACTGGGGGAGCATGCGGCGCCAGGTGGGCCACTCGTGATCCCAGCCCGGGCCCCAGTTGTCGACGCGGTTGGGGATGCCCTTGGCGCCCAGGACGTCGGCCAGCCGCCAGGATTCGCTGACGTCTTCCCATTTGCCTTCGCCGGAGGCGAGGATGACCCAGCGCTGGCGGAGGCGGTCCAGCCGCGGGCCCTCCAGGCCGGGCAGGAACTGCAGCGGCGCGGAGAAGTACAGGTCCTGGCTCCACGCCTCGTCGTAGAAACGGTCGATCCGGTAGGTGCCGCTCATCCCGATGGCGGCGCCGAAGACATCCGGATAGCGGCACAGCGCGGCCACCGCGTTGAACGCGCCGATCGACGCGCCGGTGGTGATGATGTCGATGGCCTGGCCGCCGAGGTCGGCGTGGATGGCCGGGACCACTTCCCAGCGGACGAACTCGTGGAACTGGCTGAGCAGCCACAGCCGGTGCTCCATCGAGCCCGCCTTGCTCACCATCGCCTGGCCGGCCACGCTGTCGACCGAGTACAGCTTGATCCGGCCATCGGCGAGCAGCGGGCCGCACGCGTCGACGAGGCCGTAGCGCTCGATCTCCCCTGCGTCGCCGCCTGCCGAGGGGAAGACCAGCACGGGGCGGCCGGACAGGCCCCACCGCATCACGGTGACGTCCTGATGCAGCCGCTCGGAAAACCACCGTTCGGAGACCCTGAGGCCGTCAGTCATCGTGCGCGGTCCTTCACTCGTAGTAGAACTTCTGCTGGCCCGGGAAGATCCAGGACAGGCCGGCCTGCAGCCGGTCGCGCCAGTTCTCCCAGCTGTGCCCGTCGCGCGCCTCGACGTAGCGGACGGCCATCCCGGCGCCCTCGAACACCGGGACCATGGACCGGTTCGGGACGATCAGCGGCTCGTAGATGCCGCAGCTGATGAACATCCGGTCGGCGACCCGGCGCGGGGCGGCGCGGTACCTGTTGATGAACCCGACCACCGGCTCGAACGGCTGGCCGCCGCGGTGATCGTTCCCGATGTCGGTGAAGACGAACGACCCGGACTGCAGCAGCAGCGACCCGTAGGAGTCCGGGTAGCGGTACGCGGTGGCCAGCGAGGCCACGGCGCCGAAGCTCGCGCCCATCAGGCACCTCGCGGACGGCTGTTTCGCCAGCGGGAGCTCCGCCTCAAGGCGCGGCAGCAGCTCGGCGGTCAGGTACCTGGCGTGCGCCGCCGAGTTGGCGTACTCGGCCAGCCGGTCGCCCGGGTACACGAAGGCCGCGACGATCTCGGCCACGTCCAGCCGGTGGATGAGGTTGTCAAGGACGGTCTTGGCCGCCGCGTAGTTCAGGTAGTCGCCGCCGTCGTGCACGATCAGCAGCGGGTAGCGGGCGGTGCGGCGGAACCGGGCCGGCAGGTACAGCGTGAGGCGGGCGTCCCGGCGCAGCGCGCGGCTCGGCACCACCATGTCCACCAGCGACCCGGGCCGCGCATCCGGGTCGGGCACGGTCCAGTCCGGTATCTGGTGCCCGGCCGCGTAGCACACCGACGAGTTGCCCACCGGGCTATACCCCAGGTTGGGGTTCAGCGGGTCGTTGATCCGCTCGGACTGCCCGCCGCGCACGACTTCCAGCTGGTACTCCACCCGGGATCCCTCGGGCAGCTCCAGGACCAGGTACCACAGGTCGGTGCCGTGCAGCCGGCGCAGCGGCGGGCGATCGGGCAGCCCGAAGACACGGTGGACGAGGAACACCCCGTCCGCCTCGCCCCGGTACAGGAACGTGCAGCGCGGACCCTCGACGACCGGCACCTGGTGCCGGGCAAGGAAGCGGTCCACGGCCGCCGCGTCCAGCGGCCCGCGGTCCCGCAGCCGGTTGATCGCGAGCTTACGGCCGCCGCTGCGCTCGCTCAGGGCGGTCACGCTGCCGCCAGCGAAGCCATGCGGCCATCCTCGGCGAGGACCCGGGTGCCGGGCGGCGCGCCTAGCTCCTGGTCATCGGCCTCACGCTCCTGCCAGCCGGCGGTGACGGTGGCAAGCGGCCCGTCAAGGACCGCGGCGCCGAGCAGCCGGACCGCCGCGCCGAGCAGCCGGACCGCCGCGTCGACGGTGGGCCTGCGCTGCGGGCCTAGCAGGATGACCCTCACTGGGCGTAGACGTGCAGCGTGCGCCCCACCGCGTCGAGCATGCCGTGCAGCACGTCGTAGTCCGGATGGCGCATCCGGACGTACGCGTTGGCCATGTACCCGGCCTCCACCCCCTGGGTCGGCGTGCCGGGCGGCGGCAGGTGCGCGTCGATCACCCACTCGCCGAACTGCTGCTGCAGCTCCTCGACGCCGCCGTAGCCGCTGATCGCGCCGTCCCGCTCCGGGCGCAGCGCCACGATCCCGCTGGCGAACCGCCGGGACGGCGCCGCGCTGGTCCCGCCGCGGGTGATCGCGTCCGCCTCGGCAAGCGCACGGGCGAACTGGCGCTGGTTGCCCGGGAAGAACGGCTCGACGAAGATCACGTTCATGCCTGGAATGGTAACCGGCCCCGGAACGGCCGCCAGTGCCGTGGGTCACCGGTGCCGGGCCGGAGCACCACTGACCGTTCGGCCGAAAATAGAGAGATTTATCTACCGAACGAGCCGTGGTGCGAGTTGATGGCGAGAGTGCTAGCATTGATAGCGTGTCTCGCTAGCACGCTTCGGGAGGTGGCTCTGATGGCGGCGCTGAGCATCCGCAACCTCGACGAGTCGGTCAAGCGGCGCCTCCAGTCGCGCGCGGCTCGTCACGGGTGGTCGATGGAGGCGGAGGCACGCGCGATCCTCACGGAGGCTGTCAGCGAGCCCGCGGACTCTGCCGGGCTGTTCACGGCGCTGCTGGACCGGTTCGGCGCGCTCGGCGGGGTAGACCTGGAACTGCCTGACCGTGCAGAACCCGCTCGCGCCGCGGATTTCAGCACGTGATCATCCTCGATACGAACGTGGTCTCCGAGTTGATGCGCCCCGAACCGGCGCCGCAGGTCGCTACCTGGATCCGCGGCAGGGACAGGCGCGAGCTGTGCATGACCTCGATCACGCTCGCCGAGATCCGGTATGGCATCGCCCGGCTCCCAGACGGCCGCAGGAAGCAGGTCCTGCTCGATACCGCCG
>JBOHCG010000710.1:0-3955 GCA_050698735.1 Streptosporangiaceae bacterium | reverse complement strand
CAGCCAGCCGAACCCCTCCGGCCTCTTCTGCCCGCCCCGCGCGTACTCGGCGTACTCGCCGACCTCGTGCAGCTGGTCGAAGGTGATCGACACCGGCAGCAACTGCACATCGTCGACGCGCCTGTCCAGGTAGGCGTCCGCCGCGTAGGACAGCAGGCCGAGCCGCGGCGGCAGCATCTTCCCCGTCCGCGACCGGGTGCCCTCGATCGACCAGCTGAGGTTGAACCGCTTCTCCAGCACGTAGCCGATGTACTCCCGGAGCACGTACCGGTACAGCCGGTCCTCGCCGAGCGATCGCCTGATGAAGATCACCCCGGCCCGCCGCATGATCGCGCCCATGGGACCGAACGCCATGTTGACACCGGCGAACAGGTGCGCCGGCGGCAGGCCCTTCTCCTGCAGCGCGGCGGCGAGCACCAGGGTGTCAAGGTTGGACCGGTGCGACCACAGCAGGATCGTCGGGTGCCGCTGCATGGCCGCGCGCATCCGCTCGACCTGGGCCTCGTCGTAGTCGATCTGCGGGTCGAAGCCCCGCTGGAAGATCAGCCGTCCCGCGGTCGGCATGACGTCGATGAGCCGGCGGCTCCAGCCCGCGACAAGCTCATCCAGGATCTTGCCCGCCTCGTCGAGCAACGTCGGCGAGGTCGAGTCCGAGGTCGGCACCGGCGTCTCGTCCCGCAGCTCGCGCAACCCGGTGCCGAGGCTGACCACCGGCACGTCCTGTCCGCCGGCCGCGGCGACCCGGTCGCGGATCAGCCCCGCCTCCGTCTGCGTGCCCGCCTGCGCAAGCAGCACCGTGTCCGCCCCGTCGGCCAGCAGGCCGGCGAGGTCGGCGTCAGCGCTCACGACGGCGCCCCGGCGTGCCCGTCAGGACCCGCGGCCGGCCAGTGCGCCAGCGTCTGCAGGTACAGCTCCCGCAGCTGCCCGATCCGCTCGGTCAGGTCCGCGAGGGTCCACGAGCCGACGTCGATGGGCGGCAGCACGGCGATGTCGACCGTTCCCGGGTTGAGCCGGTAGGAGTCGCGGCCCGCCACCGAGTCGGAGTTCCTGATCACGATCGGCACGACGGGCAGCCCGGTCGCCATCGCGATCCGGAACGCGCCCTTCTTGAACGGTCCCACCGTGCCCGGGCTGTCCATCCGCGTCCCCTCCGGGGCGATGATGATCGACAGCCCCTTTGCCGCCGCCTCCTGCACCCCGGCCAGCGCCGCCACCGCCGCCGCGCTGTCCGAGCGGTCGATGAACGCGGCGTCCATCAGTCTCCCCAGCGGCCCCACCAGCGGGTTCCGCGAGAGCTCGCTCTTGGCCACGCCGGTCCAGTCGTCCCTGACGAGCGCGGCGACCATGAACACGTCGAAGTTGTTGCGGTGGTTGAACAGGAAGACGGCCGGCCGCCTGGCGGTCAGATTCGACGACCCCGTCACCTGAAGCCGAACCCCGTTCAGCGCCAGCAGCGTCTCCGGCCAGTACCTGGTCAGGAAGTTGACCCCGGTGCGCTTGCTCCGGGCCAGCAGGCCGACGCCGAGCGCGCCCGCGGCGAACGGGCCGAGCGAGCCCACGCTGGCCAGCAGGCGGGCCTGCGCCAGCGGGCCGTCCCCGCCCCGGCTGCGGAACCGCCGCACCGGCCAGCCGCGCCGGGCCGCGACCTTGGCGAGCTCGGGTCCCGGGTTGGTCGGCCGCGGGTGGCCGACCAGGTACATCAGGCCGATGTCCTCGTCGCCGTCGGCGTAGAAGTAGCTGTCCTGCAGCGGGATCGAATGGTCGGCGGCGAACTTCTGCACGCTGGTGGCCTTCGTGCTACCCCAGATGACCGGGCGCACCAGGTCGCCGGTCAGCAGCCCGTCGGAGTCCACCACGAACCTGTTGCACAGCACGTGCTCGATGCCGAGATAACGGGCCACCGGCAGCGCCTGCAGGGTGAGCGCCGAGGAGCTCAGCACCACGGTGTGCCCGCGCGCCTGGTGGGCGCGGACGAGCCCGCGCATCTCCGGGTAGATCATGTCCCTGATCGACTGGGCGAAGATCCGCTCGCCCATCTCCTCGATGTCCTCGGCCAGCCGCCCCTGTGCCGACCTGGCCGCACCCGCGATCAGCTCCTCGAACTCGTGCCGCCCGAGCCGGTACTCCACCGCGAGCTGCATCATCCGGAGGAACTCCGCCGCCCCGACCTGCCCGCGGCGCAGCCGGTCCTTCGTCACCGTGGTGACCGTGAACCCGGCCACCAGCGTCCGGTCCAGGTCGAAGAACGCGCCGATCGACGCCCCCGCAGGGCTCGCGTCCACCTCCGCCACCGTCCCCGGCAGCCGTGCAGTGCCGCCAGAAGCAGTGCCGCCAGAAGCAGTGCCGCCAGAAGCAGTGCCGTCAAAACTGGTCATGACCCCGACCGCCCCGGCTCGATCACCTCGTCGAGCCCGAGCTGCAGCGATTTCTCCAGCTCGTCGGGCACGGCGAAGGACAACGTGTCGTAGCGGACGGTCAGCGTGCAGATGCCGGCCCGGGAGATCAGCACCGCCATCATCGCCACCCGCGGCAGCGGCCCCATCCCGTACTGCCGCTCCACCCGGGCCCCGGCGAGGAACGTCTCCTGCGTATAGCCGGGCACGTTCGAGGCCTGCACGTCCGGCGGCGTAATCCGGTCGGTGATCGCCAGCAGCGCCGGGTCGGGCAGCAGGCTCAGCACCGGCGCGAGCCTGCTGATCAGGTCGATGGCGGGCTCGTTGCGGCCCGCGATCACCTGCTCGCGGATCAGCCGCATCCGCTGCGCCGGGTCGGGCTCGCCGACCGGCGCGGCGATGGTGACGCCCGCGAACCTGTTGCCCGCCGCCGGGTCGTCGGAGGTGCGCAGGCTGACAGGAATGGCGAGCGGCAGCGCGTCGACCGGCACCCCGAGCGTCTCGTGGTAGCGGCGCAGCCCGCCGCACAGCGCGGCGAGGTAGGCGTCGTTGACCGATGCCCCGACCGACTTGGCCGCCGCGCGCAGGTCGGCAAGCGGCACCTCGAGCACGTGCGTCCTGGCGGTCAGGCTGCGCCGGCGCAGCAGCGGCGACGGCTCCGCGGGCGGCGGCCCGAGCACCCGCCGCGCCGAATCGGCGAACGAGATCGCCTCCGCGATCGCCGCCGACGGCCGCCGCACCAGCCGCCCGGCCGAGCCGACCGCCTCAGTGACGAAGGCCCGGCCCGCTGACACAGCCGTAACGGGCAGCCGCGACAGCTCGCGCCGCACCAGGTCGTCGCCCGTGACGTCGCGCGGGATCGGCAGCGGCGGCATCGGCCGCGGCGGCGCGTCCCGCTCGGTGTCGTAGACCTGACCGAACAGCTCGATCCCGCCGACCCCGTCGGTGATCGCGTGGCTGAACTTGCTGAGCAGCGCCGCCAGGCCGCCGTCAAGCCCCTCCACGTACACCACCTCCCACAGCGCCCGCTCCAGGTCGAGCGGCGAGGCCAGGATGACCTCGGCCAGGTCGAGCAGCTGCCGCAGCGTTCCTGGCGCGGGCAGCGCCACCCGGCGCAGGTGGTAGTCCAGGTCGAAGTCGGGGTCGACGACCCAGCGGGCGGGGGTAACGGGGAGGGAGGGGACCACCACCTTCTGCCGCATCCTGACGACCACCCGGCTCGCCCGGTCTATCGCCTCGTGCAGCCGTCCCCAGTCGGCCGGCCGGTCCAGGATCTCCACGCCGAGGAACGCCGAACGCGTCTGCGGCCTAGCCTCGCCGCGGTGCAGCAGATAATCGAGCGGGCTCAGCTCATCGGGCGGCGGCTCGGCCATAGTGCTCCCAGGTGGGGCGGACGGGTAAACGCGGGCACGGACGACGTAGTACCGATTAAACGCCCTCCCCGCCACCCCGGCCACGCCAAGCCCCGCGCCCGCCCCAGGTCCTCGCACCTCCCGGGCCCCAATGAGCGGGCCGGTGCCCGCGGAGGATCGGGGTGCGTGGGCCCCTACCCCCAATAGACG
>JBOHCG010000709.1:0-3957 GCA_050698735.1 Streptosporangiaceae bacterium | reverse complement strand
CGCGCGCTGGCCACCGGCTGTGCCAGGGTCAACATCGGCACCGCCGCGCTGGAGAAGCAGGACTGGGTGCGGTCGGTCATCGCCCGCCACGGCGAGCGGGTCGCGGTCGGGCTGGACGTCCGGGGCGCCCGGCTGGCCGCCAGGGGCTGGACCGCCGAGGGCGGCGACCTGCAGGAGACCCTGGACCGGCTGAACGCTGAGGGCTGCGCCAGGTACGTGGTCACCGACGTGCTCAAGGACGGCACGCTGCGCGGACCCAACCTGGAGCTGCTCCGGACCGTCTGCGGCCGCACTAACGCGCCCGTGGTGGCCAGCGGGGGAGTGTCCAGCCTGGCCGACCTGCGGGCCATCGCGTCCCTGGTCCCGCTCGGCGTGGAGGGCGCTATCGTCGGCACCGCCCTGTACGAGGGCGCGTTCACGCTGGAAGAAGCCCTAGCCGAGGCCGGGAAACAATGACGGTCGCGGTACGGGTGATTCCCTGCCTGGACGTGGACGGCGGGCGGGTGGTCAAGGGGGTGAACTTCCGTGACCTGCGGGACGCGGGGGATCCGGTGGAGCTGGCCGGCCGCTACGACGAGGAGGGCGCCGACGAGCTGACCTTCCTCGACATCACCGCGTCAAGCGCCGGCCGGGACACCATGTACGACGTGGTCCGCCGGACCGCCGAGCAGGTGTTCATCCCGCTCACCGTGGGCGGCGGCGTGCGCAGCGTGGCGGACGTGGACCGGCTGCTGCGCGCCGGGGCGGACAAGGTATCGCTCAACACCGCCGCGGTGGCCCGGCCTGAACTGCTCGGCGAGGCGGCCCGGCAGTTCGGGTCGCAGTGCGTCGTGCTGTCCGTGGACGCCCGGCGCGCGTCCGGACAGCACAACAGTGGCTTCGAGGTGACCACGCACGGCGGCCGGGCCGGCACCGGGATCGACGCGGTGGAGTGGGCCCGGCGGGCCGTGGGGCTCGGCGCGGGCGAGATCCTGCTCAACTCGATGGACGCCGACGGGACCGCCGCCGGGTTCGACCTGGAACTGATCCGGGCCGTGCGCACCGCGGTCACCGTCCCTGTGATCGCCAGCGGCGGCGCGGGCGCGCTGGCTCACTTCGCGCCCGCGGTGGACGCCGGAGCGGACGCGGTCCTGGCGGCCAGCGTGTTCCATTTCGGCACGCTGCGCATAGGGCAGGTCAAGAATGCCCTGCGCGGTGCGGGCCACCCTGTCCGCTGACGGAATCGTGGCAGGCGTCGTCGACTGCTGCCACTGCGATTCGGTAGGCCTACTGGCCGGCTCCGTCAGTGCCGGAGACCTCGTGCGCTGAGGCCATCGCGGCGCCTACGATGCCTGCGTCGTTGAGCAGCGCCGCGTGCACGACACGGCAGCGGATGCCGGTCAGCAGCGGCACCCATTTGCCCGCCTCCTTGCTGATGCCGCCGCCGACGATGATCAGGTCCGGGGACAGCAGCGCCTCCATGTGCTGGATGTACTCATCCACGCGCCCGGCCCACTTGCCCCAGCTCAGGTCGTGCAGCACCTTGGCCTGCTCGGATGCGCGCTTCTCCGCCTCGCGGCCGCGGATCTTGACGTGGCCGAACTCGGTATTCGGCACCAGCACGCCCCCGGTGAACAGCGCGCTGCCGATCCCGGTGCCGAACGTCAGCAGCAGCACGGTCCCGTTCGCGCCGACCCCGGCGCCGAACTTCATCTCCGCGACCCCGGCCGCGTCCGCGTCGTTCAGCACCCGGACCTGGCTGCCCGTCGCCTTGGCGAACAGCGCCGCCGCGTCCAGCCCGATCCACGTCGGCTCCATGTTGGCTGCCGTCCTGGTCACGCCCCCGGCGACCACGCCGGGGAAGGTGATGCCGATCGGGCCCGACCAGCCGAACGAGGTCGTGAGCTTCTTGACCACTTCCGCCACCGCGTCGGGTGCCGCCGGACGGGGCGTTTCGATCTTCTGCCGGTCGGCGAGCATGCTGCCCGTGTCCACGTCGACGGGTGCGCCCTTGATGCCGGTGCCGCCTATGTCAATGCCGAGTGCGTGCATGGCCAATAGGGTATTCCCCGTATCCGGGCGGGACACGCAGGGCCAGGACGCGCACAGTCAGGTAATATCTTGAGTGAGGGCGTTCGGAAGGCTCGGGGGGCTTGTCGAGAGAGGATGCGGCGGATGCGCTGGTTCAAGGTCGCCGCCATCGCGGGTGGCGTACTCATCGCGTTCCTGATCGTCTCCGCGGTGATCGGGACGGTGCTCCATCTGGTGATCGATGTGGTGATCGCCGCGCTCGTTGTCGCCGCGATCGCCGTCGCCATCAAGGTAGCGAGATCCAACAGGCAGGTCTCGCGCAAGCGCAGTGAGCGCGAGGTCCGCGAGCCCGAGTACAGCAGGCCGCTGCCCCGCGCCGACGTCGAGCCGGTCTCGACCAACGTCCCGCCGCGGCAACCCGCCCACGGTGCGCAGGACATCGATGACGAGCTGGCCAGGCTCAAGCGCGAGATGGGCAGCTGACCAACACGGCCAGGCTGACCAGGCCGACCAACCGGCGGGTTACCGCCAGGTCGCCCCGGTTAGCTTGCTCACCGCCGCGTCGGTCCCGTCCAGGCGGACCTTGGCCGCGGCCGTCCGGCCCAGCACCCACATGGTCAGCTCGGCAGGGCCGCCGATGACGGTGACCACAGGGGTGGCGTTCTTCGCGGTGATGCGGTAGGCGTGCCTGTCGCCGTCAAGGTCGTCCCTGGCCAGCTCCACTCCGACCGGTGCCTTGCGGAGCATGAACCTCGCCATCCGCAGCCGGTGCCACAGCGCGTCCCGCTGCCCTTCGCTGATCTTCCTCGGCTGCCAGTCCGGCGCGGCCCGGCGGACGTCCTCGTGGTGCACGAAGAACTCCACCATGTTGGCGCGCTCGTCCACGCCGGGCAGCCCGAGCACCGACAGCCGCGGCGGCCCCGACCTGATGGTCCGCACCAGGTCAGGAAACGGCGTACGCTCCCTGATCCGCTGCTGGACCCTCGCCGTGTACCCGGCCAGCGGGCCGCCGAGGACCCCCGCGGCGGCGTCCGGCCGGTGCTCACGCAGCACGAGGTGCGCGGCCAGGTCGCCGGTGGTCCAGCCGGTGCACAGCGTCGGCGCGTCCGGGCCTGTCGCCTCTAGCAGCGCGCACAACGCGAGGCGCTCTTTTCGCGAGTAGCTCACCTGCTGATGGTAGGCGTGATTGCTACCCTGACTGAAGTCACGAGGCTGTGCTAGCCCGGGGGGCGACCCCCGGACCCCCGCAAGGAGGGACCGATGCTTGACTCTGCCATCGCCGCGCGGCTGAAGCGGGATGCCTCCGGGCTGATCGCGGCGATCGCCCAGCAGTACGACACCGGCGAGGTGTTGATGCTCGGCTGGATGGACGACGAGGCCCTGCACCGCACCCTCACCACCGGCCGCTGCACCTACTGGTCGCGCAGCCGCCAGGAATACTGGGTGAAGGGCGAGACGTCCGGACATCAGCAATGGGTGAAATCGGTGGCCCTGGACTGCGACGGCGACGCACTGCTCGTCAAGGTCGATCAGGTCGACGGGGCCTGCCACACGGGCGACCGGACCTGCTTTGACGCCGACGTGATCAAGTAGATGCGCCGAGAATTCGGGCTTGCCCTCCTCCTCGGAGCGGCCGGGGCAGGCGTTGTCATACTCGCCCTGCGGCAGACCTGGGCGGTAGCGGTGTTCACCGCGCCGCGCCCGCTGCCCGCGCAGGACATCTCCGTCACCGGCCAGCAACTCGTCCCGCTCGCCGGCGCCCTCGCGCTGGCCGCGCTGGCCTGCCTCGCGGCCGTGATCGCCACCAGGTCGGCGGCCAGGCGCGCCGCGGGCGTCGTGCTCGCGCTGCTGGGCGCCGGCGCGGGGATAGCCGCGATCGCCGCCGTGCGGCCCGAGGTCATCCTGATGGATGAGCCGTGCTCTGCGTTGGACCCCATCGCCACCGCC
>JBOHCG010000708.1:0-3958 GCA_050698735.1 Streptosporangiaceae bacterium | reverse complement strand
GCACCGGGCAGGGCGCCGACGCCGGCGCCCTGACCGCCGCCATCGAGATCATCCGCCGCGACATCACCGGGCACCCGCTGCGGTTCGTCACCGCGTGGCGGCCAGGCCGGCACTTCCCGCGCTTCACCATCAAGAAGGTCAGGACCCGCAAGAGCAAAGACCGGGTGCCAGCCGCCGTGCGGCTGCACCTGCTGCCGCTACCCGCCACCGCCGGCACCGCGTTCCCGGCAGCAGCGAACGGCCCGCCAGCCGCCTGACCCGACCCCAGCCTGCCCGGCCGGCGCAGCCAGCCCGCCGGGATGCCGGCATGCCCGCCGGCCCCGCACCCGGCCCGGTGCCGCCGCGACGGCATGCAAAAAGCGCCGCACAGCCCAGCCCAGCCAGCAATCCCACGGAACGTAACCACACACCAGGTGAACCCCCCTCCCTCCAGCCCGGGAATGGCTACACAACGTCACTGCACACCGGCTGCACCAAGGTGAACGCCCACCACAGGCGATTAGTTAACCGAACGCCAGTGCGGGTACCCTGCTATCCGTGAATAGGTCGCCGCGCCTGACTTCCGCGCCGACCAAGCCGACGCCGACCACTGCGCAAGCCGACTCGAGCCGCAGCACGGCCCGCCTATATCAGACCAAGCAGGCCCTTCCTGGCCTCAGCCAACGAAGACCGGCTTTTGGAGAAGCGGCCCGCTGCCTACGGGCCCGGTGCTCTCCAGGTTGCCGCGGAAGTCCACCAACGCTGCCGTTGCAGTACGCACGCTCCCCATCTGGACGAGGGCGCCGACATTCTCGGCCGGCAGGTCCGACATGTCGGAACAAAGTTCAAGATGACCACCACGGCAAACTTGTCGATACACCAGCGGCACACCGCCGTTCCAAGATCATGATGTGAGTCCGAGGATGGTGAAGGGCCGGTCCATGGAGCGTCCGGCCCATCGGGTGGCTTCGGTGACGTCGGTGCGTCCGGCCATGCGCAGGGCTCCGATGGCGAGATTGCGCAGGCCGGCCATGATCCTTGGCCCGGATCGGGTTCTGACCCGGGATTTGTCCTCCTGGCAGAGCGTGTCGCGGATCCAGTGCAGAGACTCGATCGACCACTGCTCCTGGACGTAGCCGGCCAGGGCGGCGGAGTCTGCCTGGCCGGGTCCGGGGCTGGCGACGCCGAGCGCGGCGACGTCGGAGACGGGTTTGCCCGCCAGGCCGGTGACGTGCCGTTCGATGAGGAACACCTGGCTGACGTGCGGGAACGGCAGGTCCTCGGGCGCGGGCATGACCTGGATGGTACGGGTGGTGATCCGGCCGCGGCCCTTATCGGTAGCAGTATGGGCGATCGGTACCTGGCCCCAGGGCAGCGCGTCGAGGGCGCCGGACAGGGGCCTGCCGGTTCTCCTTCACCGGGAGCACGAACTCGCCGCCATGCTCATGGATATGGTTCGCGGTGGCCTTCACCGTATGCAGCGCATCGGCGGTCACGATCTTGCCGGCCAGGTCGATCTGGCCGGGCACCACCGCGGCCATCGGTACCTCATTGGTTTTCACCCCGACCTCGGTTTGCGCGGCGACCACCGAGGCGGTGGCGTCCGGGCCGGCCAGGGCCGCGAGCAGGCGGACCTGGTTCCCGCCGGCGTCCCTGGCGCCCCTGACCGCCTTGCCGTCCAGCCTCACCTGCATCAACGCCCGCGAGCAGTCCTCCTCACCGGCCGTGGCAGCCGTGGTGAACCCGGCGAGATCCATCAGCCACGTGCCGACCGCCCTGTCGAACGCTTCGGTACCGGCATCGGTCAGTACCCGCCAGATCGTGGTCTTCGACGGCGGCGGGGCGGGAGCGGCGCCGCTACGTAGGTACAGATCGGCGAGGACCGCCCGCGGGACGTCAGCGACCCAGCCAGTGATCGCTGTGCAGCCCTTCATCCCGGCCACGACCGCCGCCGCGGCCAGCGCCAGCACGGCCGCAACAGGATGATCCCTGCCCTGGCCTACCCGGCCATCCGGCACCCCGGCGAATAGTTTCAGCAGGTCACAGCACGCATCCGATACCGGGACAGACACGATCGGCCCTGCCGGTGCGAACGCGGCAGAACAAATGACAGACTGATCCACGACGAAGCTCCGGTGGCTGGGATCTGTGAGAGGACCCCTGTTCCTACCGGGGCTTCGTCACATCTCCCGCCCGGCACGCCGCTCATGATCAGATCGCAACACCCGCCACGAACCGTGATTCAACCCCTCAAACGATCTTGGAACGGCCGTGACTGGCGGCGTGACCAGTGCTGATGCCGTTAGGACATGCGGCGGCAGTGGCCAATTGCAGGCGAGCCAAGCGTCTCCCCGATGGCGTTTTCTGCCTATAGATCCACGTTGATCACTGAAGTTCTGATTGTTACAGCAGTGGCGGCAAGACACCGCCGATAATCTACACCAACGGCACAGAGTTATGGAGCTGCTCGCCGCATAAGTCGAGCTAGACGGACTAAACGTGGTGTCGCTGACCGTATCCTGTAGGACGCGGGGTTAACGGGTGTTGAACATGCCAGCTTCGTTCAAGGACTGACTTGCGCGAAGAGCAGCTCGGGAGCGGAGACGGTGTAAGTGGTGAACTCGGCGTCGCCGCCGGCTCCTGCGGCAGCTGCTCCGGTCAGCCTGTTGGAACGAACCCTTAATGATCTTGATAAGGAGATCTCCTTCTCCGCTGAGGTTCTAGCCCCGACCCATACCGTAGTGACCGTGGACGGGTTGGACGATCCCGGCGTACCCACTGCCCTCGGACGCTATCTTGTAGGCGCTTTGGCGGGCGCGGTGGATTACGACACACGCCTGTGCGAGGCGCTTCTCGCCCACGGTGTAGACCGCCAGGCGGAGATCACCCGGACGGTGATCAGCATCATCGGCAACACAAACAACTTCGACACACCTCCGGCTGAACAGTTCCGGGATACCCGGCGCAATGCATGGATTGGCGAAGGCGTTGGCCATGCGTTGCTGATGCTAGCGGCCAGGCACGAGAGCTCATTTGTCAAGGGCAGAGTGTGCGCTCTGAGTGAGGTTCACCCGGATCCAACGCGCCAGGGCCTGGATTCAGTGAGTATCTATGTTAATACCGGTGTCCTTGCTGTGGCGATTGGCGAGAGCAAAGCGACATGTTCGCGCGGCAGCGAGGAACTCACCGAGGCGGCCGGGATATTCGCTGCTATCGATGACGGTGTGTACGGCCCAGACCTACGCTCCAGGCTGGCTATGTTCCGTGGCTTCTTGCCTGATGAACTAGCCGCCCAGGTTTCAGACAAGCTATGGAGCGACAGTTCCTGTTATTTGCCTATGATTGTGCACCACGATCCCTTCGACCCGATGGCGCGTCGGCCGAAGCTTGCCCAATTGAAGCCTCCGATAGAACGGCGGCGGGTGATCCTCGTCCAACTGAAGGATTTCTATGCGTTCTTCGACGGCGTAGCTGATGCGATGCGCACCGCCATCCCGGAGATGGTGGTTGCCTGATGTTCAACCGCGGGGTAGAGGCGCTGCTGCGGGCGCTGCCCTCACTATCCGATCTATCCATCGAGCAGGTCCGACGCTTGCTGACGCTAGCGTGGCTGGAGGCCACGGACGTTGGCTCACAGAATACTCAGCAAACGAACGGTGCGTCGGCCAGCGATCTGCGCCGACTCGCGACTGCGTTGGAGGTTCATGCCATTCTGCCGCTCAGTACGGGGACCACTGGCGTTCGGTTGTGAACCGTCCCTTCAGGGTTCTTTGCTGGATGCGACTGGCTTGTTGTTACGTTGCGTAGCTGACGGGCGGGCTGTGTGGCTGCTGTTCCGGTTACGCTTTGTGAGACCAGCGGGCGGCGGCGGGTCATGGCACCGCGAGGCGCGGGTGATCTTGCGTATCTTGCGTATCTTGGCGGGCTCGCGCGGGTCCGGGCGTGCCGGCATCCCGGCGCGGCGGTGCCGGGCCGGGAT
>JBOHCG010000707.1:0-3969 GCA_050698735.1 Streptosporangiaceae bacterium | reverse complement strand
CGTCATGCGGCATTCCTGCCCGGTCCTGGACACCCAGACGAAGGCGAAGCGGCCGCCGCCACCAGGTCAGGCTCAGCCGCACCCGCCGCACGCAGCAGAACTTGTCATTTGTGATTAGACCATCGAGCAGGACGACCGCAAGCAGTGGCCGTGGCTGCCAGGAACGATCGTAGAACAATGCGGGCCGGAAGAATGGTATGTCTGCGTCGAGGTGCGCGAGCTGGCCGTGCTGGACGATGGCCGTCGCGCGCCGCACGGAACCGCCAGCCATGACCTCTACTATCCGTGCTGTTTCCGGGACGGCTCGGAGATCCGGCCGCGCACCGCAGGCAGCGGCGCTGCGTCCGGCACGCGCAGGAACGGGCCGGGTCGGTGAGCGGGGACCGGGTGATCCGCTTCGGGACTGCGGCCGTGGTCTGCGCGGTGGCGGGGTTCGCGGCGGTGGTCAGCTATTCCCATATCTACGGCCTGGGCCGGGCGCACGGCCAGGACGGTACGGCGGCCCGACTGCTGCCGCTGAGCGTGGACGGGCTGATCCTGGCCGCCTCGCTCGTGCTGCTGCACGAGGCGCGTAACGACCGCGATGCGCCAGTGCTGGCACGGCTGATGCTGTGGCTCGGAATCGGCGCGACGATCGGCGCGAACATCGCCTACGGCGCGGGATACGGGCTGCTCGGCGCGCTGATCTCGGCCTGGCCCGCGGTGGCGTTCATCGGCACGGTAGAGATCGCCATGCAGCAGGTGAGGCGAGCCCGCGGGCCACAGGCGGCCACCGTCGCGCCAGCCGTGCCAGAGGTGCCGGGCGATGTGGACCAGGCGGTCCGGACGGCGTACGCGGCGTCGGTCGCGGCCGGTGTGCCGTTGAGTCAGCGGGCCATGGCCGAGCGGTTCGGCCTGTCCCGCCGCAAGGTCAGCCAGCTCATCGCTGACATTACCGTCGAGAGCAACGGCCATCTTCTGGCTGGGAAGGCGGCATGATCATGAGCTGGTACGCCGAGCTCGCCCGCGCATACTTCACGCGGTGGCTGCCGCAGTGGTATGAGCAGATCGAGGACCCGGACAGGTTCTTCGCTGAGGTCGGCGAGGAGCTAGCCCGCCAGGTGGACGAGCTCGCCGACGATCTGGCCGCGCAGGCCCGGCCGGGCGAGGGATACCTGGAACAGGCGGCCCGGCTGTTCCGAGCCCGCGCCCAGGCGACGGAGATCGTCCTGCGGGAACGGGTCCTGCTCGCCCCTGCGTCTGCGGACGGCGAGGACGAGGACGAGGACGAGGAGAACGACGCGCCGCCGGGGAGTGGGGAACGGCCGATGGTCGTGAACCGCGACCACCCGTCATGGGCGGAGGTGAACGCCGGGCAGCGGGAACGGATCGGCAATACCGATGGCCGGGAGGCGCTATGAACGCTGTCGCGAACAGCTGGGCGTTCTGGATCGGGCTGATCGGCGCTCTCGCGGTGCTGTACGTTCTGCCGACTCTCATCGGCGTGCTGCGCCATGTCGAGAGCCTCGCCGTGGTCGTGATCTTGAACCTATTCCCGATCGCGTGGCCTGCGGCGCTGGTTGCCGCGTGCATGATGCCGCGCAGGGAAGGCCGCTAGCGCCACGGGCCGGTGAGCGTACGGACAACGCGGACCCTGCCGCCTGGAGATACCTGGCGACAGGGTCCGCCCGCAATGGTTACAGGAAGGCTGCTCACCCAGCCGACCACCGCTACGCCTTGCCGATCAGACGGGTGAACCGAGGTGATCCGCAGCCACACGCGAGTCGTGAGACTCCGCTCCGGGTCAGTGCTGGTGCACGAGTAGGTACGTCAGATACACGAGAGCCATGGTCAAGACCATAGTGACGATGCCGACCAGGCTGCTGAGGAAGTTCCACACCTTGCGCCACCAGGCCGTGTTCTGAGCCGGCGGTTGCGGGGTGGCCGACGCGGGCGCGGGTGAGGCGTGCTGGCTGTTGCGGTCGCCGACGTTGATCTGCGTCCCGGGGCTGGTGTTGACGCTGATGTGCGTCGACCCTGCTGGCTGCTCGGGCTTGAGTGATTCGGACACGTCGCCTCCATGGTCGTCGTTGCAGTCGCGGCCCTTCGCCGTCAGCCTCGGCCGGGTCCAGCCGAAGTCGCCACCGTCGCGTTTCGCGAGCCCCCGGATCAGTCCGTGCTCGGCCAGGTACTGTGCTTCCCGGGCGAGTTCGTGAATGGTGAAGAAGTCGCCGTGGAAGGTCGACCTGGGGTCGTGCAGGAAGGGTCTCCAGTCGTGCGGTGTGTCGGAGGCGTTCTCGCGGTCGGCGAGCCAGGTGATCATGCCTCGGCGCAGCGCTTGGGTGCGCTGCCGGGCGTCGGTGCGGGCGGCGGCCGCCTGCTCGGCGGCGGCGACGCCGTGCGCGGTCAAGGTGGCGGTGGCCGTCTCGCCGGAGGAGTCGACGGTGACCAGCCCGTCGGAGGCGAGGCGGTCGGCCAGCGCGACGACCGAGTCAAGCGGGACGTCATGCTCAGCGAACCAGGCCAGGTCTACCGCCGCGTCTCCGGTCCCTGCCGTCTCATGGATCCAGCGCAGCAGCGGCTGAGCGAACCACTCTGGCGCCAGCTGGGCCTGTACGAGCGGCGCGTCCGCCGGGGCGCTCGTCTGCGACCCGTCCCAGATGATCAACCACTCCTTCGCGGCCGCCCGGGTGGTGCGATCGATCGAGGCCACGATCCTCGGGGCGTCGAGGAAGCCGGGCGCGTCAGGGTTGGGCAGGAACACCTCGTAGCCGATGTCGATCTGGGTGCCGGCCTGCACCAAGGCACGCCCGTCAGCCAGCTGCGCCAGCCGGATCGTCCAGGAGGACGGCTGGGCGAGGCGGACTAGACGCGGGCCGCCATCGGCGTCGTCGGGAAACAAGTGCTGCTGGCGCAGGACCGCGGCCTTGCTCACCTTCGCCTCCTCGGAGGCACAGAGGAAGGCAACCGACATCGGAATGCTGCTCACCATCGCGTCCGTCACGGGCCCTCGGGCAGCTCAATCGCTGCGGTGCCGGAATCGTCCTGCTCGTCGGGCGTGTTGTCCGCCGTCGCCAGCAACTGGATGGTCTCCACCTCCGGGGTCCACCACTCGTAGGACCAGCTGCGGGTGACCTCGACCCGTTCGGCCCAGGGGAACGCGCGCGGCACCAGCGCGGTCACTGCGGCGACCACCTGATCGGCAGCCGACTCGATCCGGGGGAAACGGACGTTTGCCCGCAGGCGCGGGTTGACGTGAATCTTGAAGCTGATCGTGAGAACTCGCGGAGTTCCCGGCATTATGCGCCCCCTTCGAAGGAGATGAATCTGTCCGCAGTCTACCTTCTTCTCGTGAGATACATTACTCTCGTGAGAGCGACGATCTCCCACGAAGGAGCCGTTTAGGGTGGCTTCCCCTGCGGACTTGCTACGGTGGCCGCCCGGGCCCTGCCGGGCAGGTCTGGCGCGCGGACTATTCCGGGCGCGGTCCAGTGTGTCCAGCAAGGTACAGGTTGCATGATCACGCGATCAGGGTGTGGGACACGAACGTAGGGATGCTTGATAGTGCCTGCATGCGCCTCTAGTCTGAGTTAGGTTCTTACTCAGATTTGGAGGTCCTGGTGCTGGAGGAGCCTGACCTGGCCGGGCTGGAGGTACGGCGCGCCCGGCTCTATGCCGATCTCAGCCGGGTCGGTGATTTCCGCCGCGGGGCGCTGAACGCGGTGCGCCGCAAATGCGGCAAGCCGAACTGCGCCTGCGCGCAGCCGGATCATCCGGGCCACGGGCCGCAGTACAACTTGACGAGATGGGTGCGCGGCAAGACGGTGAACGTGCACCTGAAGCCGGGACCGGAGCTGGACAAGGCCAGGCGGGAGGTCGCGGAGTACGAGCGTTTCAGGGACCTGACCGGGCAGATCGCCGAGGTGAACGAGGCGATCTGCGACGTCCGGCCGGCGCCGGCGGGCCCGGCCGCCGCTCCCCCTCCGCCGG
>JBOHCG010000706.1:0-3969 GCA_050698735.1 Streptosporangiaceae bacterium | reverse complement strand
CTCGCCGTCCAGCAGCGCCGCCGCATGGCCGAGCCTGGCGGAGATGGCCTCGAGCACGCGGTCCCATTCGTCGTCGGTGAACTGCCGGACCCGGATACGGACCTCATACGGCTCCGTCTTGCGGCCCTGCACCCGGGCCCGCGCCTCGCCCGGGGCCAGCACCAGCTCGCCGACCGCGCCGCTGCGCGCATAGCCGCGCCCGCGCGGCAGCCGGTTGGGGTCCAGCCTCGCCCGCTGCTCTAGGGCCTCCAGCCAGGCCCGCCCCCACCAGGTGCGGCCGAACTCCGGTGCCTGCAAGCCCGTCTCGGCCACGTCACTCATCTCGCTCACGGGGTCGCTCACGGGGCGGCTCGCAGGCTGACGAGCTCGGCGAGGTCGGTGTCGGACAGCTCGGCGATCCAGCCCTCGCCGGCGCCGATCACGGCCTCGGCGAGCTCGCGCTTGGTCTCCAGCAGGGCGGCGATACGGTCCTCCAGCGTCCCCTCGGCGATGAGCCGGTGAACCTGCACGGGGCGGTCCTGGCCGATCCGGTAGGCCCGGTCGGTCGCCTGATCCTCCACTGCCGGGTTCCACCAGCGGTCGTAGTGCAGCACGTGGGTGGCGCGGGTGAGCGTCAGCCCGGTACCGCCCGCCTTGAGCGAAAGCAGGAACACCGGTGCCTGGCCCGCCTGGAACTGAGCCACCATCTCCTCCCTGCGTGCAACCGGCACCGCGCCGTGCAGGAACAGGGACCGGATCCCCCGGGAGTCGAGGTGGCGCTGCAGCAGGGTCCCCATCTGCGTGTACTGGGTGAACACCAGCATCGACTCGCCGCTGGCCAGGATGACCTCGGTCAGCTCGTCGAACGCCGCCAGCTTCCCGGACCGGCCGGCCAGCGGTCCGGGCTGCTTGAGGTACTGGGCCGGGTGGTTGCAGATCTGCTTCAGCGCGGTCAGCAGCTTGAACACCAGCCCGGCGCGCTCGATGCCCTGCCTGGCGGCGATCAGCTCCATCGTCTCGCGGACCATCGCCTCGTACAGCGTGACCTGCTCGGCGGTCAGCGGCACGAACAGGTCCGTCTCGGTCTTGGGCGGCAGCTCGGGCGCGATTCCCGGGTCGATCTTGCGGCGCCGCAGCAGGAACGGCCGGATCACGCCGGCGAAGGCGGCCGTGGCATCCGGGTCGCGGTACCGCTCGACCGGGACCGCGACCCGGCGAGTGAAGGTCTCCAGGTGCCCGAGCAGGCCGGGCGTCGTCCAGTCAAGGATCGCCCAGAGCTCCGATAGCCGGTTCTCTACCGGCGTCCCGGTCAGCGCGACCCGGGCTGGCGCCTGCACCGCCCGCAGTTCGCGCGCGATCCGCGACAGCGGGTTCTTCACGTGCTGTGCCTCATCCGCGACGACGAGGCCCCAGCCGACCTCGGCGAGCCGGGCGGAGTCACGCAGCACCACCCCGTAGGTGACCAGGACGATCTCGTCGGCGGAAAGGTCCTGCAGGTGACGCTCGCCGCCGTGGTAGCGCCGGACGGGGAGGTCGGGGGCGAAGCGGCGTATCTCGCGCTCCCACGTACCGAGCATCGACGCCGGGCACACCACGAGCGTGGCACCCGCCTTGGCGTCCCTGCGGTGCAGATGCAGCGCGATGACCTGGATCGTCTTGCCGAGACCCATGTCGTCGGCGAGGCAGCCGCCTACCCCGGCCTCGCACATTCCGGCCAGCCAGGACAGGCCGCGCAGCTGGTATGGCCGCAATGTCGCCGCCAGCCCGGCCGGCGGCTGCAGCGGCGTCGGGGCCGATGCGATGCTCGCGATCCTTCCGGCAAGATCGGCGAGCGGGCCTTCGGCGGCCACCGTGACCGTCTCGCCGTCGATCTCCGCCGAGCCCGCGAGCACCGCACCGAGAGCCTCGGACGCGCGCATCCGCGTTCGGGGCGGTCGGCGCAGCCGGTCAAGCAGGGCCGGGTCGAGGATCACCCAGCGGCCCCGCAACCTGATCAGCGGCCGTTTCGCCTCGGCCAGTGCGGCGATCTCGTCCGCGTCGAGCAGCGCCCCGTCCAGCGTGAGCTGCCAGCGGAAATCCAGCAACGCATCGAGCCCGAAGCCGGCTTCGGTCAGCTTGTCCGGCGCAGGAGTGGGGACCGCCCGCAGCTTCATGCCGCCGCCGAGCAGGCTGGACGGCCACAGGACCTCGATGCCTGCGCCCGCCAGTTCCTCGGCCGTAGGCCCGAGCAGGCTGGTGAGCTCCTCGTCATCGAGATCGACCATCGACGGGCTGGCCTGCCGCAGAACCTCGGCGAGCGGCGGCCATACCAGCGCGCCGCGCCGCAGCGCCAGCAGCAGGTCCGTCTCCGCCTGCGGGCCGAACCTGGCCAGCACAGTCTCCGGCTGACCCCACAGCGCGGCCGCGTCGACGATCAGGCTCGGATCGGCCGTGCTGCGCAGCTGCAGCACAAGCCGGAACGTCGGCGCAGGCGCTTCCTCCCCGTCGGCTTCTCCTTCGGTCTCCTCTGCCTCGGCGTCCTCGTCCAGCCTCGCTACGGTGCCCGCAGGGTCCGCCACTGGATCCTCTTCGGACTCCCACGACTCTTCGGACTCCCATGACTCTTCGGACTCCCATGACTCATCTCCCGGCCCGTCATCGCCCGGCTCCGCGACGGCCTCGATCCGCAGCCCCAGGCGTGCCCCGGCCGATAGGCCGTCCGTGGTGTCGGCCAGCCACTCGGACAGATCCCCGACCCGGGTCGGCTCGGCCGCGGCGAACGCCGAAGATCCGGTCGTCCGGGCCGCGGCGGGCGAGCGCGCGATCATGTCGGCGATCGCGTCCCACAACTCGCGGATGAGCGCCTCGGGGGAGCGCAGCCGCATCGGGCGCGAGCCGGGCACCGCCAGCGCGTGCGCGGTTGGCGGGAACGCGGCGGCGAGTTCGCGCAGCCAGCTCAGATCGGCCGGATCGAACGGTCCTGCCCGCCAGACGTCGGTCTCGTCGGGACCGACGGTCGGCAGCAGCCTGCCGCGGGCCACCAGCCCCACGCCCGCGGCGGCGGCCGCTGCCCAGACCCGGGCGCTGCGCCGCATCCGCGGCCCCTCGTCGATGACCAGCAACGCGGGAAGCGCCTCGGCCAGCGGGATGAGGTCCGCCGAGACCTGTCGCTTTCTTATGCCGTAGCGGCCGCCGGGGAAGACGAGTTCCAGCTTCGCCGGTCCCGTGCCCTTGCCCCAGTGCGCGAACACGCCGCGCCGCGGGATCTCGTTCGGTACGAAGACAAGCTCGCCATCCAGCACGGCACCGTACAATACCGGCTCCTGCCCGCGCCGACCGGAACTTCTGCGCGTTTCGCACCTAGCCGCCGCGCCGCCGCCTCGATCACCCGAGGAGCACGGCCTCGGCTTCCGCCAGCGACCGGACCATCCCGAAGCCCCGGTCCTCCGGGCCGCCGGTCTCACCCCGCACCAGCTGTATCGCGGTCAGGCCCGCATCTGCCGCGCCCGCGCAGTAAGACGCCTGATCGTCCACGAACGCCGCGGCCTCGGCGCCCACCCCGAGGCTGTCCAGCGCGAACCTGAAGATCTCCGCGGCCGGCTTGGCCGCCCCGACCTCGCAGGAGAGCACGAGAACGTCGGCAAGCGCGGCGACGCCGATCTCGTCCAGCATGTCGTGGGTGTGCTCGGAGCAGTTGCTGACGACCGCGATCTTGATGTCCCGGGACCTGAGCGCCTTCAGGAACGGAATCGCGTCGTCGTAGAGCCGAGAGCACGCGATCAGCAGTTCCCTGTCCCCGTCCGAGAGCTCGCGCAGCAGGTCCGGACGCGGCTCGACGCCGTTCGCGAGCATGATCCGCGCGAACGCCTCGGCCTTGGTCAGCTGGCCCAGCGTCAGCGCCGGGATGAGGTCACGGTACATGTCGCACCAGGCGCCGGCATCGACGCCGGCCAGCGTGGGAAGCGTGCCTCTTATCCGGCTGAAATCACAGCTCAGCACCGTGTCGTAGAC
>JBOHCG010000705.1:0-3982 GCA_050698735.1 Streptosporangiaceae bacterium | reverse complement strand
ATATAAACCCGTCACAGACGATCACTAACCGAACGCCAGTGCCCGTGCGGTAGTGGTCGACTAGGGCCACGTTCTTGCCTGGATGCCCGATTAGATCTGTAATAAGGTGCGGCTCGAAGAGCAGATCGCATTCGATAAGGATGACGTCTTCCTCGTAGGTGAGGCTTTCGAGGGCGAGCGCGAGTGAGACGATGTTGTTGGTTGTCTCGTAGCTCTGGTTGTGCACGTACCGAACCGGGAGGCCCGGGTACCGGGTAGAGATGAAATGCCTAATGTCATCGCCACGATATCCGGTCACCACAGTGATCGGCGCAACGCCGGCTTTGACCAGGCTATCCAGCGCCCTGCCCAGTATGGTCTTGCCTCCTATCTCCAGCAGGGCCTTATGGCAGGTCTTTGTCAGCGGCTCCATTCTTCGGCCGCGTCCTGCCGTGAGGATTACTGCCTGCATGGGCCTGTTCCTTTCATGCGACGGCCGCCGGGACTACGCGTGTCGGGACGTCTTCGGCCGCTGAGTGCGAGCGTTGGGCTGGCTCATCCGCCGTATAGCGATGGACCGGGCACTGCGTTACAGGCCATTTCCGCAGTGTCCCGTACCTGTATGTTGTCGTCTTGTCGCCCGATGTTGAATGCTTCGTCGTGCACGGGCTCACGCGTGGCCTTGAGCATGGTCGTAAACGCCTTGCTGATGTCCTCGATGTGCACAACGCCTATCCACACTTACAAGATCTGTCACCATCAGGTCGTGATACCTTCCAGCACGCCCCTATCAGATGCCGACCCTGCAGCCCACGTGCGCAGCGCTGCCACGCCCCGGCCAGCCTCGCGGTCGGTCGCCGTCGACGACGCTCAGGTTGTCGCGTCGCTCGCCGCCCCTTGAGCCAGCCAGGGAAAGCAGGTTGTGGTGGCCGATTCGGGGATCCTGCAGGTGCTGCGCGACCTGCCGGAGGAGCTCCGGACGGCGGTGTACCTGGCGGACATCGAAGATTACGCCTGCAAGGAAATCGTCCAAATCATGGACACTCCGACCCGGACGGTCATGTCCTGGCTGCACCGAGGCGGGGGCCGGGACAGGTCCCGCGACAAGCTCGCGCCGTAAGCGCCGGGCCACGGGTTCGCCCGCCCCGATGACCGGGTGACGGCCCCGCCCAGCCGGGTCAGCGCGCGGCGCTCTTCGCCCGCTCCCAGCCGAGCGCGATCGGGTCGTAGACCCGCTCGACGTAGATCTGGTGCCAGAGCGAGAACACGATCAGCACCCAGAGGTGGCGCCACCTCACGGCGGGATCGCCGACCCGGAATGCCTGCAGCAGTTCCAGCGCCGCCTCGCGATTCACCCACTCGTCGGTTTGCGCTTCACGCAGCAGCCCGTCGGCGAAATCGTAGGCATCGTGCTTTAGCCAGTGGTCTATTGGGACCGGGAATCCCAGCTTCGCGCGCTCCACAACCGACTGCGGGAGCACTTCACTCATGGCCGCGCGCAGGGCCCGCTTCGAGGTCCCGGCGCCGATCTTCTCCTCTAGGGCCAGGCGGGCCGCGACCGCCATCACCTCCCGGTCGAGGAAAGGAACCCGCAGCTCAAGGCTGTGCGCCATGCTCATCCGGTCGTCCTTGAGCAGAATGGAGTCCGGAAGCCAGGTGTTGATATCCACGAGCTGCATGGTGGAGACGTAGTCCAGGCCGGCCTCCTCGGCCAGGTCGTACACCGGGTCGGTTACGTCGAAGGGACTGCGTCGGCCGGGCCTGCCCGGCCCCGTGATCAGGTCGCCGTGAGCGTTGCCGAGGTAGCGGCGTCGCAGCGGAGTGGACGTTCGCTCCAGCAGGCCCTTCCCCGTGGCCCCGGGCGGGAGGAGCGCCGAGGCCCGCTTCAGCAGGGCCCGGCTCCAGCTGGGTAGATGCTGTCCGGCCCGCCCGCCCGGCTTGTGGTAGACGCGATAACCACCGAAGAGCTCGTCCGCGCCCTCTCCCGATAGCACCACCTTGACGTGCTTGCTTGCCTCACGGGCGACGAACCATAGCGGCACCGCGGACGGGTCCGCCATTGGGTCGTCGAGGTGCCAGATGATCTGCGGCAGGTAGCGGAAGTACTCCTCCGGGGTGATCACATAGGGGATCGATTTCACCCCGATCGCGGTGGCCGTCTCCTGGGCCCGGTCGATCTCGCTGTAGCCCTCGCGCTCGAACCCTACCGTGAAGGTAAGCAGGTCGGGCCGGTGCTCGGCGGCCAGGGCGCAGACGGTGGCGGAGTCGATGCCGCTGGAGAGAAAGGCGCCGAGCGGAGCGTCGCTGCGCAGATGAACGGCGATCGAGTCGCGCATCACGTCCAAGATGGCACGGGGCGTGGCATCGCTGGGGGCGCGGGCGGGCCGCAAGTCCGCATGCCAGTAGCGGTAGACGTCCAGCGCTACGCCCGGGCGGGCGATCATGGCGTGGCCGGGCGGCAGCACCTGTACCGGTGGAGACAGGGTGCCACCACTCGATGGGACGTAGTGAAAGGATAGGTATCGGCTGAGCACATCGGGGTCGAGGTTGCGCAGTTCGCCCGGGTCGGCCAGGGCCTTGCGCTCGGACGCGAACCGCAGCATCCGCTCGGGCTCCGCCTGGCCTGCGTTGTCGCCCGCCCGCCGGGCATCCGGGTCGGGGTGGCCGACCGGGCCGGGCCGACCGGCCAGGCTGGCGTCGCCGTCTCGGCTCGCTGCGCGCCGACCGCCTCCCGCCCGCCGCCGACGGGGGGGGAACCAGTCATCCGGACCGAACGACGGGACGCCGTTACGGGTATCCCGGACGGACCCCAGGTCAGCGCTGTAGTAGAACGGCTTGATGCCGAACTGGTCCCGGGCGCAGAACAGCTCACGCTCCCGGCTGTCCCAGATGGCGAACGCGAACATGCCGCGGAGCCGGTGCACGACGTCCTTGCCGACCCGGGCGTAGGTCTCGAGCAGGACCTCGGAGTCGGAGTTCGATCTCAGCGCCACACCCTGCTCTCGTAGTTCGGCGCCCAGCTCGACGTAGTTGTAGATCTCGCCGTTGAAGACCATCCAGTACCGGCCATCGGCGGACCGCATCGGCTGATGGCCACCCTCCGACAGGTCGATAATGGACAACCGCTTGTAGCCCAGAGCGACATGGTTGTCGGAGTAGAAGCCCTCGTCATCAGGCCCGCGATGGGCGATGCGCTGAGTCGCGCTCGCCACCCAGGCCTGATCGGGATCGGCGTCTATGGCCAGCGCTAGGCAGCCAGCGATTCCGCACATGCACGTCCTCCACGGTGTCCGTACGTTTGCCGGGTGCTGATCCTACGGCGGCGCTGGTCCCGGCGTGCAGCCGCGGTTACGGCGAGTGGCCGGACTGGCGGCTCATGCAGGTGGTTTCAGCTCTTGAGTAAGACGCTTACCTGACCTATACATGACCCGCGACCATTGGTCTTGATACAGCGAGTCGCCAGCCAGGTTGATCAGAACGGCGTAGCAGCGCCGCCTGGACGGCATCACGGTGGACTACCTGCGCCTACCGGTAATGAATTCGGTGATCGCCGATAATCCGCACAGGTCTAGTTGGTCCGTTGGCTGATGGACACCCGGTGACATGCCGTCCTCACTAATCCGCTGACTCGTGTCGGTGACAACTCGCGTGTATCAGGATCAGCAGTCGCGGGTCATATGAGAGACAGGATTGTGCACTGCACCTTGTCTGTCTTCTTTGCTCCCGCCCGTAGGGGGACCGCTTTGCCATGACGTTTGAGGTGACTCGCCGGGGCAGGCTGGGAGACGGCCTGGCTGGGCGCGAGGTTCAGCCAGCGAGAAAGACATCCCAGGAGCTTAGGTGTCAAGCCGCTGCGGAAGATTGAGGGAGGTTTTGCCGGTGGGACCAGGCGGTGGCCTCGTCGTAGAGGGTGCGGGTTTTCAGGCATCCGTGCAGGATGCCGACGAGCCTGTTCGCCAGTCGTCTCAGGGCGTCGTTGTGCTCGATCCCGCGGGCGCGGAGC
>JBOHCG010000704.1:0-3982 GCA_050698735.1 Streptosporangiaceae bacterium | reverse complement strand
CTACAATGGCCCCTCGATGTTCTTCGCCTGGAACCAGGGCAACGGTGACAACCCGGTGAGCTGGACTGAGTGGACGGGGAGTGTCTCGGAGGGCAGCATGTGCAGTTCACAAGACGCGCGCCGGAGTGGCTTCTGCACCGGCCCGTTCGGCCAGGATGCCGGAAGCACCTACAAGAAATCCTAAGCGCCTAACTTATCCGTAAGTTCTGCGCGTTACCGGAGATGCTGCTGGGTGACGGGCCGCTGACGGCAGCCTCGCCGAGGCTGCGTCAAGGTTGCCTCCTCCGCCCCCAGGCGAGGTTGTAATCAGTGAGCCCGTCGCTGCGCGTGCCGATCCTCAACTGGCAGGCACCGCAGCGGCTCACCGCGATGCTGCTCAGGCGGCAGTTCGATGTGGCGCATACGCACTGCGCGAAGAGACGTCGTCAGGAGTCCTACCTTCTGACGGAGCACCTACTGTATCGGCATCTTCAGGGCCGTGTCACAGGCCTACTCGCGGAATTGGGTCAGACCGGGTGCGTGATGGCGAAGCGGTAGATATCGAGCAGTTCCTCAACGCTGCGCTGTGGATCGAATCGCTGCTCGTAGGTCTTGCGTGCCTGGGCACCGTAATCCTCGTATCGCTCAGGATTGCTCTCGACATCGGCAAGGGCGAGCGCCAGTGCGGCTGGATCGCCGGGGCTGAATAGTGCGCCATCGACTCCTGGGGTGATGAGTTCGGTGAACGACCCGTGGCCCGCCGCGATCGGCGGGACGCCTGCTGCCATGGCCTCGATGGCAACGAGACCGAACGTTTCCTCCCAGGCAGATGGCAGCAGGACCGCTCGCGCCCGCGAGATGAGTTCGGTGCACCGGTCGCTGCTGACCGTTCCCTTCATTACAACCGAAGGCCGGGTCGATGCCCAGGCCGCCACCTCGTCCGCGAGAGGCCCCCCTCCCGCAATGACCAGGTTCAGTCCCGGCTCACCGGACTTCGCGCGGTAGCAATCCCAGCCAGCCATCAGCAGGCGCACGCCCTTGGCCTCGTCCAGCCGTCCCGCATAGACCACGGTCGGTGTCCGCACCAACCGCGGCCTGCTTAGGCGGGGGATGAGGTTATACCTGACGAATACGCGGTCGGGCGCGAGGTCGGATCCCTGTAGCAGGTCACGCTGTGATTCTGAGATGAATACGTAGGCCGACACCAGTGATCTCCATGCCTGCCGGTGCAGGCTCATAGCCAGTACCACTGGCGCGGTAGCTGCACGCGATCCCCGGTAGCAACCATACCGGACTGCCCGGACGGGTAGGCCCTGAGCACAATCGTGGCAAACGGCTCCATGGCGGAAGAACGTGCCGTTAGCGCAAGCCAGCCGGTAATTATGAATGGTTGCCACAACAGGAACCCGCACATCGCGGCAAGCGTAGAGTACAGCCGCGCTGAGCAAGGGAAACGTATTGTGGACATGGACAACCTCGGGATGGTGCTCGCGCAGTGCTGCCTTCAGATCACGGGAGGTTTCGCGACTCCAGATGGTCCGGGCCGGAAGCGACGCCTTCTTCGCCACCGACCATTGCTCGATCTCGTCGCTGCTGCGGCCGAACCGTATGACCTCGTGTCCCTGGGCTGCGAGCGCCTCGCCCTCCTGGTCTACGACGCGGTTCTCTCCGCTGGGAGCACTCGAGCGGTAACGGTTGTGGATAAGCAGGATTCTCATCCCGGCTATGTCACCTCACATCACGGGCATGCGGTGCGCCTTCTTGCGGAGCCCGGATATGGGAACGCCCGGGCGGTGCGATTCGGCCAGAGCCTGTTCACGCTCATCGAGCCTGCGCTTGTTATCTACTAGAGAACCTGCGAGGCGCGATGATACCTCTTACCCGACTCCGCGAATAGCACGGTGGGTGGGCGGATTCACCCGGTCGTCGCAACACCTCGATGCTGAGGTGTGATGGGCGAGCACCGGGCTGGCTGGGCTGCGGCTGAGTTCCTACACTTATCTCAACAGGGCGGTGTTGCGACGACTCGTGGAACTCAAGCTGGCAGCCGACCGAAGGGCAATGTGTCTCATCTCCTTGGCGGGCGATCTGCGGACATGACCGGGGTGGTGTTGTCCAGTCTTGCGGGACGGCCTGCCCCGGATGAGCTGCGGGAACCGCCGGTCCCACCGGTTTCTGCGGCACTGGCGGAAGCAAGGCGCGGCTTGCCTGCGGTCGCGGGCCACTCGTGCAGCGCCGTCCGCAACTGAACCCAGTACACCAGTACGCCGATCCATGATGAGGCTACGGCACCCCACATCGCGCCGGCCGTGCCTGCAATCATGGCTCCCGCAAGGGAAGTTGCCAGACCAAGCGCTGAGACGAAGAGCGTGGAGCGCAGGCTGCGGCGCGCGGCAGCCAGGGCGTGCAAGCCTACGAACGGGCCAGAAAGGGCACCCGTGCCCATGACCCAAAGCGTCGTTGGCAGGACCAGCGGATAGGTCGGCCGCCATATACTACCCAGCATCAGGTGCCCGAGTCCCCTAGGCAATTCCACCAGGAGCACCACACCCCACGCGAGTCCCAGCAATGCCAACCCGCTACTTACGGCCAGGCAGAAAAGGGGCAGATGCCGCGGCGAGCGGCGCAGGATGCTGGTAGCCTCAGGCACCATGAACAGGCCCATCCCCAAGAAGAGGATCCTAAACGGGCCCATGAGCGTGTTGGCAGCTTGGAGATAGCCTACTGCGGCGAGGCCCAGAATGAGGTCGAAGCCGTAGATGCGCAACTGGTTGGATGCGTTGCTTGAGCTGCCCTCCGCTAGATAGCGTGATGCGAGGTCACGATGTCGCGACAGCCATTCCCAGGCGCCCGCCAGGTTGGGCATCACTCTGGCCTGCAATGGGCCGATGACGGCCCCGGCGGTGGCCGAAGCGCCCCAGGCGAAGACGAACCAGAACACGTTCGCGTGGCCGCTTATCCGCAGGAACGCCAGCGAGGGGATCAGGACCGCTGCCCAGATCGTGTCGTTGATGAACGCGTTGTGGCCGCGTCCCTGCGCGAAAAACGAGTACCGCCAGCTATCCTGCAGCAGCAGTCCCGGCAGCGTTAGCCCGAGAGCGAGAAAGCCCAGCCCGGCCGTGCCGCCGAGCAGTCGCCCCGCAATGATGGCGCAAGCTCCAGTGACCAGGCCCACGATTAGCGCGGTGCCTGTGCAGCGAGCGACGGCGCGCCGCCAGGTCGGCAGGTCTGTGCCGCTGAATCTGACCACGAAAGGGTCGGTGCAAAGACCCCGCGACGCGTTGAGCGCGAAGGCGTACGTGACATAGGCCAGGCTGAAAGCGCCGAACGCCACGGCACCCAGCGTGCGGGCGACGTAGACGCTCAGAAGGAAGTTGGTCAGGCTGGACATTCCCTGGTCCGCGGCGCCCCAGCCGAGACGGCTGCCTCCGCGGCGCACTTGGCGCCAGGGCACCGCAGCCGGGATCTTCCTGGCCGCTCCCGGCCGTCGGCCACGAATCTTGGCAAACAACAACTGAACTACTGCCACGTCACGGAGTCACAAGCCTGGCGGGCCAGGGAGCTGTCAATGGCACGCACCGAAAACGCGAAGAGTATGGTGATGCCCCTATGTAGCCGCGGTCATCCGCGAGAGCTCTCATTGCTATCCCCAGACTTAGCGTGTGGACTCGATCCAGCAGAAGATCAGGCCCCTTCATAGGATCTGTCACCGTATGGCCGTGATACTGCGCCGCACAAGCGCGCCAGGATGCCTCCCACGTGTTACAACGGAGCCTCTGGTGAAGAGGCCCTACCTGTCCTTGATACAGAAGGCCCAGTTTCTACGAGGCTTCCGTGCCCGGCATGCCGTCAGGGTTCGGCTGTGCTCACCCGTACGTGAACTGATCGGCGGGGCTGGTAGCGCTCGTCCCCCCCGGGCCGGTCACGGTCACATCGGCGGTGCCCGATCCCGCCGGGGAGACCGCGGTAATCGACGTCGCCGAGCTGACAGTGACGCCCGCCG
>JBOHCG010000703.1:0-3986 GCA_050698735.1 Streptosporangiaceae bacterium | reverse complement strand
GATCGTTGCCGAGGCGCTGAGGCGGCTGGCCCGGCGGGCCGATCCGTCGCTCGGCGCGCCCGGTGCCCTGGCCAGGCCCGGGCCCGACGCGCCGCCCGCGGTCCGAGACGCCATGCGCGTGCTGCGATTCCGCCATGACATGCTCAGGGAGCTTGAGGATGGCCACCATGACGGCTGAACCGGGGATCAACGCCGTGCTGCGCCCGCACGCGGAGCAGGAGTACCGGGCTGAGCTGGCCGCGCTCGCCGCCTGCGACGACCGGCCCCGGCCGCCCGGCTGGCGGCTGTCCCCGTGGGCGGTGACCACCTACCTGCTCGGCGGCGCCACCGCCGACGGCACCGAGATCACGCCGAAGTACGTCGGCTCCCGCCGCCTGATCGAGGTCGCCGTGGCGACCCTGGCTACCGACCGGGCGCTGCTGCTGCTTGGCGTGCCCGGGACGGCGAAGACCTGGCTGTCCGAGCACCTGGCCGCGGCCGTCTGCGGCGACTCCACGCTGATGGTGCAGGGCACCGCGGGCACCGCGGAGGAGGCGGTCAGGTACGGCTGGAACTACGCCCGGCTTATCGCCGAGGGCCCGTCACGCGACGCCATGGTGCCCGGCCCGGTGATGCGCGCGATGGCGAGTGGCCAGATCGCGCGGGTCGAGGAGCTGACCCGGATGCCCTCTGACGTTCAGGACGCGCTGATCACCGTGCTGTCAGAGAAGACCCTGCCGATCCCCGAGCTCGGCGGCGAACTGCAGGCCGTCAGCGGCTTCAACGTCATCGCCACCGCCAACGACCGGGACCGCGGGGTGAACGAGCTGTCCAGCGCGCTGCGCCGACGGTTCAACACCGTCGTGCTCCCGCTGCCCGCCTCGGCGGACGTGGAGGTGGACATCGTCACCCGCCGGGTGGCCCAGCTCGGCCGCTCGATCGGCCTGCCGGACATCTCGCCGGGCGCCGACCAGATCAGGCGCGTGGTCACCGTCTTCCGCGAGCTCCGCCAGGGTGTCACGCAGGACGGCCGGACCAGGGTCAAGTCGCCGACAGGGACCCTGTCCACCGCCGAGGCGATCTCCGTGGTTACCAGCGGCCTGGCCCTGGCCGCCCACTTCGGCGACGGCACCCTCCGCCCGGCCGACGTAGCCGGCGGCATCACCGGCGCGGTGGTGCAGGATCCGGTGACCGACCTTGTCGTATGGCACGAGTACCTGGAGGCCGTGGTCCGTGAGCGAGAGGATTGGACCGATTTCTACCGTGCCTGCCGGGTGGCCGACGGGTAAGGTAGCTTGCCCAATGGAAGCACGACGGCTCGTTCTGGATAAAGATTTTGATTGAGCTTTACGGGGTGCGGCATCATGGGCCGGGATCGGCGCGGTCGCTGCGCGCCGCGCTTATTCAGCAGCGCCCTGACGTGGTGCTCGTCGAGGGGCCGCCGGAGGCCGACGGTCTTGTCGCGCTGACGGCGGAGGAGGAGATGCATCCCCCGGTGGCGCTGCTAGCGTACGTGCCGACGGAGCCCAAGATCGCCGCGTTCTGGCCGTTCGCGGTGTTCTCGCCGGAATGGCAGGCACTCAAATACGCGCACGCGGCTGGGATTCCCGTCCGGTTCTGCGACCTGCCCGCCGCGCACCAACTGGCGATGCGTGAGCGCGGCGGGCCTGAGCCGCGGACCGACCCGGTGGCGGACATGGCCGACGCCGCCGGATACGACGATCCGGAGCGCTGGTGGGAGGACGTGGTGGAGCACGCCGGGGGGCCTGCCGTCTTCGACGCGCTGGCCGAGGCAATCGGGCTGTTGCGGGCGGCGGGCGAACCCGGCCCGCGGGACGCGATCCGCGAGGCGCACATGCGGAAGGTGCTGCGCAAGACCGTCAGGGACGGCTACCGGCGGATCGCCGTGGTGTGCGGCGCCTGGCACGTGCCGGCCCTGCGGGACCTGCCGACCGCGGCGGCGGATGACCGGCTGCTGCGCGGGCTGCCGAAGGTGAGGGCCGCCCTCACCTGGGTTCCCTGGACGTACGGCCGGCTGGCCTACGCCTCGGGTTACGGGGCAGGGATCCGCTCTCCCGGCTGGTATGACCACCTGTTCGGATGCGAGGGACAGCCGATCGAGCGGTGGCTGGCGCGGGCGGCCGCGGTGCTCCGCGCCGAGGGCACCGGTGCGTCACCTGCCCACGTGATCGAGTCCGTCCGGCTCGCCGAGGCGCTGGCCGCGCTGCGCGGCCGGCCGCTGGCCGGGCTCGATGAGGTCACCGAGGCGGCCCGCGCGGTGTTGTGCGAGGGCAGCGACCTGCTCGCTGATCTCATCCAGCGGCGGCTTGTCGTCGGCGAGCGGCTTGGCTCCGTGCCGGCCGCGACCCCGATGATGCCGCTGCAGCGAGACCTGCACGACCAGCAGCGCCGCCTGCGGCTGCGGCCTGAGGCGACGCCCCGTGACATCGACCTCGACCTGCGCAAGCCCAACGACCTGGCGCGCAGCCATCTGCTGCACCGGCTCGCGCTGCTCGGCGTGGACTGGGGTGCGCCGCGCGAGGGACCGGCGAACATCGGGACGTTCCGCGAGAGCTGGCGGCTGACCTGGCGTCCCGAGCTTGACCTGGCCCTGATCGAGGCGGGCATGTGGGGCGGCACGGTCGCCGCCGCCGCCGCGGACCTCGCGCGGTCGCAGGCCTCCGGAGCGTCCGGGTCCGCCTCGCTTGAGGAGCTGACCGTGCTGCTCGAACGGTGCCTGCTCGCCGATCTCGGCGATGCGCTGCCCGCGGTGCTCGCGGCGGTCAGCGAGCGCGCCGCGCTCGACACCGACGTCACCCGCCTGATGACCGCGCTGCCCGCCCTGGTCCGGGCGGCCAGGTACGGCGACGTGCGCGGCACCGACCCGGCCAGGCTGGCCCAGGTCGCCGCCGAGATGATCACCCGGATATGCGCCGGCCTCCCGGTAGCCGTGGCGTCCCTCGACGAGGCGGCCGAACGCTCCATGCGGGACCGCATCGACGCCGTGCACTCGGCCACCGGGCTGCTCCGCGACGCGCCAAGCCGCGGCCGCTGGCTGGACGCGCTGACAGTACTTGCCCGGGGGGACGACCCCCCCAGACCCCCCCGCGAGGGCATAGCGCCGCGCTGCTCGCCCCTAGTATCCGGGCGGCTGACGAGGCTGCTGCTCGACGCGGACCGGCTCACCATGGACGACGCGGCGACACGGATGTCCATCCAGCTGTCTGCCGCCGCCCCAGCCTCGGCCGCCGCCGGCTGGGCCGAGGGCTTCCTCTCCGACAGCGGCCTCCTGCTCGTACACGACGACAGGCTGCTCACCCTGGCCGACGGCTGGCTGGCCGGGCTCAGCCAGGACGCCTTCACCGCCGTGCTGCCCGCGCTGCGCCGCACCTTCGGCGGGTTCGCGCCGCCGGAGCGGCGGGCGATCGGCCAGAAGGCGGCGCGCCTGGACGGCAGCGGCCGGGTCCCGCCGGTCACCGAGGATGCCGGTGACGACCTTGACGAGGACCGGGCCGCGATCGCGGTGCGGGCCGTCGCCGCGATCCTCGCTGCCGCCGCCACGTCTGACCGGGCGGCGCCATGAACGGCGCGGGCCACGACGAGCGGATGCGGCGCTGGCGCCTTGTACTCGGCGGTGAAGAATCCGGTGAGGGTTCGGATGAGGGAGGCACGGACGTCCGGCTGGACGGCGACGACGCGCGCGCGGACGCGGCGCTCGGTGCGCTGTACGACTGCGACGCCCCGGATGGCAGGGCCCCGCTCCGCCAGGCAGGGCTGGGCGCCTCGGCTCCTGGCGTGGCCCGCTGGCTCGGTGATATCCGCACGTTCTTCCCGGTCAGCGCGGTCCGGGTGATGCAAAGGGACGCAATACAGCGGCTTGGCCTTACCAGGCTGCTGCTGGAACCCGAGTTGCTCGACGCGGTCGAGCCCGACGTCCACCTGGTCGGCACGCTGCTCTCGCTGAGCCGGGTGATACCCGAGCAGGCGCGGGAGTCGGCCCGCGCGGT
>JBOHCG010000702.1:0-3989 GCA_050698735.1 Streptosporangiaceae bacterium | reverse complement strand
CGCCCGTCCCGCGCCCCGCCGCCCGTCCCGAGGCCGCCGAACGCCCCCTGAGCCCCTCCTGGCTCGTCTACCTCCTCGTGCTCGCGGGCATCGTCACCGGGCTGATCATCGCCTCGTACTCGTCACAGGACGCGCTCACCGGCATCGGGGTGATCGCCGGGACGCTGCTCGCCGCCGCCGTTGCCCGGCTGGTGCTGCCGCCGCGGTACGCGGGCCCGCTACGGGTAAGGAGCAGGACCTACGACGTGCTGGCGCTCACGGTGCTCGGCGGGAGCGTGCTGGCCATCGTGCTGACGCTGCCATAAGCAGCGGTGAATAAGGAGAATCGGAGAAACATGTCCAAGATCAAGGTAGTGAACCCCGTCGTGGAACTCGACGGCGACGAGATGACGCGGATCATCTGGCAGAACATCAAGGACAGCCTGATACTGCCCTACCTCGATATCGCGCTCGATTATTACGACCTTTCCATACAGCACCGCGACGCGACCGGCGACCAGGTGACGATCGACGCCGCGCACGCCATCCAGCGCCACGGCGTCGGCGTCAAGTGCGCGACGATCACGCCGGACGAGGCGCGGGTCGCCGAGTTCGGGCTGAAGAAGATGTGGCGCTCGCCGAACGGCACGATCCGCAACATCCTCGGCGGCGTCATCTTCCGCGAGCCGATCGTGGTCTCCAGCATCCCGCGGCTGGTGCCGAGCTGGACCAAGCCCATCATCATCGGCAGGCACGCGCACGCCGACCAGTACAAGGCCTCCGATTTCGTGGTGCCAGGCCCGGGCACGGTGACGATCACGTACACCCCGGAAGGCGCAGGGGACCAGCCGATCGAGATGGAAGTCGCCCGTTTCACCGGCGGCGGCATCGCGATGGCCATGTACAATTTCGACGACTCGATCCGCGATTTCGCCAAGGCCACGATGCGCTATGCGCTGAACCGCAGGTTCCCGCTGTACCTGTCCACGAAGAACACCATTCTCAAGGCCTACGACGGCCGCTTCAAGGACATCTTCGCGGAGATCTTCGAGTCCGAGTTCAAGGCGGAATTCGAGGCCGCCGGGATTACCTATGAGCACCGCCTGATCGATGACATGGTGGCGCAGGTGCTCAAGTGGGAGGGCGGCGTCGTCTGGGCCTGCAAGAACTACGACGGCGACGTACAGTCCGACGTGGTCGCCCAGGGTTACGGCTCGCTCGGCCTGATGACAAGCGTGCTGATGACGCCGGACGGCCGCACGGTAGAGGCCGAGGCCGCGCACGGCACCGTGACCAGGCACTACCGGCAGTACCAGCAGGGCAAGCCCACCTCGACCAACCCGGTCGCCTCGATCTTCGCCTGGACCCGCGCCCTGGCTCACCGCGGCAATCTCGACGGCACCCCTGAGGTCACCCGCTTCGCCCAGAGGATCGAGGAGGTCTGCGTGCAGACCATCGAGGGCGGCGAGATGACCAAGGACCTGGCCCTTCTCGTCGGGCCGGACACGCCGTTCCTTAACACCGAGGATTTCCTCGCCGCGCTAGATGCCAACCTGCGCAAGGCGATGGACTCCTAAAAGAATCAAAACCAAAATAATTATGCCGAACGGGCCGTGGTATCTCTCCCGGGTCCGCTGACACGTGGAATCCAGTACTTAAAAGGAGTTCGCCGATATGGCACGCAGTGCTAGCCAGGGGGGTCAGCCCCCCCTATCCCCCCGCAGGGGCAAGGTAACCGTCGTCGGTGCCGGGTTCTACGGCTCGACCACCGCGCAGCGCCTGGCCGAGTACGACATCTTCGACGAGGTCGTGCTCACCGACATCATCGAGGGCAAGCCGGAGGGGCTGGCCCTGGACATGAACCAGTCGCGGCCGGTCGAGGGCTTCGAGACCAAGGTGACCGGCCAGACGACGGGCCCGGCCGGCGAGGGTTACGAGGTCATCGCGGGCTCGGGCATCGTGATCGTCACCGCGGGCCTCGCCCGCAAGCCCGGCATGAGCCGGATGGACCTGATCGAGGTCAACGCCAAGATCGTCAGGAACGTGGTGGAGAACGTCGCGAAGTACGCGCCGGAGGCGGTGCTGATCGTCGTGTCCAACCCGCTGGACGAGATGACGGCGCTGTCCGCCAAGGTGTCCGGCTTCCCGACCCGCCGGGTGATGGGCCAGGCGGGCATGCTCGACACGGCCAGGTTCAGCTACTTCGTGGCGGAGAAGCTGGGCGTTCCGGTCGGCTCGGTGCGCACGCTGACGCTCGGCTCGCACGGCGACACGATGGTGCCGGTGCCCTCGGCGTGCACGGTGGACGGCCGCCCGCTCGCCGACGTGATGTCCGCCGCCGACGTCGACGCGCTCGTCACCCGGACGAGGAACGGCGGCGGCGAGATCGTCGCGCTGCTGAAGACGGGCTCGGCGTACTACGCCCCCTCCGCGGCCGCGGCCCGGATGGCCCGCGCGGTGGCCGAGGACTCCGGCGCGATCATGCCGGTGTGCGCCCGGCTGGACGGTGAATACGGCATCTCCGGCGTCTACCTGGGCGTCGAGGCCGAGATCGGCGCCGAGGGCATCCGCCGCATCGTCGAGCGCGACCTCACCGAGGCCGAACTCGCCAACCTGCGCACCGCCGCAGAAGCCGTCCGCGTCAAGCAGGCCGACGTCGCCAGCCTCTGAGGTAGCCGGCGACCAGTCAGCCCGGCGCCTGGGCACGGGTTAGCGCGGGTCCTGGGTGCGGCCCGTCCCGGAGAGGGGGCCGAACGTGGCGCTGCGCGCGGTGGTCGTCGGCGGCGGCCTTGGCGGGCTAGCGGCGGCGGTTGCGCTGGCGCGGGCCGGGATCGATGTCCGGGTGTATGAGCAGGCGCGGCGGCTGACAGAGGTCGGCGCGGGCGTGTCGCTGGCACCGAACGGGCTGCGGATGCTGGACCGGCTCGGCGTCGCCGAAGGGATCGAGCGGGTGGGCGCGCGGTACGCCGCGGCTCAGCTCCTGCTGTCCGACGGGCGCCCGGCGCGGCACGAGCCTGGCGAGTGGATCCGGCCGGGACGGAACGTCGGGATCCACCGCGCGGACATGCTGGCGCTGCTGGCCGGTCAGCTGCCGCCAGGCACGGTGCGGACCGGTCACCGGTGCACGGGCTTCCGCCAGGATGACGGCGGCGCCACGGCCGAGTTCGAGAACGGCGCGGCGGCCACGGCGGACGTGGTGATCGGGGCGGACGGCATGCACTCGGCGCTGCAGGGCTTCGTGGTGGCCCCGGCCGAGCCGGTGTTCTCCGGGGTGGTGGCCTACCGCGGCCTTGTGCCGCGCCCAGATGCGTACCCGGCCGACGTGATGCGGATGTGGACGGGCGAGGGCAGGCACTTTCTAGCGTTTCCGGTGCGGGCCGGGCAGCTGCTGAACTACGTGGGCTTCGTCCCCTCGGACATGCCGGTCCGGGAGTCGTGGTCCGCGCCCGGCGACCCGGGGGCGCTGGCCGCGCACTTCGCGGGCTGGGACCCGGCGATCGAGGAGATCATCGCCGCGGTCAGCGGACCGGGCGGCAGCGGGTTCCGGTGGGCGATGTACGACCGCGCGCCGCTGCCCCGGTGGAGCAGCGGGCGGCTGACCCTGCTCGGCGACGCGGCGCATCCGATGCTCCCGCACCTCGGCCAGGGGGTGAACCAGGCCCTGGAGGACGCCGTGGCCCTGGCCACGCTGCTAGCTGCCTGCGCGGGCCCGGCCGACGTGCCGCGGGCGCTGGCCGCCTACCAGGACCTGCGGCTGGACCGGACGGCGCGCGTCCAGCTCGGCTCGCGGCGGACCGGCGCCGGCTACGACAGCTCCGCCAGCCAGCTGACCGACCGCGGCTGGATCTACGACTACGACGCCTGGGCGCAAGCCGCCGCCCGTACCTGAGCTGCTCACGTGTCGGTCCCTGGCCGCGCTGGAACGGGCCATGCCAACTGTCCACCCACCTGGCCTGCCCGCCGGCTGACCATCGAAGCGACTGTCAGCCTCTGATCGCCGGGTCCGGGCC
>JBOHCG010000701.1:0-3993 GCA_050698735.1 Streptosporangiaceae bacterium | reverse complement strand
GGCCACCGTCTGTCCCCACGGTTCGGTCCGGGCCGGGTGAAGCCCGCCCGCTCAAGCTCGGCGCCCGCCTCGGCGACGGCGTCGGCGCTCGCGACCTCGAACTCGATCGATGCCTGGGGGACGACTCAGCCGGCCGGCCACTCCAGGATGCCAAAGCACGCCTGGGCCGCCTCGGTCAGCGGCCAGATGCCGAAGTGCTTGCTTCCGGCGATGTTCCCGCTGGAGTAGTGGCCGTCGCCCTCCCCTTCCAGCGGCAGGCCGAGCGCGTCCACGAACAGCTTGCGGCTGCGCGGCGGGTCGCCGGTGATGACAGCCATGCTCGTGACGAACAGGATGTCCATCTGCCACAGCTTACGGGCAGTGACCCTGGAAACGGGTGAGGACCTGGGCGAGCTTCTCGGCGGTGGCCAGCAGGTCCTCGCGCTTGCAGGCGTCGCGGAAGTCGTCGGCGGGGTGCTCCAGGGAGGTGAGCTGGGCGGTCTCGCGGCGGAAGAACAGGGCGAGCGTCCAGTCGGCGAGCACCCGGGCCTTGTGGCTGAGGGTGGGTACCCACAGCAGGTGGTAGGCGCGGTGCGCCAGCCAGCCGGCGAAACCGGTGAGCCGGATCCGGTACACCTGCGCCACGCCCTGGTGGTGGCCGAGCCCAGCGACCGATCCGACGTAGGCGTGCCGGTAGGCCTTGAGCTGGCCACCGCGCGCGAAAGCGGCGATGTTACGGGCCAGCACCTTGCTCTGCCGGACCGCGTGCTGCGCGTTCGGCGCGCAGAACTCACCGGGCCGGCTCAGGTCCGGCACCGCCGCGATGTCCCCCGCGGCGAACACGCCCGGCACCCCGGTCACGGCCAGGTCCGCGCCAACCTGAATCCGGCCGGCCTGGCAGGCCGGCAGGCCGGCCGCCGCGCCCAGCGGGCTCGGCCGCACGCCGGCCGCCCAGACCAGGGTTCCCGCCGCCAGTTCGGTCCCGTCGTCCAGCTCGACCGTGCCGGCCGCGGCCGAGGCCAGCCGCGTGTGCAGCCGCACGTCGACGCCACGCCGCCGCAGCGCGCGCAGCGTCCACCGGCCGAGCCGCTCATCCAGCTCGGGCAGGATCCGGCCGGTCGCCTCGACCAGCACCCAGCGCAGCTCGGCCGGGTCCAGCCCCGGGTGGAACCGCACCGCCTCGTCGGCGAGCCCCTGCAGCTCGGCCAGCGCCTCGACCCCGGCGAACCCGCCGCCGACGACGACGAACGTGAGCGCGGCCGCACGCAGCGCAAGATCGTCAGCCGACGCCGCCACGGCGAGCTGGCCGAGCACGCGGTTGCGCAGATGCACCGCCTCGCTGACCGTCTTGAACCCGGCACCGTATTCGGCCAGCCCCTCGACCGGCGGCACCCGCGACACCGACCCGGCCGCCATCACCAGCACGTCATAGCGCAGCACCCGCTCCGGGCCGCCTGCCGGGGCGAACACGGCCAGGCGGCTGGCGTGATCAACGCGGACGATCTTCCCGGTCAGTACCCGGGTGTGCCGCAGCACCCGGGGCAGCGGAGCGATCACGTGCCGCGGCTCGACCGAGCCCCCGGCTGCCTCCGCCAGGAACGGCTGATAGGTCATGTACCCGCGCGAGTCCACCACCGTCACCGTGGCCTCACCCCGCCGCAGCAGCCGCTCCAGCCGCCGCGCCGTGTACATCCCGACGTAACCGCCCCCCACAATCAAGATCTCCATGACAAGCTCCTTTCCGTGCTGCGCCCGGTGAGCTGGTGGACCTGATCCGGTCGCCTGCGGGTCCAGGCCCAACAGCCGGATCGTCTCCGCATCCGGTGACGCAGGCCGATGGCGCATCCCACGGACCGGAGGGAACTTCCACGGCGTTCCTCCTGCCGGAGATGTTCGGCGCATCTCCGACGCTAGGAACCTGCGGCGACCGGCCGCTTCTGTCACGATGACCTGACCTAGCCGGTAGCCGGGCCGGGCGGTTAGGTCATGGCGCCTAGCGGGCCAGCTCTTCCCGGCTGGTGACGCCGGGCTTCGGGAACGCCTTGTACAGGTGGTAGCCCGCGGTGCGCGGGGACAAGAACCGCTGGGCGCCGATCTGCTTGTTCGGGAATCGTGGAACGCAGCAGCGGACTCTTAATCTGCTCGGGCCGGAGTACAGATCAACAGCATGACTGGACTCTAGCGCCCATCCCACGCGGCATTCAGTCCTGGGCCGGCCGTGATGCCGGCTGCGGCTGGCGCCGACGCCGATCAGGCGGGAGCGGTCAGTGCCCCTGGCTGGCACCCGCCCGCTGGCATTGCGGAGCTGCCCGAAGACAGCGCAGCCGAAGACGGCGTCACCGGCTGCCCCGGCGTGCCCAGGACCGCCGCAGGTACATCCCAGGTACATGCGAGGTAGACACTACTGGGCAGGCAAATCAGCCGTACCGCAGCCCGGGCCAGGTCACCACCCGCCACACCGCCGCCAGCCCCACTGCACGGCCAGGCCCGCCACGAATCCGAAACCCCGCTCGCCCTCCGCGCCACGCCCAGCGGGCACAGCTCCGGCACCCCGGGGCCGCTGCGATCGGCGACCTCCACCCGGATGACGCCGCTGCCTGCCCCCCCGTCACCGTGACCGTCTCTCCGGATCGCTGGACCTGCTGGATCACACGCTACCGCCGAAAAGCTCACTCACCAGCAGGACGACGGCATCCGCGCACGGGTTCCCGAGCCGGGCACCGCAGCCAAGAACGCGCACGCGACCCGCGTCCGCTCTGCCAGCCCGGCCGCCGTAACGCTCTCCCGAACCGCCCGGCTCAGCCATCAGCGCACCCGCTCTTCCCCGGCCGCCCGCCCCGGGAACCGGTCGCGCCACATGCACGCTCAGCACAGCCTCGAACGTCGAGCCAGACGGCCTCCGCGGATCCTTGTCCGTGGCTCGTCCGTGCCTGCGGACCTTGTCCGTGGCCGTCCGTGGAAAACCAGCGGTTCCGCCGACCGCCCCGGCGGCACGGACCCGTCCGCTATGTGTCCGTGGACACCGCGACACGCCGGACCGCAGCGCTACAAGGTGACACACGGCGGGACAGAGAAGAAACGGCCCGATAGCCGAGAATTCCCAGCTATCGGGCCGTTTTCGCAGGTGGTGGCAGGTGTTGGGTTCGAACCAACGTAGGCTGAGCCGACGGTTTTACAGCACGGTCCTCCTGCCCGAGTCACTCCCCGCTGACCAGCGCGTATGGTCTTCGAGGCGGAAATTCGGGCTGCGGCCGTCCGCTATGCGTCCGTGCGTTCCGGGGCCAGAGGGCGCGGAATCCACGGACGGGCACGGACGGCGGGCGCAGGAGCTGTGTGCCGACCGCCTGGAAGAGCGGCCTGCTGACCGTTCTGTTCGGCACCTGGCTCCTGACCTGGCATTTCAGGCTGCCGACTCGCTGTCGTCGTCTTCTTCATCGCCAGGGCCGGGCTCGGGCTCGGTGGCGCCGAGGGCGTCGGTGATGCGCTGGTTGGCGGCATCAGCCTGGCCGTCGATGCAGTGCGCGTAGATCTTCAGCAGGACCGCGACGCCGTGCCCGGCCCGTCGGGCGACCTCGGTCGCGGGCACCCCCCGGGTTGAGCCACAGCGAGACCGCCGCGTGCCACAGGTCGTAGGGACGCCGGCCCAGCGGTGACCTGTACTGGGCCGGGGTCAGGGCCTTCTGCCTGGCCTCGGCCCAGACCTCGTTGTAACCGGAGTCCTGCAGGAGGCCGCCGGGCGGTCTGGAAGATCCGCCCGTCAGGGGTCGTCCCGTACCGCTTTGATGTGGGCGCAGCAGCCGGACGAGTTCGGGCGGGATCGGGATGGTCCTGGTCTCGTTGTCGGCGCGGTGCTTCAGGCCGCGTGGCAGCGGGGCCGTTCCCGTCATCGTGTCCTACGACGACAACGCCGGGTTCCGGCATGCCGCCTCCAGCGGTATGCCGGCCGGCATCGGGGCGGACGCCTGGGTGAAGCCGCCGCCCGGCACGCCCGCATGGTCGCTGGCACCGTCCTGC
>JBOHCG010000700.1:0-4004 GCA_050698735.1 Streptosporangiaceae bacterium | reverse complement strand
CCCCTCAGCTGGCGGCCCTGGCCGCCGCCGACCCGGCGGCTCTCGCCGCCGCCGATCCGGTTCCCCTCGTTCCCTGGGACACCCCGGGTTCCACCGCCCCCGGCCTGGTCGTCCGCATCGGCCCGGTCGACCGCGACGGCCCATCACGCGTGCTGCACACCCCGCAACTGGCCCTGCGCCCCCACTCAGGAGGCCTGCTCCACCTCGAGGCCGAGGACACCTCCGCCGCCGCGGACCTGCACACCCCCGACCCCGGACTCCGCGCCCTGGCCGCCGGCCTCCTGGACCGAGCCCGCCGCACCGTCCGCGGTGTAGATAACGCGACCGTCGTCGACTACCAGGTCTGCGTCCGCCCCCTGCCCGCGGACGGCCAGTCCATCGTCGGCCGCCTCCCTGGCGCCGACTGGCTCTACGTCGCCGTCACCCACAGCGGCGTCACCCTCGCCGCCCACCTCTCCCGCCTCATCGCCGCCGACCTGACCACCGGCACCCCGCCCGCCGAGCTAGCCCCTTACCGCCCGGACCGGTTCCTCGCCGCCGAATCCTCCGCGTAGGCTCCTGTCCGTGCCGAAACTGGACCTGGAGGCGGCCAGGAACCTCACCATCCCCGATGTCCTCCCGCCGCCAGGCGCGGACTTCCGGGTCCTGTTCTGCGGCATCAACCCCGGCCTGTACTCCGCCGCGACCGGCTGGCACTTCGCCAGGCCGGGCAACAGGTTCTGGCCTGCCCTTGAGCGCTCCGGCTTCACCCCGCGCCGCCTGGCCCCGAACGAGCAAGACCTGCTGGCCGGCTACGGCCTCGGCATCACCAACCTGGTCCCGCGCGCCACCGCGCAGGCCTCCGAGCTGACCGGTGCCGAGCTGAAGGCAGGCGGCGAGCGCCTGACCCTGCTAGTCCAGACCCGCCGTCCGCGCATCGTCGCGATAGCCGGCGTGACCGCCTACCGCACCGCGTTCGGCCACCGCCACACCATCGTCGGCCCCCAGCCGGACCCGCTGGCCGGCGCCCAGGCCTGGGTCGTCCCCAACCCCAGCGGCCTGAACGCCCACTGGACCCTGGACGCCATCACCGCCGAGTTCGCAGCCCTCCGCGCCGCCGCCGACCAGCCACCCGCCGCCGATCGCCGGATAGTCAGGAGGCACGCCTGCGGACCAGCCAGACAGCCGCCGCGATGAGCAGCGCTGACAGCGCGAGCAGCCAGCCGCCCTCGATCCACTGGAACGGCCAGAACCGGCTGCCGGGCTGGTAGCTCGTCCACAGCGCGTACCCGTGCTGGTAGAGGTACTGGTTCACGATGGGGGACTGCGGGATCCCGCCGCCCTTCCCGCCGCCGGCCAGCTGCGGCGCGCTCTGCTGGAGAAACTGGGCGAGCATGGTCCCGCTGACCGGCTGGCCGCCCTTGGTGTACCACTGCTGGCTGAGGACCCACGCGGAGCCGGGCACGCTTCCGTTCTTGAGCAGCAGCGGCGTCAGGTAATGCTCGCGCAGGTAAGCCCCGGCCGCGACGGCGAGCCCGGCGTAGACGGCCAGGGTCACGGCCAGCGCGGGGACGACCCGGCGGATGAGCATGCCGGCCAGGGCGCCGATCGCGAAGGCGGCAAGCGTCCAAGCGGCGAAAGCGACCCCGCGCAGATCGAACACCGTGGTACTTAGCGGGATCTGCACGTTGCCGGAGAACGTCTGGGCGAAGAACGGCTGGTAGTACCAGGAGAACAGCAGGCTGAACGCCCCGGCGGCGGCCGTCACCGTGACCCCGAGCAGCACCAGCTTGGCAAGCGCCCACCGCCACCGGCCGAAGCCCAGCGTCCAGGCGTACCGGAAGGTGCCGGTCTCCATCTCCCTGGCCAGCACCGGCGCGCCGACGAACGCGCCGATCAGCGGGGGCACCACCTGCAACACGATCGCGATGTTCTGACCCGTCGACATGTAGCTGATGAAGTTGCCGACCAGGATTCCGCAGGCGGGCGAGCTTGCCGGGTGGCATGCGGCCGCAGCGGCGTAGGCGTGGTGCGCCGATGAGCCGACGCGCCACAGCCACACCGCCAACGCGCCAAGCAGCACGACCGCCCCGCCCAAAGCCAGGCGGTGCTGACGCCAGGTGACCCAGGCCATCCGCCGCCACGGCACCGGCCGCGGGCTCGCGTCCTGCTCCGGGCGAGCTGGCACCCTCAGCGCGGTCATTTCGCCACCTCCGACGGTTCAGCGTGCCGCCCGCGGGCCGGGCCGGGCAGCGCCGCGGCGCCGGGTTCGCGCAGGTAGGCCAGGGCGAGTTCCTCCAGGCCGACCGGGTGGGACTCCCAGCCGGGCGGGACCGGATCGGCCGCCGTCGCCCGGACCAGCAGGTGGGCCTGCGCCTCGGCGCGGCGAACGTGCACCACCGGTCGTTCGGTATATCTATCCGCCCCGGCGGCCGGGCCGGTCAGTACACGGTGGCTTGCGAGCAGGTCGTCGACCTCGCCGGCCATCTGCACCCGGCCCCGCGACAGCAGGACCAGGTAGTCCGCCACCCGCTCGAGCTCGGCCAGTACGTGCGAGGACAGCAGCACCGACACGCCGTGGTCGACCGCCGCCGTCAGCACAAGGGCCATGAAGTCGTGCCGGGCCACCGGGTCCAGCATCGCCACCGGCTCGTCAAGCACTAGCAGCCGCGGCCGCCTTGCCAGCGCCAGCGTCAGCGCGAGCTGGGCCTGCTGGCCGCCGGACAGCTTCCCGGCCTTCCGCTTCAGCGGGATGCCAAGCTCGCCGAGCCGGGCCTCGGCGTAGGCCTGGTCGAAGCGTCGGCTCAGGTTGCGGGTCAGGTGGATCAGGTCCGCAGCAGGCAGGTTCTTATACAGCGGCGCGTCCTGGGCGACGAACGCGATGCCATCCAGCGCGGCCAGGGAGCCTGGCGCCCGGTCGCCGAGCACGGTCACCCCGCCCGCGGACGGCGCCGCCAGGCCGACCGCCATGTTCAGCAGCGTGGTCTTGCCCGCGCCGTTCGGGCCGACCAGCGCGACCACATGCCCGCCCGGGATCGCCAGCGAGCAGTCGCGCAGCGCCCACGTGCCGCCGTACCGCTTGCCCAGACCGCTCGTCTCTATCACATTCATGCGACGCCCTCCGTTCCGTCGCTCGCCTTGCCGCCGCGGGTGCGCGACACGCCGCGGCGCTCATGGAAATCCCGCAGCGCGCTGGTGAACAGCGCGACCATCCCGTCCTCGTCCAGCCCGGCCTCGTCCGCGGCGGCCAGCCAGCCAGACAGGGACCGGCGCAGCGTGGTCAGCTCGGGCAGCGCAACCTGGCTCAGCGTGGCCTGGACGAACGTGCCCTGCCCGGGCCGCCCGGCCGCCAGGCCCTTCATTTCCAGGTCGCGGTAGGCCTTCAGCACCGTGTTCGGGTTGATGGCCAGCGAGGCCACCACGTCCCTGACCTTCGGCAGCTGGTCGCCTGGCTTGAGGTAACCCAGCCGCAGCGCGTGCTCCACCTGCTGCACCAGCTGCAGGTAGGTCGGCACGCCCGAGCCGGCATCCAGCCGGAACTCGATCGGCGAACCCGGCCCGCGCGGCCGGATCGCAGGCGAAGCGCCAGCCACGCCGCTCGTTTCATCGTCCTCTTTATCTATAACCATAAGACAAAGATACAGACGTCAATCGAGCTGTCAAACCGGGCGTGATGCCGCGGGCCAGCCTCCGTGCCGCAACGCGACGCCGCCGGCCAAGCCGGCCGACCCGCGCCCGCAAAACGATGAGGCCGGGCTTCGCTGAAAGCCCGGCCTCACGCCCCCACCCCGCCCTCGGATCCCCCACTGACCGACCCGAAGGGCGCCCGATCGTCGGCGGTCCGGGCCCCCGCTCCAGCCTGCGAGGTCCCGGCACCGCCCGGCTCCGGCCGTCCGCCGCCCCCCGCGGCGGGTCGGCCATCGCCACCCGCGGGAGCCCCGGGCAAGCCTGCCGCCCCAGGCAAGCTGGCGGACGGTGCCGGGATCGTGGCTGTTCCCTGGTGCCCAGATTCCGGCACCGCCCTG
>JBOHCG010000699.1:0-4011 GCA_050698735.1 Streptosporangiaceae bacterium | reverse complement strand
GCGGGCAGCGACATCAGGGCCAGCAGCCGGTCCAGCTGGCCGGTCACAGGCAGATGTCTGTGTCCGGTACCGAGGTCATCCCTAGCGGCAGGGCGATCACGGCCCGCAATACCCCCGAACGGATCAGGGCCGCGCGTATGCCCTCCCCGGATGGTTGGACACAGGTCCGCCGCGAGACGGCCACAACCGCAACGCCCCGCGGCCGCAGGTGCGCGTAGCAGTGCTGGACCCATGCCAGTTCGCCGTCTCGCGGTGCCGGGATGCCGAACTCCCAGCGCGGATCCGTCGTCAGCTCCGTCTCTGGCCACTGCGGCGAGTGAAACGGAGGCTCGCACACGACGGCCGCGGCCTTCCCCAGGTACGGAGCGAGCTGGTTATCCAAGAAGGAGTCGCCGACGTGGACCTCGTATGCCACGCCATTTGCGTTGTCGCTCAGGTTGAATCGTGCGGTTCGCGCGTAGTCCTGGTCGATCTCCTGACCGGCCAGCCTGACGCGACCGCCAAACCGGTCCGCTCCCACTTTCGGCCGCCACGGTGCCGGGGTTTGAGTGCTTGATTGCCTGGCCGTCGGTAGCTGCCGTATCGGTGGTCTACCCGGGTCACGCGCTGACATGGCGAGCGCGGCGCCCTACGTCACCAGGGGGTAAGGACACGGTGGCAAGATGACGGCACACTCCCGGTCGGGATTAAGCAGGACCCGCAATCCCAGGCCGCTGACCGGGGTTGCCCCCGCATTGTCGTGGTGGTGCAATCAGAGAGTCTCCCTGTTTCATGGGAGCGGCACGGTCTGGGTACTGCGGGGCGCGTGGTAGCCAGGGGTGCCGCCGGCGGCAGTCTGGGGTGCGCTGGTGGGGAACGAATCCCGTGGCCATCGGCTGCAAGCCTTCCGCTCCCTGGCGGCCAACCGGGCGCTGCTGCGCGTGCTCCAGGCCTATGTTCTTTTCATTCTCACCGAGTACTCGGTGTGGATCGCCATGCTGGTCTTCGCCTACGACCACGGCGGCGCCGCCATCGCCGGGCTGGTGGCGGTGGCGCAGCTAGTGCCGGCCGCGGTTGTGGCACCCCTGGTGGCGCCGCTGGCCGACCGGCGATCGCCGGTGGTCCTGCTGGCCGGGGGTTACCTGGTGCAAGCGGCGGCGATGGCGGCGATGGCCGCGGCAATCATCGCGCGCGCGCCGCTGGCAGCCTACGCGGGCGCCGTGGTGGCCGCGACCGCGGTGACCACGACTCGCCCGGCGCAGTCATCGCTCATCCCGTCGGTGGCCGCCACTCCCGATCAGCTGACGGCGGCCAACGTGCTCGCGGGCTGGCTGGAAGCCGTCGGCATCGCCGCGTCGGGACTGCTGGCCGGGGTGCTGATCTCGCTCGCAGGCGTGGGCAGCGTGTTCGCGGTGTGCGCCTGCCTCGGCATCGTGGCCGCACTGCTGGTCGCCGGGCTCAAGGTGGCGGCGCTCACGCCGGCCGGGCAGCCGGAACTGTCGGCGCTGGCGGGGGCGCGCGAGGGCCTGCGGCTGGCCGCTCGCCAGCCGCGGATCCGGCTGATGCTGGTCCTGCTGACCGCGGACGCGGTCGTGGTAGGCGCCCTCGAGCTGCTGGTCGTCATCCTGGCCATCAGCGTGCTCGGCCGCCCGCAGGCGTGGGCCGGTTACCTCTCCTTCGCCTTCGGCGCGGGAGCGGTGCTGGCCGCCACCGGGAGCGCGCTTCTTGTCGGCCGCCGCCTGGGCGGGCCGATCCTGGCCGCGGCGCTGATGTTCAGCGGTACGCTGGCGGCGCTCGCGTCCGGTCCCGGCCTGGCCGGGACCGTTGTCCTGCTGATGGCGGCCGGGGCGAGCCGTTCGCTGCTGGAAGTCGCCGTCCGCATCCTCTTGCAGCGGTCGGTTCCGCCCCAGCTGGTCGGCCGGGTCTTCGGGGTGCTCGAGGGGCTCATGATGGCCGGGTACGCGGTTGGCGCATTGCTCGTGCCGCTGCTGGTGCACCTGGGAGGCAGCCGGCTCGCGCTGCTTGGGGTGGCCGCCGTGCTGCCGCTCGCGGCCGCGGTCGGCGGCCGCGCCGTGTTCCGCCTGGACGCCGAGACGCCCGTTCCGGTCGTGGAGATCGCGCTGCTGCGCGCGCTCCCGCTGTTCGCCGAACTGCCCGCACCCGCGATCGAGGGCCTGGCGGCGGCCCTCGCGCCGGTGCACCTGCCGGCCGGCGCGGTCCTGATCCGGCAGGGTGACCCGGGAGATGCCTATTACGCGATCGCCGCGGGTGAACTGGACGCCCTGCAGGACGGGCATTTGCTGCGCCGGTGCGGACGCGGCGACGGAGTGGGCGAGATCGCGCTGCTGCGCGCCATCCCGCGCACCGCGACCGTGATCGCCCATTCCGCCGTGACCGTGTATGAGCTCAAGCGGGACCTCTTTTTGACGGCGGTGCTCGGGCACGCACCGACCCGACGGCAGGCGGATCGCATCGCCGACGCGCGGCTGGCCACCGGAGCCGCGCCCGGCATACCGGAGGCCGGCCCGGCCGAGTGAGACGGAGACAGACGTGGAGCACCCGCTGGCAATGGACATCGAGGCGATGCGGCGCGCCGGTTACGCGACCGTCGACATGCTCGTCGCCCGGCTGGCCGACCCCGAGACCGATCCGGTGCTGCGCCGCGCCGGCGCGGCGCAGATGCGGGCCCGGCTCGGGGGCCCGCCGCCGGAGCAGGCAGGGGAGTACGGCGCGGTGCTGTCGCGGGTGGTCGCGGACGTGCTGCCGTATGCGGCGCGGACCGATCACCCCGGATACTTCGCCTTCGTGCCGAGCTTCACCACCTGGCCGGCGGCGCTGGCCGAACTGATGGCCGCCGCGGCCAACCCGTACTGCGGGGCGTGGATGGAGTCGGCCGGCGCCGCTCAGGTCGAGCTCGAGGTCACCGACTGGTTCCGCTCCTGGCTCGGAATGCCCGCCGGCACGGCTGGCGTGCTCGTGAGCGGCGGCTCGGCCGCCAACCTCACGGCGCTGCTCGTCGCGCGCGAGGCCGCCGGAGGGCCTTCCGAGGACACCGTCGTGTACGTGTCGGACCAGGCTCACTCGTCCCTCGCCCGGACCGCGCGGGCGATGGGCCTGCGCCCCGAGCAGGTGCGGGTGCTGCCGACCGACGATCGCTGGCGGCTTATGCCGGACACGGTCACCGCGGCCGTCCGGGCGGACCGCGGCGCGGGTCGGGTGCCCTTCGCCTTGTGCGCCAGCGCCGGATCGACGAACACCGGCGCCGTCGATCCGCTCGCCGGCCTCGCCGATGTCTGCGCCGCGGAGGGACTGTGGCTGCACGTCGACGCGGCCTACGGCGGCTTCGCCGCGCTTAGCCCGAAGGGGCGAGCGGCGCTGGCCGGCATCCACCGCGCCGACTCGGTGACGCTGGATCCGCACAAATGGCTCTACCAGCCGATGGAATGCGGCTGCGTGCTGGTCCGTGACGGTGCCCGTCTCGAGCGCACGTTCGCGATCCACCCCGACTATCTCGACAGCGACGCCACGCAGGGCGCTGGCGAGGTCAACTTCGCCGACCGGGGGTTGCAGCTGTCCCGTGGCTTCCGGGCGCTCAAGGTCTGGGTGACCGTGCACACCTTCGGCCTGGCCGCCTTCCGCGCCGCTATCCAGCGCAACCTCGAGCTGGCGGAGTTCGCGGAGGCGCTGATCCGCAGCCATGCCGAGCTCACCCTCATGGCGCCCGCGACGCTCGGGATCGTCTGTTTCCGCCGTGAATGGCCCGGCTGCGACGAGGCCGAAACCGAGCGCCGCGGTACTGCCCTCGCCGAGGACCTGGAACGCAGCGGCGCGGCGCTGGTCTCCACGACCCGCCTGGCCGGCCGGCACGCCATCCGGCTCTGCGTCCTGAACCCGACCAGCTCCGAGGAGCACGTGCGGCGCGTCATCGAGCACTTCGCCGGCGCGCCTGTCCAGGTGGCCGGGCCGCGTGGCGGAGCCTACGCCGATTCCCGTGCCGATGTCATCGTCGACACCAGCAGCGACGTGCTGCGC
>JBOHCG010000698.1:0-4013 GCA_050698735.1 Streptosporangiaceae bacterium | reverse complement strand
GGGCTGGCGCACCGCCGTCACCAGCGGCAGCACCGCCCACGGCGCGAGCATCCCGGGCAAGACAGACGCCGAGGTGGATCCGATCACGATGGTGAACGTGGGCCACAGCGCGAACACCAGCCCGGCTAGCAGGCGGGACGCCGGCGAGCCGATGCCGAGCGCGCCCGCGAGCCTGACCAGCCCGGCGAATCCCACCGCGATGATCAGCGACATCCACAGCCGCTCGATGATCCAGACCGGCAGCTGCGCGAGGTGGCCGAGCAGGTAGAACGGCGCCATCGGGATGGCGTAGCCGACGGCCTGGTTGCGCAGCGCGCCGAGGGTGTTCGTCGGATCCCACAGGTGCCAGAGGCCGGTGAAGTAGCCCCAGGGATCGATGTCCACGATGAGCTTGGTGTCGAAGACCATCCGGCCCGGCGCGTTCGCCAGCAGGACCCCGAACGCCGCCAGCCACACCAGCACCGACCAGCGCAGAACCCGCGGCCGCGCGGGCCTGGCCGCGCCGACCTGCGGGGCTCCAGCCTGCGGGGCTCCAGCCTGCGGGGCTCCAGCCTGCGGGGCTCCAGCCTGCGGGGCTCCAGCCTGCGGGGCTCCAGCCTGCGGGGCTCCAGCCTGCGGGGCTTCGGCGGCAGCCCGGGTTGTCATCTAGTGCGCCTCATGATCAGCAGGAGATTCCAGGTGGCGACCTCCCGCACGCCGGGGAGCCGGACAAGCAGGCGGCACCATCGCGGATAATAACGGGGGCGCGCCGTCACCATCGTGATATCCGTGCGGGCGCGCAGCGCTCGCAGGACCGGGCCGATGTGCACCTGGAACAGGTCGACGCCGAAGGTGTGCTTGGGATCGCGCTTATGACGGCGGACATACCGGCGTTCGGCGAAACGCGGGCCGAGGTAGTGCCAGGGCGACATCTCGTGCCCGCCCCACGGCGAGTACCAGTTGCAGAAGGACAGGTAGATGACGCCGCCGGGCCGGGTAGCCCGGATCATCTCCTCGATCAGGCCCATCGGATCGGCGACGTGCTCTAGGACGTTCGAGGAGAACACCACGTCGGCCCCGCCGTCGCGGACCGGCAGCCAGTAGCCGTCGGCGAGCACCGCGCCGGGGGTCAGCACGCCCCGCCAGTGCAGCTCGTCGGGATCGGGCTCGAACAGGTAGGCGTGGGCGCCGCGGGCCCGGAAGGCTGCGGTGAACCAGCCGCCACCGCCGCCGACGTCTACCACCGTGCGGCCTTCCAGCTCGCAGTGCTCGGCAACCTGCTGGACGGCGTCCTCGGCCAGCGTTGAGTAGAAGCCCTCCGGGTCGGCCTGTTCGGCCAGGAACAGGCGGAACAGCCGGATTGACCGGGACAGGCCGGAACCGCCCGCCTGACCGGCACGGCGGCGGCGAATCGGTGCCAGCAGGCTCATCCGGGTCCTTCCTGACCGCGGTCCTTGACCACCGGTCAGTAACCACCGAATAATTCTGCAATCTTTACATATGAGGTCAGGACCTGACTGCTGTAACGCCGACTCGCGTCGGCAGCGACGTGGAGCGGCATGAACGATGACTCGGGCGCCTTGCCTGCGGAGACGAGCCTGTCCGGCGGTGCCGGGCACGGCCCGGCCGAGATCCGGCCTCCGGCTCCGCCCGTCCCGCGCGTGCCCGATTCGGCGGCGTTCCATCCCGTCGGCGAGGTCTGGGAGGCACCGCGCAAGATCCTGTTCATCGCGTGGCGGGATCTGGCCAACCCGGTCGCGGGGGGATCTGAGGTCCTTGTGGACCAGCTGGCGTCGGGCATGCTGGCCCGGGGGCACCGGGTGACGTTGCTGTGCGGCGGGCCGGTCGCCGAGCGGCCGTACCACGTGATGCGCAGCGGCGGCACCTACTCACAGTTCCTTCGCGCGCCGCTGGCCTACCTGCGGAACTTCAGGGACGCCGACCTGATAGTCGAGGTCTGCAACGGGATGCCCTTCCTGGCGCCGCTGTGGTCCGGGCGCCCGGTGCTGTGCCTGGTGAACCACGTGCACACCGAGCTGTGGCCGATCCGGTTCCGCCCGCCGGTCTCTACCGTCGGCCGGAACGTCGAGCGGCTGGTCATGCCCTGGGTACACCGCAGGGACCTGTTCCTGACCGTGTCACCGTCCACGGCGGAGAACCTGGAGCAGATGCGGGTCGGCCGCGACCGGATCAGGCAGATCTGCAACGGGGTGGTGGAGCCGGATCCGCCGACCCCGAGGTCGCCGGGGCCGCTGTTCCTCGCCATTGGCAGACTTGCCGACTACAAGCGCCTTGACCTGCTGCTGCGGCTGTGGGACCGGGTGCGGCACGTGGTGGGAGGGAAGCTGGTGATCGCAGGGGACGGGCCGGAGCGGCCGAGGCTGGAGGCGCTGGCCGGGCCCGGCGTCGAGTTCGCCGGCTGGGTGTCTGAACAGGAGAAGCACCGGCTGATGTGCTCGGCGTGGCTACTCATGCATCCGGCGCTGATCGAGGGCTGGGGGCTCGTAGTCGCCGAGGCGGCGATCCGCGGCACTCCCGCGGTGGCGTTCGACGTGCCAGGGCTGCGAGACTCGGTGGTACACGGCCAGACCGGGATGCTGGTGCGGACCGAGGGCCAGTTCGCATCGGCGTGGGCGTCGCTGGCGATCAACGAGCGGCGGCGCGAGCAACTCGGCCAGGCAGCGCGGACCCGGGCGCTGCGGCTGCACTGGTCGGCCGCGATCGAGGGTTTCGCCGAGGTGGCCGAGGAGGCCATCGAACGAGGCGCCAGTGGAGGATACCGCCGAGGGGGCCTTCGGGCGCGGAAGGAGCCACCATGGCGGTGACCGTCCCGCCGCCGCGCCGCCGGCTGCAGGAGTTCTACTCCACTCCCGGCGTCCCGCTGAGCTCGGGCCCGGATCGCGCCAGGCGCCAGGCACGGATGCTGGCCGGGGTGCTGCACGGCACCGCGGGCCCGGCGGTGATCGTCGACGTGGGATGCGGTGACGGCGCCGCGCTCGCGGTCGCGGCGGGGCAGAACGGGGCGCACCGGTTCGTCGGGATCGACTGGTCAGGCGACGCGCTGCGGCAGGCGCATGCGCTGGGCCTCACGGTACTGCGCGCGGACGTGACCGCGCCGGGCCTGCCGGTCGCCGACGGCGCCGCCGACGTGGTGATCATGAGCGAGCTGATAGAGCACCTGGTCGACCCCGACGGGGCGGTAGCCGAGGCCCGGCGGGTGCTCCGGCCGGGCGGGTCGCTGCTGCTGTCGACGCCGAACCTGGCCGCCTGGTACAACCGGGGCCTGCTCGCCTTCGGGATCCAGCCGGTCTTCTCCGAGGTGAGCCTGCAGGGCGTGTTCGGCAGGCCGGGCAGCGTGGTGGCCGGTCACCTGCGCCTGTTCACCCGCCGGGCGCTTCGGGAGTTCCTGGCCGGGAGCGGGTTCTGCGACGTCACCGTGGCCGGGGCGCGGTACCATGACGTGCCGCGTCCGCTTGGCCTGGTCGACCTGGCGTTCTGCCGGTGGCCTTCGGCCGCGTCAATCCTCCTCGTGCACGCCCGCAAGGCGTGCCAGTAAGACGCTATTGGGCCGGAGGCACAGGCGAGCGCGATAATTCCCGCGGCGGAGCCGGCGTGAGGCAGGCGGCTGGGCGCCGCAGGCCGCGGCGATGGCTCGAGCTCGGCGGCCTGGCCATCGGGCTCGCCGCCGGGCTGGGCATCGCGTTCGGCTACCTGATCCCCGGCTCTATCCCTGGCCGGCCGGCAGGCTCGGCCACGGCGATCTACCACCCGCCGGTCCGCGTGCAGGGCGCGGCGGCGCAGCCAGACCCCGCCGCGCTTGACGCGCAGTGGGTCGCATACTCCGACCAGTCAGGCTGCGCCGACTGGGCCGGCGGCGATGGGGTCTCCGCGATCAGGCTGAACTCCTCGCAGCTCGCCTGGTTCTTCTCCGACACCTACCTCGGCCCGGCCGGGCCTTCGATCGGCTTCACGCGGATCAGCGGGTTCGCGAACAACGCGGTGGTCATCCAGACCACGAGCGGGCAGGCCAGCAG
>JBOHCG010000697.1:0-4020 GCA_050698735.1 Streptosporangiaceae bacterium | reverse complement strand
GGCGGTTCGCCCCGCTCGACGTCGACATCGGCGTGCTGCAGGAGACGATGGGCTCGATCGGGGCGGGGATCATCGGCAGGCGGATGTTCGACCATCTCGGCGACGAGACGATCGAACTCGAACGGACCCGCGTAGTCGAGTCCCCCTACGCGACCCACCTGACCTACACCGTCCGCCGCTGAGATTCCCCAAAACACGCTCTTGCAGATGGCCTCGCACTGATGCTCGGCCGTGGCCTTCAGTGCGCAAGCGGAAACCAGAGGGTCGCGCTTCTCGCCGAGACAAACCGGTGAGGTGGCCGCCAGTGCCGTCGCGGAAGACCAGCGGCGAGGAGGGAGGCCCCGGTTGAACCACCCGGTCTGCGTGACCTGGCCGCGGGGGCCGGGGGTGATCACCCCGGCTGGGGCGGCGGCCCGTGGCTGTGGAGGACCTTGCTGCCGTCGGGGCTGAAGGCGGTGGTGGTGCCGTCCAGGTTCAAGATCAGCCGCCACCCCCACCGGTGCACCGCAACAAGATGGTGAAAGGAACACAGCAAGACGCAGGTCTTGACGCTGGTCTTGCCGCCGTCGGCCTTGCGGATGACGTGGTGGATGTGGCAGCCCGCCGCGGGCTGGCGGCAGTCGCCGGCCCATTCGCAGTGCCCGCCGGACCGCTGCAGGACGGCCTGCCGGATTCCCGCCGGGACCGTATCGGCGAACCCGACATCTAGCGGGAGGCTGGGCCCGGCGAGCCGGGCCGTGAGCAGCCCGGTCCGTAGCACCGAGGCCAGCCCGCCCGGCCCGGACACCAGATCCACGGCCGCGCCGATGACCGCGCGCTGCAGCATCGCCCGGGCGTGCTCGGTCAGCGGGCTGCCGGGCGTCCCTGCTTGCGGCGCGTCCTGCCCCGGCCCGCCGTGCTCCGGCGTGCCGGTCTGGCCGTGGCCGGCCAACTGCAGGCACAGGCCGACGAGGCGGTCCAGGACGGCGGGGTTGACGGTGCCGGTGACCACCGGGACCGCCATCGCGTCGCAGTACGCGCCGCGGGCCGCGCCGCCGTTCAGCCAGGCGCCGCCGTCCCCGCCGGTAATGGCTGCGGCGGCGCGGTGCCCGGCCCAGTCCTGCTGCGCCCGGGCCACCCAGGCCTGCTCCAGCCCGGACGCGCCGCGGATCAGGCGGAGTTCGGCGAACGCGATGTGGACCAGCGCCCGGATCGCCGGGCCGGCCTGGCCGGGCACCAGCCCCTCGGCCAGCAGGCGCCGCATCGCGTCGGCGAGCGCGTCGTGCCAGCGCTGCGCCTTCCCGCGGGTATCTTCCGGCCCGGCCGGCGCGGACAGCGCGTCCAGCACCGTCTTGACCAGCGCCGCGCAATCAGGGCTCAGATCGCCGTACAGGACGCCGGCGCCGCCGAGCGTGGTGTCCAGCCGGACCGATCGGTCATCAAACTCGTCATCGGGATCGTCCGGGCCGACGCCGGGACCGCCGGGGCTGTCATCGGCGCCGCCGGGGCCGCCGTCAAGGCCGCCGGAGCCGTCACCGGCGCCGTCAAGATCGCCGTCAGGGCCGCCGAGCGCATCGGGGTCGCTGCCGGACGCGCCGGAGCCGTCCGGGTCGCCGTGGCCGCCGCGGCCGTCCGGGGCGCCGCGGCCGTCTGGGTCGCCGGGGTCCTCGTCGGGGGTGCCGGAGCGGCACCTCTTATACATCTGGGCGGCGAGCCGGGCGATGTCGTCCTGCCGGGCGCCGGCCCGGGCGACGCCGAGCAGGATCGCGTCGGCGGCGTCCCGGTCCGCAGCGGGGAGCTTGTCGGTGTAGTCGGAGATCACCTTGCCCATCGACTCGCTCACCCGGCCGCCCTCGGCCAGCGCGGCCGCGACCAGCGGGTGCGCCTGGACGCGGCGGGACCAGCCGACCCGCCCGCCCGCGCAGCCGCCGGTGACGCCGGTCTTGTGGATCAGCCAGGCCCGCGCGGAGCCGTCCGCGTCCGCGGCGGGCCCCTGGGCGGAGATGAACGCGCCCAGGAACCAGGCACGGGCGGCGGTGGCGATCGCGTCGCCCTGCTCCATCTGGATCAGGGCATCGGCCTGCTCGGCGACGGTCACGTCGGTGGGATCGGCGGCGGCCAGATAGCTGTCCGCGGCACGGCGCATCGCCAGTGCCTCGGCCAGGCTGGCCGGCGCGGGCATACCTGCCGGGGGCGGCGCGGGCGCGGGAGTGGCAATGCTCATCGGGTGTTCACCTCCTGCCGGGGTGGGTGGTGCTGCCGCGCGGGCTGCGCGGCCTTCGGAATCGCTGGACGGACCTGCGGCTGGGTACGGCGGGAGCGTAGGGGGCGGTCCTCGTGCCACTCTGGGCGGCGCGGCTTTCCGCGCCCGTGATACCACTTCTCGTTCTGCTCAAAGATCTTTTTTGATCTTCTGTTCTATAGTAGCAGGAGCCACCGACATTTCTGTAGCGCGACACGCCGACCGTGTCCCCGGCGGGCCTTTGCGTCAGGAGTTGCCCAGGGCGGCCAGCATCTGCTGGCAGGTGTCGGCCCACAGGCGGCTGCCTGGGTCGATGAGCGTGAAGTGATCACCGTCTCCGTGGACGGCTCTGATCGGATCGCCTGCCGCTCGGGCCGCGGCGGCGTACCGGTCGCTCAGGTCGTTCGGGACGGCGCTGTCGTCTTGGGCCGTGACGATGACCTGCGGGATTCCCAGCGGCAGCCGCTGCAGCGGCGAGGCGGCCGCGTAGACGCCGGGCAGCTCCGCGGCGGTGCCACCCAGGGCAGCCGCCACCGCGCCGTTGCTGAGTCCGCGGCGCTGGGCCTCGGCGAGGTCGAGGACTCCGGCGAGTGACACGACAACGGCCGGCCGGACGGTGCCGGTATTGGCGAGCAGGGTATCGGCAAGGAGGTCGGCGGCCACGCGCACGGCGAGCTGTCCGCCGGCCGAGTGGCCTACAAGGATGAGGCGGGTGAGGTCGATGGGGAAGCTTTCGGCAAGCTGGTTCAGGTACCGTACCGCGGCCTCGACGTCGGAGGTTGTCGCGTCCCAATCGTGCCGGTCCGGACGCCGGTACTCGATGTTCGAGCTGGCGATGCCGCGGCGTGCCAGGTCCGCTGCCAGCGGCTCCATCAGGTCGAGCCGCCACCTCGAGCGCCAGTAGCCGCCGTGCACCAAGACCACGACCGGCACGGGCGCGGAGCCAGCGGGCGGCGTGCGCAGCTGCCCGAACTGCTCCGGATGGCCGCCGTAGCTGTATGCCTGCACCGGCCACGAGCTGCCCGAAGCCCCAGATTTCCGTCGCATCTCAGCCACTCCCATCGACGCCGGCAACCCTATCCGGAGCGCGGACGAACGCATGGCACAGGACACAGACGAGCTCACGGCCTGGACTTGCGTCCGCCGAGGTTGAGGATGCGGGCGGGGATGCCATGTTCCTGGCAGATCGACAGGAGGCCAGTGCCATCGATGAGATGCAGGAGCTTGCCGTTAGCGAAGTCCGCACTGCCGGGACCATAACCGAACGTAGTGATCATGATGCCCAGGGTGGCCCCCTCATGCTGCATCGTGCCATAGAGGTCGCGTACGTGAGTCGGCGAGACCGTCTTCGTGTACAGCTTCGCCTGGACGGCGATCTTCATGGGGACAACCGGATCGCGCTTGTACGCCATGCAGTCGATACCGCCGTCGCCGCTGGTACGGAATTGATCCGTCTCGTAACGCGCCGGTTCCGCGCCGACGCCGGATGAACGCGTTCGTGCCGATCGCGGCGGCCGTGGCCGTGATCGTCGTCATCGTGGGCAGCGTGACCGTGCTGCGGCTGCTCACCGGCTCCGCCCGGAAGTCGCCGGCTACCGCGACCCCGAGGAGCAGCGCGCTCGCGCCAAGGTTTTACCCGCCGTTCCAGGTCGTGCTGACCCTCAACGTCATCAACAGCGAGTCGAAGCTCCTGGTGGAGTCGGCGGCAACCGGGCGCGTGCTGAGCACGCTCGCCCCGCCGTGGCAGGGCGCCACCTGGGGTTATGTCTCCGCGACCCAGATCTCGACGAATTTCATCG
>JBOHCG010000696.1:0-4021 GCA_050698735.1 Streptosporangiaceae bacterium | reverse complement strand
GACCGCCACGGCCGCCGCCGGGACCGCCGCCGGGACCGCCACGGCCGCCGCCGGAAGGAGCGGGCCGCGACGGCATGTTCATGGGGCTCGGCCGGGGGCCACCCGGGCGCGGACCGCCCGGACGCGGGCCGTCGGACCTGCCAGGACCGCGGTTCGACGGGCGCGGGCCGCCGGGACCCGCCTGACGGTCGGCGCCTCCGGGCCCGCCCGCAGACTGACCAGGACGGTCACGGAACCCCGAGCCGGGTCCGGGCACGCTGGGTCCCTGGCTGCGGGCCGGGGGGGCAGAGCCCATGCCGGTCGCCGTCGAGCTGAACGGATTGTTGCCCGGCCTGGGACCTGGCCGTGGCGCGCCCTGCCGGGGCGCGCCCGGCCTCGGCGAACCGGGACGCGGTGAACCCGCACCTGGCGTCCGCTGCGCGCCTGGGCGCGCTCCCTGGCCGGTCTGGCCGCCTTGGTCGCCGCGGTCGCTCCGGCCGCCCTGGCCGTTCCGGCCGCCCTGGTCGCTCCGGCCACCCTGCTCGCCACGGCCCGCGCCAAGGCGCGGCGCGCCGGGACGCGGTGCAGTCGGCCTGGACTGGGTTCCGGTTCCCGGGCTGCTTTCCGGGCTGCTTCCCGGGCTGCGGAAATCGGCCGGGGTAACCGGGGGCCTTGGCGGGACGGGTACCCGCGGGGATGACGGCGCACCCGGGGTCCCCGGCTCGGCCTGGACATCGGGCCCGGGACGGGACGCGGGTGACGACGGCACCGGCGGCAGCCGGCGATCGGCCTGCGTCCCGGCTTCCGGGGCCGCCGTGCTGCCAAGGTCCGCGCGGATCGCCCGGTCCGGCACCGTGTCGGCGGAACCGTTCGTCCCGTTGGGCACGATCGTTGGGGCCTGCCCGGCGACGGGACGGGCAGCGCCGACGTCGACGCCGTCGCGGGCCGGGCGGGCCCGCCCGTCAGTTCCGCCTCCTCCGGTTGCCTGACCGGGGCGCGGGGCGCCGTCGCGCGGCTGCGCGGGCGCGGCCGGGGCGGAACCCTGAGCTGAATGGCCAGCCTGCGGACCCTGATCCGCGGGCTTGGCGGAAAACGCCTCCTTGAGCCGCCGCACCACGGGCGCCTCGATCGTCGAGGATGCTGATCGTACGAACTCGCCCATCTCCTTGAGCTGGTCCATCACGGCCTTGCTCTCGACTCCGAACTCTTTCGCGAGTTCGTAAACCCGGACCTTCGCCACTACGCTCCTTCTCGGCCCAGTCCCCTGGGCCCCTTACCGGACCCCGGCCCGGGCAGAGCGTGCTCCGGGTCGGCCTCAGCCTATGGTTATCATCGCCGCGTGCTCATCGAGCGCTCATCAGCTTCTCGACCTGCTTTCCGACAGGTATTTCCTGTGTGCATAAAACCTGCAGTACAGCCAGTCTGTTCCGCCGTCGGCAATGCTATGCCGGGGACTGCGCGCCGCAGAGATACTCAGCCAGCACGGACAGGCTGAGCGATCCCGTCGTACGCAGTGCCCGGGGGAACGCCTTGCGCCGCCGCGCAAGCTCCAGACACGCCGGGTCGGAGTGCAGATACACACCCCGGCCAGGGAGCCGGGCCTGCGGGTCAGGCTGGACAACGTCCCCCACCGCCACGAGGCGAAGCAGGCTGGACTTAACCGCACGCTCCTTGCAGCCTACACAAGTACGCATTACCGGCATACCCGGCGCACGCCGCTCGGCTCGCGCAGTCATTCCAGGTGCAAGTCTACCGTGTCTGGACGTCCGGAACACCAGGCGAGAACCGCATGGACGGGTCCGGTGAGCCGGGAGCGTCGGGAGGAGCTGACGGGCTTGAAGAATCTGCTGAGATCGCCGGGGCTTCCCGGTCTTCTGGGATATCTGCGGCTTCCAGTTCTTCAGGACCCTTCAGCACCTCTGTGGCTCGTGTGGCCGACAGGGGTTGCGCGGCGGGCGTCGCCTCTGGGGCTGGCGTCGCCTCTGGGGCTGGCGTTGCCTCTGGGGCTGATGGGGCTGGAGGGCTGGCTGGGGCATCTGTTGAGGCGCCCGAGTCGGGCCTGATGTCGATTCGCCAGCCGGTGAGGCGGGCGGCCAGCCGGGCGTTCTGCCCCTCCTTGCCGATGGCCAGCGACAGCTGGTAGTCCGGCACGATGACCTGGGCCTCCCGGGCCTGGGCATCGACCACGTGCACCCGGCTCACCCTGGCGGGCGAAAGGGCGTTGGCCACGAAGCCTGCCGGGTCTTCTGAGTAGTCCACGATGTCGATCTTCTCGCCGTGCAGCTCGGTCATCACGTTGCGCACCCGGCTGCCCATCGGGCCGATGCAGGCGCCCTTCGCGTTGACACCCGACTGATGCGATCGGACCGCGATCTTGGTCCGGTGGCCGGCCTCCCTTGCGATCGCGACGATCTCCACCGCGCCCTCGGCGATCTCCGGCACCTCCAGCGCGAACAGCTTCTTGACCAGGCTCGGGTGCGTGCGCGACAGGGTGACCGAAGGGCCGCGGTGGCCCTTGCGCACATGCAGCACGTAGCACCGCAGCCGCTCGCCGTGGACGTATCGCTCGCCGGGCACCTGCTCGGCGGGCGGCAGCACCGCCTCAAGCTTGCCCAGGTCGACGAGCACCGTCCTGGGATCCCTGCCCTGCTGGATGACCCCGGCGACGATGTCCCCCTCGCGGCCCGCGTACTCGCCGAAGGTGAGCTCGTCTTCGACGTCGCGGAGCCGCTGCAGGATCACCTGGCGGGCCGTGGTCGCCGCGATCCGGCCGAAGCCGGCCGGGGTGTCGTCGAACTCCCGCACCACCGCGCCGTCCGGGCCGGTCTGGATCGCCCAGACGGTGACGTGCCCGCTCTTGCGGTCCACCTCCACCCGCGCGGCAGGCGACGCGCCCTCCGACTTGTGGTACGCGACAAGCAGCGCGTCCTCGATGGCCTTAATCGCCAGGTCGAGCGAGATATCCTTCTCGCTCTCCAGGCTCCGCAGCACGCTCAGGTCAATGTCCATCGCGGGTCACTCCAAGCTCTGTTGGCAAGTGCCCGAACTCCACCTGGATGGCTCCAGCGCCCAACGCGGCGTAGGAGAACCGGCGGCGGGCTCCCTCGACGTCCAGGGTCACCCCTTCCGCGTCGGCGGTTACCACCCGGCCGGATACGACACCCGCATCGGCGACGGCCACCTTTACCAGGCGCCCCGCCGCTCGCCGCCAGTGCCTCGGTTCGGTAAGCGGCCGGTCCACCCCCGGCGAGGAGACCTCCAGCGTGTACGGGAAGTCACCCATCACGGTCGCCGCGTCGAGTGCGGCGGACAGCTTGCGGCTGACCGCCGCGGCATCATCCAGGCTTACGCCCCGGTCGCTGTCCACGACCACGCGCAGCAGCCTTCGCCTGCCCGCGGCGGTCACCCGCACCGATTCAAGATCCATCCCGGCCGCCACCGCCGCCGGACGGATCACGTCCGCGATCCTGCCCTCGTCCGGCGACCCGCCGGGTTCAGCCTGACGAGGTCGCGGCGCGCGAGACGGACTACCTGGCATCACGACCTCCTCGTCTACCTCGTCCACGACCTGCGGGATTAGGATCTAATGTATCCGCCAGCGCGGTGTGACGCGGATAGGACGGGCCGGCCGCTCGTGGTAGCTTGCCGATGTGCCCGCCACCCTGCCGAGGCGCCGCATGCTGCTGGCCTCGGCGGCTACCCTGCCGCTGCTGCTCGCCGCGTCCGGCTGCCGGTCTTCCGACGCGTTCGACGGCCCCGATCCGCTGGCAGGCCGGCCGAGCCCGGGGCACGATGTGGTCGTGCTGCAGGCGGCCATTTCGGCCGAGGAGGCACTGATCTCGCTGTACGTCACGGCGACCGCTACCGCTATCGCGCGGGCGGGTTCGGAATTGCTTGAGTCGCTGCTGGCTCAGCACAGGCAGCATCTCGCCAGGCTCAGTGCCGCCCTCGTGCTGCCCCCCGGCACGGCAACCGCGTCGCCCGGTGCCACGGCGAGCGCGGGGGGCGGCGCGGGCGGGCAGGGTGCCGGCCGCGGCGTGGT
>JBOHCG010000695.1:0-4029 GCA_050698735.1 Streptosporangiaceae bacterium | reverse complement strand
TAGCAGGGGCCTCACCCATCTCGCAGGAAACCTGATCAACAGGCCAGCAGCCAGCAGCGATCACACAGTGCAACCAGGAACAGAACCGGTCTTCAACCGTTTCGCCTTAAAGCCGCTGGCATTGGGGTTGGCCCAGTCTTCCTTATCCCGGACGAGGTACCCGGTGATGACCGCGGACATGCCTGTCTCCATCGCAGGAATCATGTACGCACTGTAGTTCTTCCGCTTCCCTATGTGCTCGTGTTGGCTACGGCTCGCCAGGAGGGCCGTTCCGCTGCTATACGCGCCCCGCGTCTAATAAGAAAAGGCCACCTGTCTCGTCGGGGCCTGTGGCACGCAGCGGCCGGTAGCCGTCGGAGCCGAGCTTGGCGAGCTCGCCGTCGACGTCCACCGAGTGGGTGCCGTAGAAGTGGACGTTCTCGTGGTGGGTGGGCCAGATGTGGGCCAGCACCGCGTCGTCGATGTCCCGCCCGGCGCGGCGCAGTGCGGTGACGGCCAGGCCGTGGTACTCGGTCGTCCAGGTCACCACTACGTTGGTCGCGAGGGTCAGGCACCACATCTGCTCGGCCTGCTCCTCGTGGTGCCGGCGGCGCAGCGCCCCTTCCCCGGCGTAGGCGAGCGACCGCTTGAGCGCGTGCACGTTCTCGCCCTTGTTCAGCTGGCGGCCGATCCGCCGCCGGTAGGTCTCGTCGGCCAGGTAGCGGGCTGCGTAAACGGTGCGCCGCAGCGCCCCGTACTCCTTTATCGCGGACGCGAGGGCATTCTGCTGCCGCCTGGATGAGCAGATCTTGCCGACGACCAGCGAGGCCGAGGCGTGCCCGCCCTTGACCGAGGCGGCGACCCGCAGCAGGTCATCCCACATGCCGGTGATCAGCTCGCTGTTGAGGCGGCGGGTGAGCAGGTGCCCCGCGGAGGGGTAGCGGGCCGTGAAGTCGGCCCTCGGCCCGGTCCGGTAGAGGGTGATCTTGCCGAGGTCGCGGATGCGGGGGGACAGCTGCAGGCCGACTAGGTCGAACAGCGCGAAGTTCGCGAGCGTCGCGCCGTGGGTGTCGGTGGCGTGCTCGGTGACCTGCAGGTCGGTCTGGTTGCCGAGGATGCCGTCGAGCACGTAGGGGCTCTCAGGGGCGGTGGCCGCGATCACCTTGGTGTCGAACGTCGAGTGCTGGTCCGAGACGTGGGTATAGGTGGAGATGCCCTGGCCGCGGGCGAAGTAGCGGGACAGGTGCCGGGCGGTCAGCGACTTGCCCTTGACTGGGAACCGCTGCCCGTCCGACGACGACAGGGTGCCGGTGCCGAACGCCTGGGTCATTGGCAGCCGGTGGTGGTAGTTGACGATCGCGGCGTTGGCTGTCTCGAGCGTCTCGGCGCTCAGGTACCACTCGGCGGTCCAGGCCAGCACGTCGTACGGGACGCCGCAGGACTCGGCCATCGCGCCCAGGCCCATGTTGGTGGCCTCGGCGATGATTACGTACAGCAGGTTCCGCTTCAGGTCCGCCGGGCGGGCAACCTTGCCGCCGGCGTGCACCAGGTGGTCGGTGAACCCGGTCCGGGCGTCGACTTCCACCAGCACCGAGGCGATCGGGACGCGGGGCAGCAGCGCGCCGAGCTCGGCCCGCAGCGCCTCGGCCTCGGCGGGCACGTCCTCGGCGGTCAGCGGCGGGATGACCAGCTCCCCGTCGGTGCCGAGCCGGACCTCACCCTTCCCGCCGCCACGGGCGAGCTGCGCCTCCAGGTCAGACAGTGCCGCGTGCAGCTCGTCGTCCGCCTGCGCCAAGGCGTCGCCCGCTTCCGCAGGATTGCCCACGAGGTGGCAGAACTCCAGCCGCTGCGGCTCCCACTGCTGCGGGGTGAGGAGGAACGAGGCCGGATCGGCGTACCGGCGCGACCCCGGGACGTGGACGTCGCCCGACCGGAGGCCGTCGCGCAGGGCCATCAGGACGCACAGCTCCCAGTAGTGCCGGTAGGCGATGACGTCGCCCTCCTTCGACGCCTTCTCCAGGTACCCGGCCCACCGGGCGGGTACGAAGCTGTCCGGCGCGCCATCAGGAACCTTGCGGGCCTTCGTCGCGTACCGCCCGGCCAGAATGCCGATGGCCTGCAGCAGGTCGTCCATGCCCGGACCGGCGGCGAACCTCACCGCGGCCAGCACGTCCGGGACGAACTGGCGCAGGTAGGCCATCGAGGCGTCCATCAGAGCCAGGTGCCCGTGGTCGCGTGGCAGCCGTGCGCGGCGGGCCTCCCACGCCGCCCGCATCCGCTCGTGGCCGACGTCCCCGCGCAGCCGCGCGCCGACCTGGTCATCGCTCACGCCGGGGTCAAGCACGATCTTCAGGATGTCGTCCAGCAGCGCCTGCCGGTCCTCCCCGCCGCGCGCCCGCTCAGCCAGCGCCTCGGTCATCCGCGCCCGGGCGGCTGACTCGCGGCCGGACAGTGCCTGGTCGAACAGCAGCAGCACCTCGTCCAGCACGTCGACCGCCGATTCCGAGATCAGGGTGAGCAGGATCGGGTACCTGCGGTCCGCGTCTCGCCGCGCCAGGTTCTGCGCCGTCAGCCGGCGGCCCACCCCGGCCAGGAACCGGCGCCGCTCGGCCGGCAGCACCGACAGGTCCAGCGTGTCCGCGTCCATCCCGCGCAGGTAGGCCAGCTTCTCCAGTTCGGTCTTCACCGCCGCCGGGGTCGCCGCGACGGGCCCGGCCCCCAGCCACGACAGCCGCGTACGGCCCAGGACCGGATCGACCTCCAGCAGCCTGTCGAGCTCTGCGCGGCGGTGCCAGGTCAGCGCCGGGGCAAGGCGCTCCCACGTCTCATCCCGCGCCCGGTCCCGCGCGGTCGCGACACGCTCCAGGACCTTCACCACGCCCGGGCGGACAAGGCGGGACGATGACAGGTACTCGCACGCCTGCCGGAACAGCAGCTTCGGCGAGTCATGCTCCATCGCCCGCGCGAACAGGAACTCCTCCAGGTCCCTCCAGCGCGGCCCGTCAACCTGCCGCCAGCCGAGATGGGCGGCGACATCACGCAGGTGATCGGTCCGGGTCTGCTCGCGGGCACCGTAGCGGCGCAATTCGCCGACCGGGATCCCCAGCTTCTCCGACAGCCGCGCCACCGCGGCGGCCGGGGCGGCCTTTACGTCGTCCGGGACGTATCCCAGCCACGGCAGCGTGCACAGCTGCACCGCCGTGCCCATCACGTTCTCCCTGCCCCGGAACTTCCGGACGAACAGCTCATCAGCGGGCGCGAGGGTGAAGTACCTGATCAGCTCAGCGCGGGCAGGCTCGGGAAACCCGCGCAGCTGCGCCAGCTCATCCTCTGAGAACACGTCCCTGGTCGCCACCGGCGCACCCTCCCCCGAAGATCAAACCCCGACGGAGAACACCTAATAACGGGTCCGGACGCCCTCGCGCAGCCAAACCCGGCAATCCAGCCTGCCGGTACCTGGCCGTGATGCTAATCGTTGTTTTTGCGCTGGATGATACGGCGAGCCCGTACAGCGCATTGCCGCCCACTCAGCCCTCAGCCGAGTTGCGCGGCGATGGCGGCGGCGATCTGGTTCATCTGGTCCTCGCCGACGTGCGGGCGGTCGGCGGCTCCGAGAAGCTGGAAGATCCGCGGGCCGCGCAGCTCCCTGGGGAGATCGGGCGGCCGGGGCACGATGTGAAAGTGGACGTGCGAGAAGCCCTCCGCCTCGGCGAACTGCGCGACGTAGGTCTTCTGGCAGCCAAGTACCTCATGCAGCGCGCGGGACAGGCGCACCTGCCAGGTCCCGAGGGCACGCGCTTCGTCGTCGGTGAGGTCAGCGATGGCGGTGACGTGCCTTCGCGGCATGAGGACCAGCCAGCCGGGCAGCGCCGAGTTGAACGCGTGCGCGACTCGCCAGAGGTCGTCGGAGGCGATGTGCTCCCAGGGCTGTGCCTGGTTAGCGTCGGTGTCGCGGGCGCAGGTATAGCAATCGGCCGGTGTTGTCATGCGCCCGACGATAGGGCCGTGCCAGTCAGGGCGCGTCCGGGACGGCCGCCAGCTCGCGGATCC
>JBOHCG010000694.1:0-4046 GCA_050698735.1 Streptosporangiaceae bacterium | reverse complement strand
CGCAGAGGCCAGCGCCGCCGCGACCGCCGAGGCCGACGCCGCAGCCGAGCCGGAGGCCGCCGAGTCCGGGGCCGCGACCGCACAGACCGGCACCGGAACCTCCGAGCCCGAGGCCGTGGCGACCGCCGACGTCAACGCCGAGGCCGGGGACGCGCAGGCGCAGGCCGGCGCGGACGAGTCGGCCAGCGGGGCCTGACGTGCTTGAGGAGGCCCTAGAGCACCTCGTCCGGGGCATTGTCAATTACCCGGACGAGGTGAACGTGGCCACCAGGCCGCTGCGCCGTGGCAGCGTCCTCGAGGTGCGGGTGCATCCCGACGACCTCGGCAAGGTCATCGGCCGCGGCGGGCGTACCGCCAGGGCGCTGCGGACCGTGATCGGCGCCCTGGCGGGGAGCCGTTACGTACGCATCGACCTGCTGGACGTCAACGAGGCTCGCTGAGGCCCTGTGCGGGTCATCGTCGGCCGGATCGGCCGTCCTCACGGGATCCGCGGCGAGGTCATGATCGCGGTCAGGACCGACGAGCCTGACCTCCGCTTCGCCGTCGGATCCCGGCTTGGGCTGGAGCGTTCCGTCCCTGCCGGGGACGGCCCGACCGAGGGTGCCCAGGTCGGCGGGACCGGACAGGACCCCGTCGGCCAGCACCTGACGGTCGCTTCGGCGCGGTGGCACTCCGGGCAGCTGCTCGTTTCGTTCGCCGGGATCACGGACCGGACCGCGGCAGGAGAACTGACCGGCGGCTGGCTCGGCGTCGACACCAGCCAGCTGCCTGGGCTCGGGGACCCGGACGAGTTCCGCGATCACGAGCTGATCGGCCTGTCCGTGCGCACGACCTCCGGCGACCCAGTCGGCGAGGTCACCGACGTGCTGCACTACGGCCAGGACCTGCTCGTGGTCCGCCGCGCCGGCCAGCCAGGACAGGAGTGCCTGGTGCCGTTCGTGAAGGCGATCGTGCCGGAGGTCGACGTCCGCGGCGGGGTCGTCGTCATCGACCCGCCGCGGGGCCTTCTCGATCCCGCCGAGCCCGAGGAATGACGGCCGCCGCAGGCTAGCCTGCGGCGCCCCGCGGCCGTATCGGCGCTGCTGAGGCCGCAAACCACCGCTCGTTCTGGATAAAGAAAGAAGAGGAGCGCAGCGGACAAGGCTTGGGGCTCCCGGAGAAGAGGGTGAGGGCGTGGGGCTTCGCATCGATATCGTCACGATCTTCCCCGAGTACTTCGCCGGGCCGCTCGGCGCCTCGTTGATCGGCAAGGCGGCGGCGCGGGGCGATCTTGAGTTCGGCGTCCATGACCTGCGGCGCTGGGCCGGGGACGTCCACCATACGGTCGATGACGTGCCGTTCGGCGGCGGACCCGGGATGGTGATGAAGCCGGACGTCTGGGGTGACGCGCTGGATGAGATCGTCCCGGACGGCGCCGCCCGGCTGGTTGTGCCGACGCCGAGCGGGGCGCTGTTCACCCAGGAGGTGGCGGCGCGGTACGCGGCATCGGGACGGCTGGTCTTCGCCTGCGGGCGGTACGAGGGCATCGACGGCCGGGTGGTCGAGGCGATGCGCGCGCGCATGCCGGTAGACGAGGTGAGCATCGGCGACTACGTGCTGGCGGGCGGCGAGGCGGCGGCGCTTGTCGTGATCGAGGCCGTGGCGCGGCTGCGGCCCGGTGTCCTCGGCAACGCGCGTTCGGCGGGCGACGACTCCTTCGGCGGCGATGCCGGAACCGCGAGCTCCATGCGCGGGCTGCTCGAGGGGCCGGTCTACACCAGGCCGCGGGCCTGGCGGGGGCGGGAGGTGCCTGAGGTGCTGCTATCGGGGAACCACGCCGCGATCAGCAGGTGGCGGCGCGACGAGGCGCTGCGCCGGACCGCCGCGCACCGGCCGGACCTAGTCGGCGCCCTGAGCGACCTGGACCGCCGTGACCGCCAGGTGCTGGCCGAGGCCGGCTACGCTGTGCCCGAGGCTGGCCGCCAGGTGCCCGAGGCCAGCCCATTACCGGCTGGCTTTCCGGTTAGCCCCGAAGATATGGCACACTGAAGTACGCTGCCCTTTTACGGCATGCGGCTGGGCGAGGAAGCCAGATCCCGGTCGCGAGCCTACTTGCCGGGTGCCCGCCCACGACCACCACCGAGGAAACCGCCGTCATGCACACCGCGATCGCCGAAATTGAGCAGGCCCAGATCCGGCCTGACATCCCGGACTTCCGGCCCGGGGACACGTTGAAGGTCCATGTCCGGGTTGCCGAGGGAAACCGCTCACGGATCCAGGTTTTCCAGGGCGTGGTGATCCGGCGTCAGGGCAGCGGGGCACGGGAGACGTTCACCGTACGCAAGGTCAGCTACGGCGTCGGCGTCGAGCGGACCTTCCCCGTCCACAGCCCGTCCATTGACAAGATCGAGCCGGTCACTCGCGGCAAGGTGCGCCGGGCCAAGCTGTACTACCTGAGGGACCTGCGCGGCAAGGCAGCGCGCATCAAGGAGCGCCGCGACCAGACCAGCAGCTGACGGCGGGCAGGCGATGGACGAACCTTACGATTCCGACAGGCTCGCTCCGCCGCCAATGCCGCAGCCCTATCCGGGCCCCACGCCGCAACCCCGCACGGCGCCAATGCCGCAGCCCGGGCCGCAGTCCCGCCCACCGCGAACGCCGCAGCCTTACCCCGGGAACGGGCAGCAGCCCCGCCAGGGAGCCGGGCCGCAGCCCCGCCAGGGAGCCGGGCCGCAGCCCCGCCAGGGGCCTGGGCCGCAGCCGTGGTCGGGGCAGCCGCAACAGCGGGGCTCGGTGCCCCCTCCTCAGCCCGGTCCGGCACCTGCGCCGCAGCGCCGCCAGGCGCCAACGCCGCAGTCCCGGCCGGCACCTGCGCCGCAGCCCCGGTCCGGCCGGGGTCGGCATGCCGCGGGACCGCGGCCGCGCAACCAGGCTCCGGGGCGTGATTCCGCCGATTCCGGCCGCGAGGCCGTTGATTCAGGCCAGGCCGGCGGGGATTCCGGCGATGCCAAGACCCATTCCGCTGGCGGCAAGCGGAAGAACTTCTGGCGCGAACTGCTCATCATCGTCGTCGCGGCCGCGGTCCTCACCCTGGTGGTGAAGGCGTACGTCGTCCAGGTGTACAAGATCCCTTCCGGGTCGATGGAGAACACGCTGCTCATCAACGACCGGGTCCTGGTGAACAAGCTCACCTATCACTTCCGCAGCATCGACCGCGGCGACGTAGTGGTGTTCAGCGGGCAGAACTCGTGGGGCCCGGACGCTCCGCCGCCGTCCAGCGATCCGGTGGTGCGGCTCTGGGATGACGTGCTGTCCGACATCGGCCTGCAGAGCAGCCAGACCTACTACATCAAGCGGGTGATCGGCCTGCCCGGCGACCGCGTGGCGTGCTGCACGGACGGGAAGGTGACGGTCAACGGCGTTCCGCTTGAGGAGAGCTCGTACATATATCCGGGGGACGCGCCCTCGTTCCCGTTCAAGGCCGTGACCGTGCCGCCAGGGCACCTGTGGGTCATGGGTGACCACCGCGGCGACTCCGACGACTCCCGGTATCACACCTCGGATCCCGGCGGCGGCGCGATCCCGGAGAGCGAGGTCGTCGGCCGCGCGTTCCTGATCATCTGGCCGCCGTCGCAGATGAGCGACCTGCCCATCCCGTCGACCTTCCAGCAGGCCGCGCTGCACGCGGGGGCGGCGGGAGCCGCCGTGCTCACCGTGGGCGGGGCCGCGGCCAGCGTCGGCGGCACGGCGCTGAGCGTGGTGGCGGCCGCCCCGGTGGCCGGAACCGCCGGGGTCGCCGGGATCATCGGCGCCCCGCTGCTGCTGTTGCGGCGCCGCCGCAGGAGCCGGCGCCTCCAGGGTGCCGCGGTGCCGCGCCGCGGCAGGAGCCGGCTCCGGGAGAGCCCGCTGCCGCGTCGGCGTCGCCAGGACCCGCCGCGGCCATAAGGAACGCCCGTTCGTCCTAACGGTAAATGTGAATTTACGTTCAGAATTACCGGTGAGTTTTCTGCATGTTGGGTCACGGCTCGCCCGCGGCCGGGTCAGGCGGCTGGGCGATGGCGCTAAGC
>JBOHCG010000693.1:0-4054 GCA_050698735.1 Streptosporangiaceae bacterium | reverse complement strand
GCTACTTAGAGTGCCCGGCGCCAGGCCCATCGACGCGGCGAAGCGACGCACCCCGATGCCGGGCGACCTCTCGCGAGGGGGCAAGGACTCAGCGGGCGGGAACCGGCTCGGACGACGGCCGCCATTCCCGCCTGATCAGCCCGTAGACCCACGAGTCAGAGACCTCGCCGTCCACGACGCAGTCTTCCCGCAGCGTCCCTTCACGCACGAACCCGAGCTTGTCCAGCACGCGGGCAGATGCCACGTTGCGTGTATCGGTCTCAGCCTGGACGCGATTCAGGTCCAGCGTGCCGAATGCCCACCGCAGCAAAACGCGCGCGGCCTCCGTCGCGTAGCCGTGGCCCCACGCTGCATCGTCGAAGCAGTAGCCCAGCGATGCACTGCGGTAGTCCGGATTCCACCGGTTCAGGCTGCACCAGCCGATGAACGCCCCGTCGGAGACACGATCCACGGCCAGCCGCGCCCCGGTGCCCCCCTCTGCCATCTGCCGGCAAGCCGTGATGAACCGCTCGGAGCGCACGCGTTCGCTCCACGGCGGCGCGTCCCAGTAGCGCAACACGTAGGCGTTGCTGTGCAGCGCGAAGAGGTCGTTCGCATCCGCGTCGTCGAAGGGACGCAGTCGAAGGCGAGCGGTGTGCAGCGTGGGGGTGGGCAGCGACACGCGCGTCATGTTTCCTCCCGTGATTGGTGGCTGATCAACCAGACATCTGATGCCAGCCACTCGCAACGGGTTTTATCGGCGGGCGGGAGAGCGACGTGCCCGCTCATCGGCATTATGCCGGTGATCAAAGATCAGATCACTGCCCTCCGGCGGCATAATGCCTGATCATGCCTGTGATCGAGGCGCAGTGCGCCTCGATCCTGGTGCCTCACGATCACAGGCATATCAACCATGAGCGCGCATCGCGGTCGGCCGCCTTGCGTCACTAAATCGACTGGGTCTGCGCGTCTCGTCTTGAGCCTGCGGCCGCCTGGCCAGTTCGGGCACGCCGCCCGGCAGCCGGCGACTGCCACCTGTATAACAGCCGGGCTTGGAGGTGCCGGAGTCGGCCGTGCCACGCCATCGGTCCCGCCGGGGCCCTCCCGCCCTATGGAGCCATGCTGCCGGAAACCTGTCAGGTCATGATGCCGGGCGGCGCGGAGCCGGCCGTGGCCGTGGGCCTGCGGGGGGCAATAAAACCGGGCGGGCGGTCAGCGTGACCGCTCCCATCCCGGTCGTCCGTGGCGGCGCGTTCTCCTGTCCGTGGCCGGCGCGAGTTTTCTGGGACCCCTGGGCGCACGGACGCGTAGCGGACGGCGGTGGCACGGGACCGCGCCTCACAGTGCATATCCGCTGGTCAGCGGCGTTTGACTCGGGTAGAAGGAGAGCGGTCTGTAAAACCGTCGGCTCAGCCTACGTTGGTTCGAACCCAACACCTGCCACTGCCAGCAGGAACGCCCCGTTAGCTGCGAATTCTCGCGCTGGCGGGGCGTTTCTTCGCTGTCCCGGAGTGTGTCATCTTGTAGCGCTGTAGACCGTCATGTTGCGGTGTCCACGGACGCATAGCGGACGGGTTTCGTGCCGGTAGGACGGTCAGTGTAACCGCTGGGTTTTCCACGGACGGCACGGACGGGATGCGCCGGGGGCGTGTGCTGGCTTGACGCGCGCCGCCGAGTCGGGCGTGCATCCCATTGTCCGCCCAGCCGCCCGCGTGGTCTCCGGGACGAGGGCGGCCGGGAAGGCGGGTGCGCTGATGGCCAGGGTGGCGGTTCGGGAGAGCGTGACGGTGGCCGGGCTGGCGGAGCGGGCGCGGGTCGTCCGCGCGTTCGTGGGTGGGGTGCTAGGCCCAGGGCACGGCGGGGCAGGCTGCGTGATGTGGTCAGCGCCAGCGAGCTGACGCACGAGTGGATCGACCAGATCACACGCGCGACGATGGCCCGGGGAACCGACATCGGGGAAGTGGTGCGCAAGGACCAGGCGCGGATGAGGGCGTTCGCCGACGGCACGCCCTCAAGCCGGGTGGCGATCTCGCTCAAAACCCGCTATCACCGCGACGGGCGGCACCAGTGGACCCCCAACGACATCCACGACATCGACGCCCTCGCAGTCGCGGTGCCCTACTGCGACGCTGTCTTCACCGACAAGGCAGCACGCAACGCGCTCGCCGCATCGCCCGAGCTTAGGCTCTTCGGCACGTTCCTTCCCCCGTAAGCCTGGCGAGCTAGCCGAGTGGGCTCGACAACCTCACGAGCTGGGCCTTCCAACGTCTGGATACCCAGAGTGATCCATCTAGTTTATAATGTAATGGGCGGTTGGCGGCCTGCCTCGGTTGGCATTCCTGGATGGAAGTGAAAGTGCAGCCGCTGCTTGGCGAGAGTGAAGGCCGTGTCCGGGTGGCGGTCGGTGGCCTTCCCCGTGGCGTGCTAGCCGTTTCCGTGCCGACCCGTGCGCCGTTGGGTAGTGGTTCATGCGTCCCGAGTCAGGACAAGGCGCCAGGTGAGGGCGATGAGGGCGGCGGCGAGCACCGCGAAGATGCCGGCCTCGATGCCCTGGAAGGCCCAGAACCTGGTCGCGGGCTGGTAAATGGCCTGGGAGTGGAACCCGCGGGCGGCCATGCACGCGATGATGCGCCCCTGGGCTGTGCCGCGGCAGGCCGCGGGCATGAAGCTGAACTGGATGCTGTCGCCGTAGTTGTGCCCGTTTGGCCCGATGGCGGAGAGGGCACCGACCACCCAGGAGCCGGCGGGCGTGGCAGAGGGCGCACCGAACCCCATAGCCGCGAGCGGGAACACTTTGGTGAGCGGGGTCATGTAGTGCGGCCGGAGGTATTCGGCGATGGCGAAGCGCAAGCCGGCGAATACGGCGAAGGTGGTGGCCATGGCGGGGAGCAGGCGCTGGAACAGCGCTCCGGCGGCGATGCCCAGGGCGACCGCGAACACCGAGTAGGCGACCGGGACGATTCCCTGGATGTCGAAGATCCCAGTGCCGAACCGGGGATAGGGGATGCCGACCGCGTTCTCGGGCAGGCGCCACCAGCTGACCAGCGCGGACACGGCGGCGCCCCACAGGGCGGCGGCCGCCAGCGCCCAGCCGGCGGTGCCGGCCAGCCAGCGGCGGCGGGTGACACCCTGGGTCCAGGCCAGGCTGTGCGTGCCGGCCTCGAATTCCCGCGCCAGCAGCGGCGCGCCCCAGAACAGCCCGAGCAGCAGCGGGACCGCCATGGTCGCGTACGCCACGACGTTGAGCACGCCGTCGCCCTGGAACAGCAGGCTGTGACCGTCGGCGCAGGTGCGGGCAGCCGCGCAGGTGCCGAGGAATCTGTGGTACGTGCCGGCCATGGTGATGCCGGTGATCAGCAGCAGCACGGCCAGCGCGGCGAGGGCTGCGGCGGAGATGAGCGCCTGGCTGCGGTTCAGCCGCCACATCAGGGTGTTCATGACGCTTCTCCCATCGCGGTCAGCTTGCTCATTCCCGGACTGGCGGCTTCGCCCATGTAGGCCAGGATGATGTCTTCCAGCGCCACCTCATGCACGTCCCAGGACGGGTCGATGACCGGCCCGTCCAGCCGGGCCAGCAGCCGGCTCTGCCGCGCTGCGTTGGTCGCCTTGATGACCGTGACCCCCGCGGGGGGCTTCTGACGCGGGCCGATCAGCACCCGGTGCGTGGCGAGCACGTTGTCGATGCTGTCGCACAGCTGGGTCCGCGAGGCGGACAGCAAGATCAGGTGGTCGCAGACCCGCTCGAGGTCGTGCAGCAGGTGTGAGGACAAGATGACTGCCGGGCCTCCCTCGGCAGCGGCCCCGGCCAGTGAGGCGAGGAACTCGCGGCGGGCCAGCGGGTCCAGCGCGGCGACGGGCTCGTCAAGCAGCAGCAGCCGGGGCTGTTTCGCCAGCGCCAGGCTGAGGCCCACCTGTGCCCGCTGCCCGCCGGACAGGCTGCCGACCGGACGGGAGGCGGGGATGTTCAGCGTGGCCAGCCGGTCCCCGGCGGCCACCGCGTCCCAGTGCCGGTTCAGCCGCGCGAAGATCCTGAGGTGATCGCCGGCGGTCAGCCGCCGGTACAGCGGGATGTCCT
>JBOHCG010000692.1:0-4084 GCA_050698735.1 Streptosporangiaceae bacterium | reverse complement strand
CCCCTGAGCCCCCGGAAGCCCCTGAGCCCCCGGAAGCCCCTGAGCCCGCAGACCCCGCAGCCCCGGACCCGCCGGCGCGGCGCTTGGCCGGGTGGCCGGTGCGCTGCGTGGCGGGCGGGGTTGGGCCCTTGCCCTCCAGCTTGCGGCGTCCTTGGCCGCCGGTGCCCGGCCTCGGCTTACCTGACTTGGTACGGCCGCCCCCGCCCCTTGGGGCCTGGCCAGCAGATCCGCGGGGACGCCCGCCGCCCGAACCTGTCACCGCTTCAGCTCCCATCTCGGGCCCTCGGGTGTGTCCTCGACGACCACGCCGATGTCGTCCAATCCGTTCCTGATCGCGTCCGCGGTAGCGTAGTCCCTGCGCGCCCTTGCCGCGTCCCGCTGCTCAAGGGTCAGCTTCACCAGCGCCGAAACTACCCCGCGCAGCCGCTCGCCGGAGCCGAACCCACCAGAGCCGGAGGCGGAGTCGGCACCGGAGCCCGACCAGTGCGGCGCGAGCGGGTCGAGGCCGAGCACGTCAAGCATCGCGCGCAGCCGGACCAGGCTGGTCTGCAGGCCCGCCTTGTCTGCGGCGGTCAGCGCCTGGTTGCCGTCCCTGACGCAGGCGTGCACCGCGGCGAGGGCCTTCGGCACGCCAAGATCCTCGTCCATGGCCGCGCAGAACGACGTCGGCAGCCCGCCCTGGTCATAGTCGGAGGCACCGAGGGCGCTGTCGCCGGAGAAGCCGCCGAGCATCTCGGTGGCCCGCACCACGAAGCGCTCGATCCGCTGGTAGGCGGCCGCCGCCTCATCCAGCGCGTCCTCGGAGAAGTCGAGCATCGAGCGGTAGTGCGCCTGCACCAGGTAGTACCGCAACTCGGGCGGGCGCATCCGGTCGAGCACGTCGGTGACGAGCAGCGAGTTGCCTCCGGACTTGCTCATCTTCTCCCCCGACAGCCCGAGCAGCCCGTTGTGCAGCCAGTACCGCGCGAAGCGGTCGCCGGCCGCCTTGGACTGCGCGATCTCGTTCTCGTGGTGGGGGAAGATCAGGTCCATCCCGCCGCAGTGGATGTCGAACGTCGGGCCGAGGTACTTGGTCGACATCGCCGAGCATTCCAGGTGCCAGCCCGGCCGGCCGTGCCCCCACGGGGTCTCCCAGTACGGCTCGCCCGGCTTGGCCGCCTTCCACAGCGTGAAGTCCCGCGGGTCGCGCTTGGCGCCAGCGTCGTCGGAATCCTCGGCGGGCCGCATCTGGTCGAGCCGCTGGCCGGACAGCGTGCCGTAGGACGGGTAGGAGCGCACGTCGAAGTACACGTCGCCGCCGCCGGCGTACGCGTGGCCGCCCTCGATCAGCCGGCGCATCAGCACGATCATCTCCGGGATGTGCCCGGTAGCCCGCGGCTCCAGGTCCGGCGGCCGGCACCCGACCGCGTCGTAGGCCCAGCTGAACGCGCGCTGGTTGCGTTCGGCGACGATCCAAGGCGCGACGCCCTCGGCGCGGGCGACGCGCAGGATCTTGTCGTCGATGTCGGTGACGTTCCGGCAGAAGGTGACCCGGTAGCCGCTGGCCTGCAGCCAGCGGATCAGCACGTCGAAGCATACGGCCGAACGCAGGTGGCCGATGTGCGGCGGCGCCTGCACGGTAGCGCCGCACAGGTATATCGACGCCTCTGCGGGCGTCAGCGGCTTGAACTCCCGCACGGTGCGCGTCGCGGTGTCATGGAATTGGAGCGTCACGCGGTCAAGGCTAAGGGATGGGCACCAGCAGGGCGGTCGCGATCGCGGCGATGCCCTCGCCCCTGCCGGTCAGGCCAAGCCCGTCCGAGGTGGTGCCCGACACGCTGACCGGGGCGCCGGACAAGGCCTCGGACATGACCTTCTCCGCCTCGGCCCGGCGCAGACCGATCCGCGGCCGGTTGGCTATCACCTGCACCGCGACGTTGCCCACGGCAAAGCCCGCCTCGGTGATCAGCCGGAACGTCTCGCGCAGCAGGCTGACTCCGGGCGCTCCCGCCCACTGCGGCCGTGACGTACCGAAGTGCTGGCCGAGATCGCCGAGCCCGGCAGCCGACAGCAGCGCGTCGCAGACGGCGTGCGCCGCCACGTCACCATCGGAATGACCATCGAGGCCCCGCTCTCCCGGCCAGAGCAGGCCCGCCAGGTGAAGCTCACGCGAAGACGTCAGAGGATGGACGTCGACTCCGACCCCGACGCGGGGTAGGTCAACTGGCCAGGACCTCGTCCAGCAGCGCCTCGGCCTTGTCCTCGTTGGTCTTCTCGGCGAGCGCGAGCTCGCTGACCAGGATCTGCCGTGCCTTCGCGAGCATGCGCTTCTCGCCCGCGGACAGGCCGCGCTCCTTGTCCCTGCGCCACAGGTCCCTGACGACCTCGGCCACCTTGTTCACGTCGCCGGAAGCCAGCTTCTCCAGGTTGGCCTTGTACCGCCTGGACCAGTTCGTCGGCTCCTCGGTGTGCGGGGCGCGGAGCACCTCGAAGACGCGCTCAAGCCCTTCGGCGCCTACGACGTCACGAACGCCTACGAGCTCGGCATTGTCCGCGGGAACGCGTACTGTCAGGTCCCCCTTGTCAACCTTGAGGACCAGATAGGTCTTGTCCTCGCCCTTGATGGTGCGAGTCTCAACCGCTTCGATGCGAGCAGCCCCGTGGTGGGGATAGACGACGGTATCGCCGACGTTGAAAGACATGTGGCAAGTACCCCTTCCGCTGAAGGCCATCTTACCACGTACGGGCGTGTCGATAAAATGCTCTTGTCCGCAGATATGCAGGTCAGTAGGGCAATGGCCACCTCGCGCCCACACCATTCGGCTGGCCGTGCCACGGGAGGCACTGCCATCGGGAGGCGCATGAAGTCACCTCATTCTACCCCAGCTACACGGTTTAACCCCGCATCTTCTTGATCGAACCTTGATGGTGCAGCGCCGCCCGGGCGGCGCCATACTTGAGGGACAGGGTCTTGATTCGCGCCGGAGGTGACGGTGAATCCTGGCGGCGGAGCTGGATGGGACGATTCGCCACTCGACATCCAGGTCCCGGATGACGCGCGCGACCTCGACCGCGACGTCATCGCCTACCACCGCGAGCTGCGGGCGAAGCGGCGCCGCAGCCGGCTGCGGCGGCTGGCCGCGCCGCTCGGCGGGAACGGGACCATCATGCCGCTGCTGGCCAGCATCCTGGCGGTCTGCCTGGTGGCGGGCGCGATGCTCTCGGTCGCCACGTTCAGCCCGCCCAACGGGTCACACCACGAGGTCCCGCCGCCCACCCAGCGGCCGACCGCCGTGTCCTCAACCACGGGGTCCTCAACCACGGCGTCACCAACCACGGCGTCACCAACCACGGCGTCACCAACCACGGGGTCCTCCGCGTCCTCGACCACGGGGTCCTCAACCACGGGGTCCTCAACCACGAGGCCCACGCCATCCCGCTCCGCCTCCGCCAGGCCATCGGGCACGCCGGGGTTCTCCCCCACCGCGCGGGGGACAAAGCAGACGCCCGCGGCCCAGCCGTAACCCCCGCGTCGGCCGCGCAAAGGCATACCGCTACGATTTTCACCGTCCACGACGGAGCGAATCGAGGAGGCCGTCAAGGTGACCCGCTGGACCCGCCGCCTGCTGTTCGGCGCCGTAGCCGTGCTGGTCCCGGCGCTCGCCGGATGCGAGGCAGGCCTCAACGCACCCACCCAGGACTTCCACCCGGCCGCCCTGGGGCAAAGCGGCGTCTTCGGCGACGTCACCGTCGACGACGCCTTCGTCCTGGGACCCGCGCTCGGCGGGCAGCTGCCGGTCGGGGGGCAGGCCGGCGTCTTCCTCGCGCTCTACGCGACGGGCAACGACCAGCTGCAATCGGTCAAGGCCCCGGGCACCGCCGCCTCGGTGCGGCTGATCGGCGGACCCGTCAACCTGGCGCCCGACAGCCTGGTCCAGCTGAACCGGCAGGTGCCGAAGATCGTGCTCACCAACCTGACCACCGCGCTGAGCGGCGGGACGACGATCACGCTCCAGCTGACGTTCCAGAACGCGGGTGAGGTGAACCTGCAGGTGCCGGTCGAACCGGACGCCTACGGCTACGCCACCTACTCGCCGCCGCCCCC
>JBOHCG010000691.1:0-4103 GCA_050698735.1 Streptosporangiaceae bacterium | reverse complement strand
GCAAGAACAGACTTCCATCTCTTTGGCCGACGTACTCATAACCAAGACGAGTAGGGTCATCTGCCCTTGCCCGTCCGTTTGAGTAACCGCGTGACCATCCGAAGCCGAAAATGCAGCCGGCCAACAGCATGAGAAATGCAGGGCCAGCAAAGTCTGAGACTTTCTGTCCAACCAAGGCTATGCCTAGGCCAGTGAGCGCAGCCAGCAGCAAGCTGATCTTAAAGAGTGGCACATAATTCCTGATTTCCCAAAAAGCTACTATACGTCGCATCGACCGAGACGCCAGGAAGGCCAACCATCGTTCGGTCTGTTCCGGGCGGAAAGCGCTGACAGGAATATTCGCGGCACCGGGGCTTGACTTCCGTCGTTCGAAGACAGTTACAGCGAGGTGGCTCAGCAGATACCTTTCAATGGTGTCTGGATCGGGAAAACGCGCTGTATCCATCAGTTCATCGGCGCTCGACGCCCTCTCAACTGAAGTACGGATTGAGTCAGCCGCGTAAGTGGCTTTGGCTAACCAGGTAATGAGTGGAGAGGAGAGCGCTTGAGCGAGGGCGGATCTGGGATGCTTCATTATCCAGGTGGTCAACTCCTTCCAGCTCGACTGGTCAGTAGCCGTTCCATCAAGCAAGTACCTGCTGACTTCGGTTGCGGAGATCGGGCAGAGCGTGATAACCCTTGCTTGAGAAAGCGCGAGGAATGATGACTTTTCGGCTTCATCTCCTGGAATGCTTGTAAGCACCGCTGGTGAGTCGCCGACGGGTGCATCTTTCTGACATGTGTAACTTTTCGCTGATATCATCCTAAACTACCTGAAGTTTGGAGTGTCGGCTTGTTTGGGGTGTACCTGGCGTTACTGATGGTGATGTGCGCTGGTCATTGATGGCGGGGGAGGATTGCCTGAGGCGGCCCCGGGGCGGTTCCTCATCGCCGGGTCCGCCGGGTTCCGTGCCGTTTCCGGGATGATGGGCGGACATCATTCCCGGCAGGCGTCTGGAGGAGCGGCGGTGGCGGTGCGGTTCTCGGTGACGGTGCGGCAGATTCTGGAGGACGGCAGCGAGGTCCCGGCGGACGGGGAGCTGGCGGCGGCGCTGGCCGGGCCGGCGGAGCAGTTCGCCTGGCTGGTGTCCTGGACCGCGGGGGAGGCGCGGTTCTGCGATCACGGGGAGCGGGAGGACGTCATCGGGGAAGAGGGCCGCGAGCTGCAGCGGCGGCTGCTGGAGGCCACGTTCGCCCTGGACAGCGCCCGCGAGGAACGCCCGGAAGCGCCGGTCATCAGCGCGGCCGGGATCCGGCACGGCACCGTGGAGGCGGGCCATGAGCGGGGCGTCGCGAGCGTGTTCGGGCCGGTCCGGGTCTCCCGGATGGCCTGCCGCAACCGCCGCGAGCCGAACCTGTACCCCGCCGACGCCCGCTGGATCCTGCCCGGCGACCCGTACTCCCTGGGCATGCGCGCCCTGGCCGCGTATCACCTGGCCGGCGGCGGGTTCGGGCAGGCCCAGGACGTCATCGAGGCCCGCACCGGCGTCACGGTCGGCCGCGCCCAGCTCACCGGGCTCGCGGAAGATCTCGCCGCCTGGACCGGCGACTTCTACGCCGAGCGCGCCCGCGACGCGGAGGAGGACCTGCCGGGCACCGACGTGATCATGATGCAGGGCGACGGCAAGGGCATCGCCATGCGCCCCGAGCACCGCAAGAACCCCGGGAAGGACGCCGGCACCGCGCACCCGGGGGTCAAGAAGATGGCCGAGATCGTCGCGGTCGCCGACTTCACCCCCGCCGTCCGCGAGCCGGAGGACATCGCCGCCCCGCCCGCCCGCCGCCAGGCCCGTCCCGGCCCGAAAGCCCGGGACAAATGGGTGTCCGCGTCGGTCACCGAGAGCATCGAGGACATGATCGCCGCAGCCTATGACGAGGCCGGCCGCCGCGACCCGCAGCGCGTCCGCCAGCGCGTGTTCCTGGTGGACGGGAACAAGCAGCAGATCACCGCCATCGAGGCCCAGGCCGCCGAACGCGGCCTGAAGGTCCCGGTCCTGATCGACTACATCCACGTCAGCAGCTACCTCGGCAAGGCCGCCGCCGCCCTGCACCCCGGTGACCCCGCCGCCGCCGGCCAGTGGGCCGACGGGCAGCTGCTCCGTGTCCTGCACGGCCGCGCGAAAGCCGTCGCCGCCACCCTCGCCTCCGTGGCGGGGAAGACCCGCGCCAACCCCCGCAAGCGCGGCCTCGACCTCACCGACCTCGACCGGGCCGTCACCTACCTCACCAACAACCACCAGCACATGAAATACGACAAGGCCCTGGCCAAAGGCTGGCCGATCGCCACCGGCATGATCGAGGGCGCCTGCAGATTCGTCATCGAGGACAGGTTCGGGATCACAGGCGCCCGGTGGTCCCCCGACGGCGCCGAGACCATCCTCAAAATCCGCGCCGTCGTCGTCAACGGCGACCTGGCCGACTACATGCGCTACTACAAGCAGCGCTACCGCGACGAGCACCACCTCGCCCGCTACGACGAGGACACCATCGAGCGGCTCAACCTCGCCGCATGACCGGAACAACCCGGAATAGCACGCTTCTCAGAAAGATGCACCCCGTACCACCAGACGGGTGAGCCGCAGACTGACTTCATCATCAGTGAGCCGGGCTACCCGAACGACCACCGGCACATCGTCGTCGACCAGTACGGGAACACGGTTTACGACCAGATCAACCAAAACCGCTGAGCCGCTGACCTGAAACTTACCTAGACCACTTGAGTAGTCCTGAGCACGACTTTCTCTTCGCTGCATTAAGCGATGAAACATAAACTGCTCAAATACCATGCAATACTTTACAGAGAAACGTTTCCCTTACAAGGTTAGGGAGGCAGCCACTCAACGGTATGACGGGTGGCAGCTGTACGCTATATCGACCTGATCTGACCTGCCACTTTCTGGTCGGGGTGCGCCGTGTTACCTATTGGCGCAGACCTGTACGATCGGCGACAGCCATAGGGCATCGGCTGGCTGCGGCTAGCTACCCGGCAGCGCCAGCAGAAGTCCGTCTGTGTCGATCGGGCCGGAATATCTGGTCCATGACCTCGGCCCCGGTCGTGATTACCGGCCGCAGCTCGCGCCGGTAGATGACCTCGGTAGTCCGAGAGCTTGCGTGACCGGCCAGCCGCGCGATTTCCTCCACCGGCACGCCCTGGTAACTCATCATGCTGACGAACGAGGTCCGCAGCTCTTTCGGCACCCAGCGAGCGCCGATTCCGGCCGTCGCGGTGACCCGGCGGAAGTCACGCCGCAGGTTATGGGACTCATACGCCGTCCCCACGGAGGTGGTGAACACCAGGCCCTGCTCCTGCCATTGTTTCCCAGCGTTATCCCGTTCCTCCTCCTGGCGCTGCCTCTGCTCGCGCAGCGCCTCCACGGCGATCTCCGGAAGCTTCAGCGTCCTGCGCGACCGGTTCGTCTTGGTGTCGCCACCCGCCCGCACCGACCGCCATACTGAGATCGTCCCGCCTTCTAGGTCCACGTGCTCCCACGTCAGCGCCCGTGCCTCCTCCGAGCGAACGCCCGTGAGCAAGCACACCACGATGAACGCATGCAGCCGCGACTCTTCGGCCGCCTCCAGAAGCGCCGCGGCCTGCTCCAGCGTCAGCGACTGCGATGGTCGCCCCTCTCGCCCCCGTGGAGTATCCACGAGGGCAGAGACGTTCCTTCGGACTAGGTCCTGCCCCTCGGCGTGCCGCAGCGCGCGCGTGAGGCAGTTGTGCGCCTTCTGCAGTGTCCGGGTGGCGTGCGTAGCTGCCATCTTCCTCAGCGAGGTGCGTACGTCCTGCACGGTTAGGTCCCGCAGCGGGATCGTTCCGATGACCGTGAGCAGCGGCCGCAGCGAGTCGCGGTTGACCTCGACCGTCTTGGCGGCACGCCCCGGCAGGCCCTCGTCCAGCCAGTCGGCCACGGCCTTCTCGACCGTGTACGCCGCGGTCGTCCGGATACCCGCGTCTAGCTCAGAGTGCAGTGCCTTGAGCTTGTCCTTGACCTCGGCCTTGGTCTGGCCGCTGACCTTCTTACGGATCCGCTTCCCGTCCGCGTCAAAACCGAGCGAGACCACTC
>JBOHCG010000690.1:0-4103 GCA_050698735.1 Streptosporangiaceae bacterium | reverse complement strand
CGCTGATGCCGCGCCGGCCGTGCTCGTCGTGAGCCGCGGCTCGACCGATCCGGACGCCAACGCGGACGTGGTCAAGACAAGCCGGCTGCTGTGGGAGGGCCGGGAGTTCCCGCTCGCGGAGACCGCCTTCGTCTCCCTCGCGCGGCCCGATGTGGCTGAGGGCCTGGAACGGTGCCGCCTGCTCGGCGCCCGGCGGATCGTGGTGGCCAGGTATTTCCTCTTCCCAGGCGTGCTGCCCGACCGGGTGGCACAGCAGGCCGAGGACTACGCCCGCGCACATCCCGAACTGGATATAAGGTGCGCCGGCGTTCTGGGCGACTGCGACGAGGTCGCGGCCCTCGTCTACGAGCGCTACCAGGAGGCGCTGTCAGGAGACATAAGGATGAACTGCGACATGTGCGTGTACCGGACCGCCCTGCCCGGGTTCGAGCATCGCGTCGGCGCCCCGCAGCACCCCCACGACCACCCGCACGATCCTCACCAAAACCAAGCCCATTCCCATGCCTGACCAGACCCGCGCCCCGGACGAAGCGAGCGCCCCGGACGAAGCGAGCGCCCCGGACGAAGCGAGCGCCCCGGACGAAGCGAGCGCCCCGGACCGAAACCGCTACCCGGACGAGCAGCGCGAGGCCGTGTACCGCGTGATCGCCGAGCGCCGCGACGTCCGGCGTAACTTCCGGCCGGACAAGGTGCCCGCCGGCGTGCTCAAAGGAGTCCTGGAGGCGGCCCACCGCGCACCCTCCGTCGGCCTGTCCCAGCCGTGGGACTTCATCGTGATCACCGACCGGGCCCGCCGCGAGCGGATCGCCGCCCTGGCCCGCCGCCACCGCGACGAGTACGCCAGCGACCTGCCGGGGGGGCGGGCACAGAAGTTCGACCGCCTGAAGATCGAGTCGATCATCGACACCCCGGTGAACATCGTGGTCACCTGCGACCGGACACGCGGCGGCCGCCACACCCTGGGCCGCCGCACCCAGCCCCAGACGGCCGATTTTTCCAGCGTGCTCGCGGTCGCCAACCTCTGGCTCGCGGCCCGCGCGGAAGGCCTCGGCGTGGGCTGGGTCAGCTTCTTCGACGAGCGCGAACTGGCGGCCGAACTCAACCTGCCAGAACACCTCGAGGTCATCGCCTACCTCTGCGTGGGCTACGTCACCGAGTTCGCGCCGGAACCAGAACTCGCGGCCGCCGGATGGGCGCGCCGCAGGCCGGTGTCCTGGGCGGTGCACGCCGAGGAGTTCGGCCGCCGTGGACTGCCCGGGGAGGAGCCAGTGGACCCGCTCGCCGAAGTGATCGCCGCCATCAAGCCGCTCGACCAGACAGCGATGGCGGCCGCCAGGGAACGCCAGGACCGCATGACCAAGCCCCGAGGCTCGCTCGGCCAGCTTGAGGAAACAGCGATAAAGCTGGCAGGCCTGGCAGGCACCTGCCCGCCCCCGCTGCCCGAGCCGGCCTGCGTCGCCGTGTTCGCCGCCGACCACGGCGTGCACGCCCAGGGGGTCACCCCCTGGCCGCAGGAGGTCACGGCGCAGATGGTCGCCAACTTCCTGGCCGGGGGAGCGGTGGTCAACGCGTTCGCGGCCCAGGCAGGCGCCGAGGTCACGGTCGTCGACGTAGGGGTCGCCGGCGACCTCGACAACGTTCCCGGCCTGCTGCCCCGCAAGATCGCCAAGGGAACCGGGGACTTCACCGCAGGCCCCGCGATGACCCGCGATCAGGCCGTGACGGCAATAACGACCGGCATCGAGATCGCCAGGGACCTGGTCGCCGCGGGCAACAGGTGCCTGGTCACCGGCGACATGGGCATCGCGAACACCACCGCGTCCGCGGCGCTGATCTGCGCCTTCACCGGCGCCGACCCCGCCGAGGCAACGGGGCGGGGCACCGGCATCGACGCGGCCACCTACGCGCGGAAGATCGACGTCGTCTGCCGCGGCCTGGCCAGGCACCGTCCGGATCCGGCCGACCCGGTCGGCGTCATCGCCGCGTTCGGCGGTTTCGAGCACGGCGCCCTCGCCGGGTTCATCCTCGGCGCCGCCGCGCTGCGCGTCCCGGTGATCCTGGACGGCGTCATAGCGGGCGCCGCCGCACTGGCCGCCGTCGCCCTCGCGCCGGACGCGATCGGCGCGTGCCTGGCGGGTCACCGCAGTGCGGAGCCCGGTCATATGGTTACTCTTAGCTACCTGGGGTTGCGCCCGCTCGTCGACCTCGGACTGCGGCTCGGCGAAGGCACCGGCGCCGTGCTGGCGCTGCCGCTGGTGCAGAGCGCGGCGCGCGCCATGCGCGACGTCGCGACCTTCGACTCCGCGGGCGTGGCCGAAAAGAGCTGAACGGGAGCCCAAAAAGCGCCCCCAAGCACGCTAGAAGATGCAGTAGCCGAACGAAGGAACCATGGACCCCTACCTGCTGGGACTGCGCCTGACCGGCCGCCGCGTCGTCGTCGTCGGCGGCGGCTCGGTCGCGTCCCGGCGGATCCCGGCCCTGCTGGCCGCCGGCGCGGAAGTCCACCTGGTGTCCCCGAAGGTGACGGCTGCCCTAGAGGACCTGGCCGACGCCGGCCGGATCACCTGGACCGCGCGCGCCTACGCCGAAGGCGACTGCCAAGGTGCGTGGCTGGTCTGCGCCTGCACGGACGACCCCGCGGTGAACGCGGCCGTCGCCACCGAGGCCGAACAGCAGCGGACCTGGTGCGTCCGCGCCGACGACGCCCGGCAATCCGCCGCCTGGACCCCCGCCTCCGGCCAGGCCGGCGACGTCCGGGTCGGCGTGGTCAGCGGCGACCCGAGGCACAGCGCGGCGATCAGGGACGCGATCCTGGCAGGCCTGCGTTCTGGCGAGCTGCCGGGGGGTACGGGGGGCGGGCAGCCCCCCGTGCGCGGGGGGGGCAGGGGGGGTCGTCCCCCCGGGGTGGGCAGAGTGGCGATCATCGGCGGCGGCCCCGGCGATCCAGGCCTCATCACGGTGCGCGGGCGGCAGCTTCTCGCCGAGGCCGACGTGGTGGTGACGGACCGGCTGGCGCCCCGCTCGCTGCTCGACGAACTGCCGGAGGACGTCGAGATCATCGACGCGAGCAAGATCCCCTACGGCCGCGCGATGGCGCAGGAGCACATCAACGCGGCGCTCGTCGAGCACGCCAAGGCGGGGCGCTTCGTGGCGAGGCTGAAGGGCGGCGACCCGTTCGTGTTCGGCCGCGGCGCGGAGGAGGTGCTGGCCTGCCTGCGGGCCGGCGTCCCCGTTACCGTGGTGCCCGGCGTCACCAGCGCGACGGGCGTACCCACCAGCGCCTGGGTGCCGGTCACGCACAGGGGAGTGGCACAGGATTTTCACGTCGTGTCGGTTCACGTCCCGCCCGGCGACGACCGGTCTAGTGTGGACTGGGAGGTACTCGCCGGTAGTTCTGGCACCCTGGTGTTGCTGATGGCAGTGGAGCGGATCGGCACGGTGGTTAGCGAACTCTTGCGATACGGGCGCGGCCCGGCTACTCCCGTTTCGGTAATCGCAGACGGGACGATGCCGACACAGCGCACAATTAACTCAACACTGGAGCAAGTAGCGGACTTGGTCGCAGCGGAGGGCATCCGGCCTCCCGCGATCGTCGTGGTCGGTGAGGTAGTGGGCGTAGCGGCGGAGATAACAGATCTAATGCGCGGTGTAACCGCCTAGTGAAACGGATAAAATCCGCGTGCCAGGCGACAGTCCCGGGGATTCCCCGCAGGTCGCCAGAGGGCTGAGGAGGCCGTTCTAAGGATGGAAGGTCAGGGTGTGGCGTCGGCAGGCGCGCCTGGTGAGTTCGGCGCGGGTTCTGTCGTTGCTGCCGAGTTTCATGACCCTGGCGCGAGCCATGTCACCAATGGTGGTGAGGGCCAGGAACGTAGCGGGGATGACACTTTCGTGATGGCTGCCCAAGGTCACCCGGTAAATGGCGACCCGGACGATCCTGATCCACGCCCCGGCGCCGAGCCGCGAGCCGCCGAGCCGCGAGCCGCCGAGCCGCGAGCCGCCGAGCCGTCCCCCGTCGACCCGAGCGTGCCGTCTCCCGCCCCCGCCGGCGAGCCCCCGACCGTCGTCATGCCGGCCATCCCCGTCCAGCCCGAGCCCCCCGAGCC
>JBOHCG010000689.1:0-4104 GCA_050698735.1 Streptosporangiaceae bacterium | reverse complement strand
CGCTGCGCGGGGTGGGCATCTCGGCCGACCGGCTGCCGGTCGTGCTCGGCTGCGATGCCGCCGGGACCGACCCGGACGGTAACGAGGTCATCGTGCACGCCGTAATCGGCGACCTGGACGCGGGCGGCGGCGACGAGACCCTCGATCCGCGCCGTTCGCTGCTGTCGGAGCGGTACGACGGCACGTTCGCCGATCAGGTCTGCGTGCCGCGCCGCAATCTGGTGGCCAAGCCCGCCGCGCTGTCCTTCGCCGAGGCCGCCTGCCTGCCGACCGCCTACCTGACCGCGTACAAGATGCTGTTCGAGAAGTCCGGCGTGCAGCCCGGCGCGACCCTGCTCGTCCAGGGGGCCGGCGGCGGGGTGGCCACCGCGCTCATCCTGCTCGGCCGCGCGGCCGGCTACCGGGTGTGGGCGACCAGCCGAAGCGAGGCAAAGCGCGAGCGAGCCGTCGAGCTCGGCGCCGACCGGGTCTTCCCAGCCGGAGCCAGGCTGCCCGAGCGGGTCGACGCGGTCATGGAGACCGTCGGCCATGCCACCTGGGGACACTCGGTACGTTCGGTCAGACCGGGCGGCCGGATCGTGATCTGCGGTGCCACCAGCGGCGAGGCGCCGCCCGCCGAGCTGACCCGGATCTTCTTCAACCAGGTGACCGTGACGGGATCCACCATGGGCACCCGAGCCGAGCTGGCCCGGCTGGCCAGCTTCTGCGAGCAGACCGGCGTCCGCCCCGTCATTGACCGGACGCTCCCGCTAACCCAAGCCCGTGACGGCTTTCAGGCCATGATCGCCGGTGACCTCTTCGGCAAGATCGTCTTCACCCTCTAGCGCACCAGTTGGGTAGCAGCGCACCGGGTGGCCGCCGGGGTTCAGCTGGTCGCTTCGCCCGGCTGGTCCGTGGTGTCGTCGGTCGCCGGGGGCGTGTCCTCGGCGGCGTCGCGGGTCTCCCCGGCGGCGGCTTGAGCGGCGGCTTGAGCGGCAGCGCTCCCGGCGTCCGCGGCGCTGGCGGTGCCGGTGCCCGCGGCATTGCCCGCGTCGGCGGCGCCCTGGCCCGTGTTGCCGTGTTCGTCCGCTTCGTGCGTTGAGCCGAAGATCTCGGTCTTGACGCGCTCGAGCGCTTCTTCCAGGATCGCGCGCAGGTCGCTGATGACGTTCTCGCCTGCGACGCTGGACTCCATGACCAGCCGCCTCAGGTCGGAGGTGAACTGGACGGCCAGCCGTTCCAGGTCGCGGATGGTCCCCAGGTCGAGCGGTCCGGCCCAGCCGTGCCCGCCGTGCGTCCGCGCCCACTCTTCCCAGCTCCGCCGCCCGGGCCATTCCGTCCAGCCGCCTGATCCCGGACCCCAGTTCGCCCAGCCCGCCGCGTCCCAGTCCTGCTCGCTGAAGCGGAACCGCGCGCTGGCCTCCTCACGCAGCCGCCGCGCCCGGTCGTGTACCCGCCGGGCGGCATCCTCGCCCGGCGTCTCGTTATCGGCTCGGCCGGCCTGCTCACGGGCGCGCCTGGCCTGCTCGCGCGCCTCGTCTCTGGCCTGCCTGGCCTGCTCGCGCGCTTCGTCATAAGCTCGTCCCGCCTCCTCGCGGGCCTGCCTGGTCTGCTCGCGGGCCTCGTCCTTGGCCTGCCTGGTCTGCTCGCGGGCCTCGTCTTTGGCCTGCTTAGTCTGGTCGCGCAGGTCGACGCCGATATCCCGGCCCACGCGGCGGGATTCGCGGGCCGCCCAGGTCAGCTCCTCGCGCAGGCTGCGCACGGTTTCCCTGACATCCTCCCTGACCTCGCGGACGATGTCGCTGACGGACGCGGAAAGCTCCTCTTCGAGCTCGTCGAGTTCGTCGCTTCGGCTGCGCAGCTCCTCGCGGCCGGCCTCGGTGATCCGGTAAACCTTACGCCCGTCCAGCTCATCGTGTGTGACCAGGCCCTCTTCCTCGAGCCTTGCCAGCCGCGGGTAGATCGTGCCAGGCGACGGCGAGTAGACGCCCATGAACCGGTTGCGCAGCAGCCGGATGACCTCGTAGCCGTGCCTGGGCTCCTCGTCGAGGAGCCTGAGCAGGTACAGCCGGAGGCTGCCGTGGCGAAATACCGGGCTCAACTGGACTCGCCTTCCATCTGATGCTCATTGTCGGCCTCGGCGCGATCGGTTGCGGCATCGCGCTCGGCGCGCCGCAGCAGCACGACCCGGCCGGACATGGTAGTCACCGACACCAGCCCCGAGCCGGCGCCAAGGTTACCGCTTACGCTATGTGAGGCGGGCGCCGACGAACGCCTCAGCCCCTCGAACTCGCTGCGGACGTCGCCCGATATGGAGTGCAGGCGGACCTTGGTGTCGCTCTCCGCGGGGAGCCTCAGCGTCACCTCGCCGGAGACCGTGGTGACCTGCAGGCCACCAAGCGGGTCCAGGTCGACGTCCGCGGTCACGTCACCGCTCACCGCGTGCGCGTCCAGGCGCTCCAGCCAGCCCTCGGCCAGCGTCAGGTCCCCGGACACCGAACGGAAGTCGAGCCGCCCGTTGACGCCCTGCGCCTCAAGCGCCCCGGAAACGGTGTTGGCGTCCACGTCGCCGGTGACGCCATCCAGGGTGATCCCGCCGGAGACGCTCTTGACCGATGCCCTCGCGGACAGGCCGGACAGCACCGCGGTCGCGCTGACCACGCCGACCTGCGTCGGGCACTTGCGCGGCACGGTGACTGTCACGGTCGCCGCATGCCGCTGCGGCCGCAGCCACTTCAGCAGACCATCCCAGGTCAGGTTCTCGTGGCTGACGGTCAGCACCCCGTCTTCGTAGGTGACCTCCAGCGGGTCGCCCGAGATGCTCGCCACCTCCAGCGACGGTGTCCCGTCGGTTGCGAGCACGGCCACGGAACCGCCGATGAGCCTGACCCGAAGCCCGCTCACCTCGCCAAAATCCAGGCTGGTCGGAGCGTCAATGGTCCAGTGCGCCATCTCACCCGTCCTTCCCGTCAGTCCGGTCGTCACTCCTAACGATATATCTCATCCTCGCGTAGTCAAGACATATCGCGATCGAAACTCGCCTCGCCCACTCTCGCCGGATGGGCCAGAGGCCGTCTCCCGCGCCCGCCACCCCAGGTCAACCGCAACGATGTGAGGTTGTAGCGGTTACAACCGCCACGTCCTTACATCGTTGCGGTCGCCACCTCCGCCACGGCGGGATCCTGGAGCACAACGAGAATTATGTGGCGAATGAGGCTGGCATGCCCAGCACAACGGCGGCCAGTGCGCATGCTGACAGGCTCGACCACGGCGGGCACCTTCAGGGCATGCTGCGGCCATCGCACTTCACGAGACGTGCACCACCGCCCGTTCTGGATAAAGGATCTTAAAGATCTTCCTCGTCCAGGCGGGCGAGCCAGGTGGCCAGGCGGTCCACGGCGGTCTCGAAGTCGGGGTTGAGGTCGACGAAGTCGCGGAGGCGTTCGGACAGCCAGGCCATGGTGACCCGCTCCTCGCCGCGCCGTTCCTCAAGTTCCTCGATGCCGCGGTCGGTGAAGTACATCGATTCTCCCTAGGGGATCGCGGTCTCGATGATCTCCTTGTGGGTGGCGGCGTGCTTGGCCGCGGATCCGGCCGCGGGCGCCGAACTCGCCGGCAGCGACACCACGCCGACCTCGCGGCCCAGGTGCAGGGGGAGCTTCAGCGCCATGCTCGGCCAGGCACCCATGTTGGCGGGTTCCTCCTGGACCCAGGTGACCGACTCGGCGGCGGGGTAGCGGGCCAGTTCGGCGGACAGTTCGGAGACCGGCAGCGGGTAGAGCCGCTCCACCCGGACGATCGCGGTGTCCCTCGCGTCCCTCGCCTCGCGCCGCGCGGCCAGGTCGTAGTACACCTTGCCAGTGCACAGCAGGACCCGCCGGACACCGGCGTCCGCGGCCTGGGTAGACCCGATCAGCGGCCGGAACGAACCGGTGGTGAACTCCGCCTCGGCCGAGGCGGCCGCCTTCAGCCGGAGCGTGGACTTCGGCGTGAACACGATGAGCGGCTTGTGCCGGCCGGACAGTCCCTGCCAGCGCAGCAGGTGGAAGTAGTTGCCCGGCGTGGTCGGCATCGCGACCGTCATGTTGTCCTGCGCGCACGAGGACAGGAACCGCTCGACCCGCG
>JBOHCG010000688.1:0-4132 GCA_050698735.1 Streptosporangiaceae bacterium | reverse complement strand
CCCCCGCCCCGACAATCGCGCTCATCGACCAGCTGCTCGGCAGCCACACCTACAGCCAGGTCGCATGCACCCTCAACCAGCGCGGCCTGAACAGCGGGGACAGCAAGCCATGGGACGCCGGCCGGGTACGCGCCCACTGCTTCACCCGCCACATCCCCAGCCTCTGGCAGCGGCTCCGCGACACCGGCATGCTCACCCTCGACGAGGCAGCCCGCCAGCTGCACGCACACCCCTCCAGCATCAAGCGCTGGTACCGCCTCGGCCTCATCACCGGGCACCTCGCCGACGACCGCGGCACCTGCCTCTACTACCCCGCCCAGCAGGTCGCGGGCGAACCGCAGGTAGTCGCCCTCGCGGTCCTTCATCCTCGCGGCGAGAGCGTGCCGCTTCTGCTGGAGCTTCCCGCTGCGGGCGGCGTTGAGGGCGATCCCGGTGGCCGCGGCCTTGCGGTACCAGTCCTCGTGCTTGTCCCGGGTTTCGGTGTCGATGGCCTCCTGGCCCGCGGCGCGGGCGGCATCGGCGGCCTCGTTCAGGGCGAGCAGCGCGTCGATCGCCTGCTGCGCCCACGCCCTGTCGAGATCGGTGCCGGTCTCGGTGACCGCGACGAGCTCGCGCAGCACGTGGGCTCCGCACAGTGCGTGGCCCGCGACGTTGTCGAAGGTGTCGTAGGGTGCCCAGGCGTCGTGGACGGCGATGCCGGCGAAGGACGGCAGGACCCCGGCGGCCTTCATCCCGTCTTTCCCGCGCTTGGCGTGCACGGTGAACAGGGCGAACTTCCCCGCCGAGGCGGAGTGGACCCAAGCGAGCTTCCCTGCGGTGCGGAACCCGGTCTCGTCGAAGTGCACGACCTCACAGGCGATCAGGTGCCGCGTGATGGCCTGCAGCGCCGGGGCGAGGAAGCCGGCCGTCTTCCGCACGGCGGCGGCAAGCGCGCCGGGCGAGGGAGCGCAGCCGAACAGGTCCGACAGGGCTCGGCAGGCGCGGTCTCTCGACAGGAACTGGCCGTGCCAGAGGTAGATCCCGGTGCCCATGATCCGGGGCCCGTACTGGACCGGCGCGTTCACGCCGTCCGGGGCCTGCGCTTTCGTCTCGCAGCCGCAGCCGCATTTCACCGTGAGCACCTGGTGCTCAGTGGTCACCGTCTTCACCGGCGGGATGTCGATGACCTGCCTGCGCTCGACCGCGGTGACCGGCGCGTTCTTCAGGGACTTCCCGCAGCAGGAGCACCTGCCCGGCCGGTGCCGCACCTTCTTGTCCGGGTGCTCGGTCAGTTCCATCGTGGCGCCGGGCTGGCCTTTCGGCCGGCCGGGCTTCCGCCCGGACTTGCCGCGCAGCGACTTCGGCGACGGCTTGGCCGGGCCGTCCGACGACGGCGGCTTCGATGAGTTCCGGGAGTTCGTCTTCACCTGGGCGGCCAGGTCCGCGACCTGCGACTGCAGCGTCGTCACCAGCTCGCGCAGCGCCGCGATCTCCGCGTCCCGCTCGGCCAGCAGTTCCCTCAGTCGCGTGTTCGCAGCACGAAGCCCGCTGCCGGGAACGCCGGGCATCTCGGGCACGGACGAACGCTGCCATGATTCCGCCCGGCCCGCAAATAGGCAGGCATCGAAACGTGCTCACTCGATGGGAAAGCGCAGGTAGCGAAAGAACCAGTCAGACAGGCCTATCTAGTTACCCGAGTATTTGCCTCGCGATGACTTCAATGGTGCTGTCGCATCGGTGCTCATATCGTCTGGCTCTGTGTTCGTTGTCTCGGAGAACGAGCACAGGGTTCTGGGCCTTGCACGCCGGACGACCGACGGTCATCTGCTGGGCATGCGCTCGCTCACCCGTTGCCTGCCTGGGGCCATCTGAACTTCCGGGACGCGATGGCCAGCGCGCCGGCCTTCCAGTAGGCCGTTTCGCCCACTTAGTCAGTCATTTTGTTCAGGAGTAGCGCTCGGCCATCGTGACGTAGACGCCAGACTTGTCCTGGTAGGCGCCGACCGCGGTGCAAGCCGTGGCGGACGAGCACGACACTCCGTCAAGCTGGCTGTACCGGGCGCCGGAGGGGCTGGGGGTGGACTGGAGCAGCCACGTCGCGCCGTTCCAGCGCTCGGCCAGCGGGCCGGCTGCCCCGGAACTACTTCCGTAGGCACCGGCCGCGACGCAGGTCAAGGCGGACGCGCACGACACCGAGTCCAGTGCGCTGACCAGGGCGCCAGATCGGTTGGGGGTGGACTGGAGCCGCCACTTCGCGCCGTTCCAGCGCTCGGTCAGCGTGCTGGCCCCGGAACTGCTCACGTAGGTGCCGGTCGCGGTGCAGGCCATGGCCGACGAGCACGACACCCCGAGCAGCCTGCTGTCCTGTGCGCCGGAGGGGTTGGGCGAGGGCTGGAGCCGCCACTTCGCGCCGTTCCAGCGCTCGGCCAGCGTCACGTGAACCCCGGAGCGGCTCCGGTAGGTGCCGGTCGCGGTGCAGGCCGTGGCCGACGGGCACGACACCGCGTACAGCATGCTGCTCCTGGCGCCGGAATGGTTGGGGGAGGGCTGGAGCCGCCACTTCGCGCCGTTCCAGCGCTCGGCCAGCGTCACGTGAACCCGCGACCGATTCTCGTACTCTCCGACCGCGGTGCAGACCGTGGCCGACGAGCACGACACCGCGTACAGCATGCTGCTCCTGGCGCCGGAATGGTTGGGAGTGGACTGGATGACCCACGACGGATCCGTCCCGGCCGCGGCAGCACCCGGGCCAGCCAGCCCGCCGACGAGTACCGCTACGGCAGCAACAGCCAGGCGCCTGTAGAGCTTCATTCTCAGTTCCGCCCCTAACTCGCTCCCACGACTTGCTGAGGCATTCAAGCGTACTAGTCCTCCCTGCCCGGGGAGATCCGCATTCGCGCTCAATGACGACCATTGTGGTGCGACGCGCCGTGAAGCTCCCCTCATCCCGCTCAAGCTGAACACCTGACCCAGAAATTAGTTGCCAGCTGGGGCGGCTCAAGCAAGGACTGGCGCGCCCGCGCGCAACCACCACATCTGAATGGAGGCGGTACCAAAAGACCAGGCGATCATTTTCCTCCAGATCGGCGGATACCGGACGTCAGGTGATCTGCTTTCCCGGATGGTAAGTATTCGGTGTTCCTGTGGGATGGCATGGTGGAGACCCGGCTGTGCTGATGGACGGGTGCGTGGTTCGGCTTGGGATTGTCCGGGGTTGCGGTGCGCGGGTTAGCCGGATTGGCTGATGTCTGGGGGGTCGTGGTCCCGGCTGCCGGCGGGGCCGGGGAGCCAGGGCAGGAACTGGTCCAGTGCGGGGCCTTCGGGTGCCTTGCCGCCGGCGCTGGCGCAGGCGTTCAGGTAGCTGGTCAGGTATTCCAGTGGCTCGCGGTGGCGGCGTTCGGCGGTGGCGGTGATGGTCCAGACCCTGGCTGCGAGGTGCGCGGACCATTCGGCGTGGCTGCCGTAGTAGTTCTTGCGCCCGACGACCGGGGTGCGCAGGGCGCGCTCGGACTGGTTGTTGTCCAGGTCCAGGTCAGGGAAGTCGCGGTGGCGGGCCAGGCCGTCCCATTCGCGGCCCAGGGTGGCCAGGACCTTCTTCGCCGCGGGGTGCAGGCCCCGGCTGGCCGCCTGGGTGCGGCGGGCCTCATCGATCGCGGCCAGCGCCTCCTCGAACCCGGCCCGCGCCTCGGCGTACTGGCCGGTGGCGGGCTCTGCGGCGGCCATGGCCTGGTGAGCCAGGTACAGGTCAGCGATCCGGGCGACCCACTGGTCCCGCCAGTACCGCAGCTGCTGGTGAGCGTCGCCGGCGCGGATGAAATACCGCCTGATGTGCGCCCGGCACCACAGCGGGCTGACGCCTTCCATCCGGGCCAGGGACTGGTAAGCGGTGCAGAAGTCCGTCGAGATCAGCAGGCGCCGGCCTCCGGCGAGGGCACCGTCGGCGCGGTCGATGCCGAAGTGGCGTTCCAGGACCGCGGCGGATCGGGTGGGGTCCATCCGGAACACGACCGTGTCATCGGTGATGACGACCCACAGCCGCCAGCGGTGGCCTTCCTTGCCCTCGACCTGCTCGAACACCCGCCAGCTGGTCTCATCAGCATGCACGTGCACCGCCCCGGCGTTACGCGCGCTGATCGCATCCTCCAGCGGGGCC
>JBOHCG010000687.1:0-4132 GCA_050698735.1 Streptosporangiaceae bacterium | reverse complement strand
CGACCCCATCCGCAGATGGATCGAAGGCCACCGCGCCAGGTTCAGCGAGATCCGCCTCCGACACTGGAGCCACCCGACCCCAGAAATCCGCCACTTTAAATGAGAGACAACGACCGATGACCACCCCATCAGCAAGTGGCGGGCCGCAGGTCAGCAGCACCCCGGCCCGACAGATCAAACGAGAAGTGACAGCTGGCGCTAGTGTGGCCCGTCGTGGTGACCTGCACGTACGCCGCGCAGCACTGGGACGCGGCACCATCGGCCGCTCCGTGGAAAGCCGCGTTCGCCTTTCTCGCTGACCCGATCGTCGCTGGTGGCCCGTACGTCTACTGCGACGAGTCCGACCTGCATTGGACGCTGGGCGGCGTGCTCCTGGACGCCCAGGTCCCGCTGCGGCACGAGGTCCGCCTAGCGCGGGGAACCAAGATCGATTTCGTCAGCGGGGACGTCGGTGTCGAGGTCAAAACCCTGGGCGGTCCCGCCGACCTTGCCACCAGGAGGCAGCTGCTCCGCTACAGCCGCACGGGCGCGGTCAGGGCGATTCTGCTGATCACCACGTGCCGTGATCACCTCCGCGACCCGGATTACACCGGCGGCTATGGCGTGCCGGTAGCCGTGCTCCATGTCCAGGCGCTCAGGGATCGGTCCTGCAAGCCGCGATTCCGCTCGTTTAGGTGAGCAGGAATGCCGGCGGCGCGAGTTACGGTCGGCCGCATGGCTGAGATCGTCCCCGTCCCCGGCGCGGTCCTGGGGAGTGACGTTGAGGGCCAGGCCGACGCCGTGGCGGCCGCCGCCGCGCGCCTCGCCGACCTGCTGACCGCGTTCGGGCGCGAACCTCGGCCCTCCATGGATGCGATCGCGGTGTGTTCCATGCACTGAGCCGTACCGCGTCGTCTATGGAGGCCTCGGCCGCCGCTGCGCCGCCAGGAGTGATTCGACCTCGATGACGAGGTGGATCCGGAGGCCGCCGCGGCATGGGCGGCTCTTGACGGCTTGCGGTCCGCTGCGAGTACGTTCGGGTGGGTTGCGGATGGCTGGATCTGACAAGAAGGAACACCCATGGCGGACCTGACAGCCCCTGAGCGGGAGCTCATCGCCCGGGCACGGGAACTGGCCGCTGTCGAAGCTCCGGTTGATCTCCGTCACTACCTGCGCGAGCACGGTCACGAACTGAAGGCCGTCCAGGCGACTGACGAATTTGTCTACACGACCGGCTTTGGCGACGCGCAGCACCTCCTCGGGCAGTTGGCCACGCTCGCCGAGCGGCTGGGTGGCGGCCCTGCCGAGTGACGCTCGAATGGGTTGCGGGCGGCTGATCTGAACAGCAGGACTCCCGCCCGCGCGGGATCCGGACGGGGGTCTCTTACGCCTGGAGGCTAGAACGGAGGCTCGTTGCTGAAGCCGCTGCCAGCCGGGGCGTCGCTGGCCCACGGGTCGGCCTCGCGGCCGCCGGTCCCCTGCCCGCTGGCAGCCTGCGCGGTGCTGGTCCTGGCGGCCTTCGTCACCTTCGCCGAGGCGTTCCGCAGCGACGGCCCGAGCTCGTCGACCTCGACCTCGCAGGCCGTGCGCTTCTCGCCCTCCCTGGTCTCGTAGGAGCGCTGCCGCAGCCGCCCGGTCACGATGGACCCGCGTGCCCCTGGCGAGGCTCTCGGCCGCGTTCTCGGCTGCCTGGCGCCATACGTTGCAGGTCAGGAACAGCGCGTCGCCGTCCTTCCACTCCCCCGAGGCCTTGTCGTAGAACCTGGGGGTGCTGGCCACGCGGAACCGTGCGACCGGCTGGCCGCCTGGCGTGAACCGCAGCTCCGGGTCGTCCACGAGGTTCCCGGTGATGGTGATCGTCGTCTCGTTCATCGTCTTGTCCTTCCGCCGCGCGGGGGTCTTGGTCTTCGGCAATCGCCGTTGGCGACCGGTGGCGCTCCTGCCGCCACCGCTATTGGCCTCCGGCGCGCGCTGCCGGAGGCTCAGGGTCAAGCGACCCGGTGAAAAAGTTTCGGTTTGTGAAAGTTTTCGGTTTGCGGGGCGCTTGATGCTGAGTGGCAGCGTGCTAAGCAGGCGATTGCCAGGCTGAGCCCGGCCGGAGGCCGGTCCCCCTGGTCCTGGCCGGCCGGCGGCCTTGGGTGTGCGACACGAATGTAGGTAGCCGGGGTTGAGGCTGTTCACGGCGTAGTCTGGTTGTGGTCCAAACAACCAGACTCGGGAGTAGCTATGAGCGGGCCTTCGCTTGGTGACCTGGAAAGGCGGCGGGCGGGGCTTTTCGCCCGGCTGGCCGCGATCGGTGATTTCCGCCGTGGCAGCGTGAGCGAGAATTACCGCAGGTGCGGCAAGCCGAACTGCGCGTGCGCCCGGCCGGGTCATCGCGGGCACGGGCCGCGGTGGCTGTGGACCCGGACCGTGGCCGGGCGCGGCACGCGGGGCCGTCAGCTCGCGGAGGCCGAGGTGCCCAAAGTCCGGGCCGAGGTGGAGCGGTACCAGGAGTTCGCGGCACTGACCGAGCAGATCGCCGAGGTCAGCGAGGCGATCTGCGAGGCCCGCCCGGTGACGCCCCAGTCAGCCGGGCCGGACCGTGCGGCGGAGGGGTTAGCGCAGCTGCGCGGGCGGATCCAGGCGGAGTTCGCCGCGGAGCTGGACAAGCTGACCGCAGCAGCCGTGCAGGCACTGGCACCTGGCGGTGCAGGGCTGGAGAAGACGGAGCTGGCGATCCGCGCGGGGCTGTCGCGGGTGGGCGGGTCGCTGCTGGAGGGCCTGCTGGCCGCTGACCCCGGACACCGGGGGCCGCGGGCGGCATGCGGAGCCGGGCATGAGGCAGAGTTCATCTCCTACCGGGACAAGACCTTCGACACGGTGCTCGGCGCGGTCACCATTCTCCGCGCCTGGTACCACTGCACGCAGTGCGAGCACGGCCTGGCGCCCAGGGACGCCGAGCTGGGCATGGCCGAGTCGATGTCACCGGGGCTGACCGCGATGAACGACCAGGCCGCGGCCGCGATGCCGTTCGCGAAAGCCGCCGGGCTGCTGGAGCACCTGGCCGGGGTCCGGCTGACCGTCAAGCGGACCGAGCGGGCCGCCGAGGCCAGCGGCAACGCCCAGGCCACCGCGGTCCGGACCCGGGCCGCGCTTATCACCGCCCGGAAACTGATCCCGATGCCGCCATCCCCGCAGCCGGACATGCTGTACGGCGCGCTGGATGGCACCGGCTGCCCCATGACAGGGAAGGAGACCGCCGGGCGGGACGGCAAGGGCGAGGACGGGAAGGCCCGGACCCGGGAGATCAAGCTCGCCGTGTTCTTCACCCAGGACACCCTCGATGAGAAAGGCCGCCCAGTCCGCGACCCCGCCTCCTCCAGCTACCTGGCCACCTTCGAGCCCGCCGCTGTCTTCGGGGACCTCGTCGAGGCCGAGGGCATCCGCCGCGGCGCCGCGCACATCCGCCAGGTCACCATTCTCGGCGACGGCGCGGCCTGGATCTGGAACATCGCGAGCAGCAAGTTCCCCGAGGCCACCCAGATCGTGGATCTGTTCCACGCCCGCGAACACCTGCACGACCTCGCCCGCAGCCTGGAATTCATGCTCGGCGACCAGAAAGACAGCTGGCTCGCCGCCCGGATGGAGGACCTGGAGTACGGCGACATCGACGGCATCTGCAAGGCTGCCCGCGTCTACCCCCTCGCCGGCGTAAAGAAAGATGAGATGGACACCGCACTGGGCTACTTCGAGCACAACGCGCCCCGCATGCGCTACAAGTGGTTCCGCCAGTGCGGCCTGTTCGTCGGCTCCGGTGTCGTGGAGGCAGGCTGCAAGTCCGTCATCGGCCAGCGCCTCAAGCAGTCCGGCATGCACTGGAGCACCGGCGGCGCCGACGCCATCACCACCCTGCGCTGCCTGGAAGCCAGCAGCGAATGGGAAGCCATCTGCCGCAAGCCGCACAACCAGACAGACGCCGCCTGAACAGGGCCGCCACCGAAGATGATCTTGTTACCTACAAATTTGACGCACACCCGGCGGCCTTGGGTGTGAGACACGAACATAGACGTCCTTGATCGTGCCTGCGTGCGGCGCTAACCTGAGTTAGGTTCTTGCTCAGATATGCCGTGGGAGGCGCGGATGCCGGACGAGCCGGATCTGGCGAGCCTGG
>JBOHCG010000686.1:0-4135 GCA_050698735.1 Streptosporangiaceae bacterium | reverse complement strand
CGGTGCTGCCGGTGCTTCCGGTGCTTCTGGTGTCGGGGATTCCTCGGATTCGGCCGATACCGGGGATCCGCGGGGTCTTGGCCGTGACGCAGCGGATCCTGGCGGCAATGCCGGCTGGTCTGGCGGCAATGCCGGCTGGTCTGGCGGCGCTGCCGCGGATGCCGGCCGCGACGCGGGGGGCTCCGGCGGCGATCCCGGCCCGAGGGCGCGGCAGGTCGTGATCACCCCGGTCGGCGCCGACGCGGATCCGCCGCGTGAGGGCATCGGCCGGCAGGTGGGAAACCTGGGGCACCTGTCCTCCGACCCGAGGATGCGCGCCTGGCAGCGGCGGGCGATCATCGCGATCATCGTCGGCGTCGTGTTCTCGATCGTCGTCTCCTGGCAGCTCGGGCTGACCCTCGCGGTGCTCGCCGCCATCGCCGACACCATCTACCGGTCACGGACCGTCTTCCGCGGCCCGGCCGGGGCCAGGCTGACCTCGGCCCAGCGGCGGACCCGCAACCAGCTGGCCAAGCTGGAGCGGGCGGGCTACCACGCGATGCACTGCAGCCCGATCCCGGACAGCGATGACCAGATCGACCACCTGGTCGTGGGCCCCGCGGGGGTGTTCGCCATCGACTCGGAGGCCTGGGACAAGAGGCTGGTGGTGCGGACGCGGAACGCCAGGCAGCTGTGGCACGGCCCGTACAGCAAGAAGGACCGGCTCGAGCACGCCCACTGGGAGGCCGAACGGGCCGCCGAGCTGCTGTCCGCGGCGATCGGCAGCCCGGTCAGCGTCCGCCCCACGATGGCGGTGTACGGGCCGAAGATCCCCTGGGATGTGGCGACGATCCGGGATGTCGATGTCTTCAGCGGTCCGCGGCTGCGCAAGTACCTGCGGCGCCGGGCGAGGGAAGGCGAGGTGCGGCCGCTGAGCGACAGCGAGGCGGAGCGGATCTTCAAGGCCGCGAGCGCGGCGTTCGCGAGCCCGGACCCCCGCTAGCCGCCCCTTGGCGGGCCTTTGCCGAACGAGTGGCGGGCCGCGCCGGTAGGCTGGGGGTTCTGTCATTCCGCTGCTGATGTTGGGGAGATCCCTATGCCGCCGCTTCGGTCCCGTACGGTTACCCACGGTAGGAACATGGCGGGCGCCCGCGCCCTCCTCCGCGCCACCGGGGTAGCCCGCGAGGACATCGGCAAGCCGATCATCGCCGTGGCGAACAGCTTCACCGAGTTCGTCCCCGGGCACGTGCACCTGCGCGAGGTCGGCCAGGTGGTGGCCGATGCCATCCGCGCGGCGGGGGCGATACCGCGCGAGTTCAACACGATCGCGGTGGACGACGGCATCGCCATGGGCCACGGCGGGATGCTGTACTCGCTGCCGAGCCGGGAGCTGATCGCCGACTCGGTGGAGTTCATGGTGAACGCGCACTGCGCCGACGCCATGATCTGCATCTCGAACTGCGACAAGATCACGCCGGGCATGCTGATCGCCACCATGCGGCTGAACATCCCCACCGTGTTCGTGTCCGGCGGGCCGATGGAGGCGGGCGCGCCGGCCGGGCTGGCCCCCGGGGCACCCGGGCGCAAGCTCGACCTGATCGACTCGATGGTGGCATCGGCTGACCCGTCGGTATCCGACGAGCAGCTGCTTGCCATGGAGGAATCGGCCTGCCCGACCTGCGGCTCGTGCTCGGGCATGTTCACGGCCAACTCGATGAACTGCCTGACCGAGGCGATCGGCCTGGCCCTGCCCGGCAACGGGAGCACGCTGGCCACGCACACCGGGCGGCGCGGCCTGTTCGAGCGGGCCGGGCGGGTGATCGCGGAGATCACCCGTTCCTATTACGCCGACGGCGACGACTCGGTGCTGCCGAGGTCCATCGCCAGCCGTGACGCGTTCGAGAACGCGATGGCGGTGGACGTGGCGATGGGCGGGTCGACGAACACGATCCTGCACCTGCTTGCCGCCGCCCACGAGGCAGGGGTCAACTTCGGGCTCAAGGAGATCGACGAGCTCTCCCGCCGGGTGCCGTGCCTGTGCAAGGTCGCGCCGAGCAGCTCCTACCACCTCGAGGACGTGCACCGGGCCGGCGGCATCCCGTCGATCCTCGGCGAGCTCGACCGTGCCGGGCTGCTCAACAGGGGCGTGCGCACGGTGCACAGCGCCTCGTTGCGCGAGTTCCTCGACGCGTGGGACCTGGGCTCTTCCTCGGTAAGCGCCGAGGCGGTCGAGCTGTATCACGGCGCGCCGGGCGGCGTTCGGACCACCCGGCCGTACTCGCAGTCGGCGCGCTGGGACACGCTGGACACCGACCGGGCTTCCGGGTGCATCCGGGACGCGGCGCACGCCTACACCGCCGACGGCGGGCTCGCGGTCCTCTACGGCAACCTCGCCCCCGACGGGGCGATCATCAAGACCGCCGGCGTGCCGGAAGAGCTGTGGCAGTTCTCCGGGCCAGCCGTGGTGTTCGAGAGCCAGGAGGACGCGGTCGCGGGCATCCTCGCCGGCGCGGTGCGCGCGGGCGACGTGGTGGTCATCCGCTACGAGGGCCCCCGCGGCGGACCTGGCATGCAGGAGATGCTGTACCCGACCAGCTTCCTCAAGGGCAAGGGGCTCGGCCGGGCGTGCGCGCTGATCACGGACGGGCGGTTCTCCGGCGGGACGTCGGGCCTGTCGGTCTGCCACGTCGCCCCGGAGGCGGCGGCGGGCGGGACGATCGCGCTGGCTGAGGATGGCGACACGGTGGTGATCGATATCCCGAACCGCGAGCTGAGGCTGGACGTGCCCGAGGCTTCACTCGTTGCCCGTCGGGACCAGGTGCTCGCCTCGCTCGGCTCATACCGGCCCGCGGAAAGGCAGCGGCCGGTCAGCGCGGCCCTGCAGGTCTACGCCGCGATGGCGACGTCGGCCGCCACCGGCGCGGCCCGCGACATCACCCTGATCGCGCGCCCGGAGCAGTGAGCCCGGACGCCGCGGGTTTTGTCCGTCCGGCGCGGGCGGGCGATGCTCCCGAGCTGGCTCGGGTGCAGGTGGCTAGCTGGCGTTGCGGCTATGCCGGCGTGGTGCCCGACGCGCTGCTCGCCGAACTGACCGGCGACGAGGCGGAGGGCGCGTTTCGCGATCGCTGGCGGGACGCGGTCACGAACCCGCCGACCAGCAGGCACCGGGTGCTCGTCGCGGTCGACGCGGATCGGGCCGTCGCGGGATTCGCCTCCGCCGGCCCGGCCACGGACGCCGACCGCTGGCCCGCCACCGACGCCGGCCTGTACGAACTGCGGGTCATGCCGGAACTGACCGGGCGCGGGCACGGCAGCAGGCTGCTGCACGCGGTCGCCGACACGCTGGCCAAGGACGGTTTCCACACCGTGGACACCTGGGTGCTCGAGGCGGACTCGGTGCTGCGCCGCTTCCTCGAGGCGGCGGGCTGGGGCGCCGACGGCGCGCGCGCCGAGCTGGACCTGGGTACCGGCGTTCCGGTGGTACGCCTGCACACGGCGATCAGCGAGTGATGCGTGGGCCCGTAAAATCTGTGGGTGGCTGATGCTCGGGAATGGCTGGCGGGGACCCGTCCAAGGACGCTCCCCGCGGCGGTGGTGCCGGTACTGATCGGTTCGGGCGTGGCCTTCGGTTACGGTCGTTTTGTCTGGTGGCGGGCGGTGCTCGCGCTCGTCGTCGCGCTCGCGCTGCAGGTCGGGGTCAACTACGCCAACGACTACAGCGACGGTATCCGGGGCTCCGACGAAAAGCGGGTGGGGCCGGTCCGGCTGGTCGCCGCGGGACTCGCGCCGCCGCGGCAGGTGCTGGCGGCCGCGTTCGGCTGCTTTGCCGTGGCGGGCCTGGCCGGGCTGGCGCTGGCCGCCGTGACGTCATGGTGGCTGCTTGCGCTGGGCGCTGCCTGCGTCGCCGCCGCGTGGTTCTATACCGGCGGCCCGCGACCCTACGGGTACCGCGGGCTCGGCGAGGTGTTCGTATTCCTCTTCTTCGGCGTCGTCGCGGTCGTGGGCACGGCGTACGTGCAGATGGGGACGCTGACCTGGCTCGGCCTTGCCGCCTCCGTGCCGGCCGGGCTGCTGGCCTGTGCCCTGCTGATGGTCAACAACCTGCGCGACATCCGCACCGACCTGGCGGCGGGCAAGCGCACGCTCGCGGTCATGC
>JBOHCG010000685.1:0-4141 GCA_050698735.1 Streptosporangiaceae bacterium | reverse complement strand
CACTACTACCGGGTGCAGGGTCCGCGGCTGCTCATCGAGTACGACAACACCCAGCGCAAGGCGAACCACGCCCATTCGGTATGGCGCGACCCGGCGGCCGACTTCGGCTACGACGTCCTCGGCGCGCACCTGGCCGCGCACCACCTCTGACCCGCGCTTCCCGCCAAGGAACAACCTCAGCTCTGCGCGGGGCCGAAGTCGATGCATGACACCCCGAAGGAATCCGAGGCGGTGATACACACCGACGTCAGCCCGGAGAATACCTGGTGCACCCCGAAGCTCCAGAAGTACCAGCCCTGGTTGAGCGCGAACGTGCGCTGCTTGACAACCAGGCCGTTCGGGTGCGCCGTCGTGTAGACGGTCACCTTCCAGGTCTTGGTCATCGGGGCGTTGTACTGAACCCACTCCACGACGGTGCCGATGCAGACGCCGCCGTCAGAGGTGCGCCGCCACCACAGGTGACCAGCCTGGTGGCGGTTGGAGTTGGCGATAAAGCCCATCGCCGGGAACGTCGCGGGGGTGACGCCTAGGCAGCCGGTGTCCGCCGCGTTGGACTGGCCCGCGGTGGCGTAGCTCACGCCCGGCACGAGCAGCGCAAGCGCCGCTGCCGCGATGAGCGCGGCGGCGAGCCATCGGCCCGGTAGCCGCCGCAGACGCGCCGCTAGCCTGGTACGCGGTACTCGGCTCATAACTCGGGTCTCCTTCTGTTCTGGTAGGGAGGTCCGACGCCCCAGGCGGATCACTTTCCCATCAGAACGGTCACTCCGGCGGCCAGGTTCACTACTTTGAGTGATTTTCTCCCGGTATCACCGGCCCCACAGATCTTGACGGCCTATCACGGGCACCACACAATGGCCGTCTAAAGAGGGAGCCGCATGGGAGTCCAGGCAGCCGATGCGATCGTCGGCGCGCTCGCCGGGGCGGGGACGCGGCTGATGTTCGGGGTCCCCGGCGGCGGACCCAACCTGGACGTGGTCGGCGCCGCGTCGGCCGCGGGGCTGCGCTTCGTCCTGGCTCACGGCGAGACAGCGGCGGCGATCATGGCCGCCAGCTACGCCGACCTGACAGGCGCGCCGGGGTCCGTGCTTGTCACCCGTGGCCCCGGGCTGGCCAGCGCGGTCAACGGGATCGCGCACGCGGCCCTGGACCGGCTGCCCGTCGTGGTGATCGCGGACACCGTCCCGGCCGCCGACGGCGGCCGGATAAGCCACCAGCGGATCGGCCAGGCCGCCCTTGGCCGCTCGGTGGCCAAGGCGACCGCCACCGTAGGCGGGCCGCACGCCGCGCAGGCAGCCGAGTGGCTCGTCCAGCAGGCGCTCGCCACGCCGGCCGGCCCGGTCATCGCCACCATGGACGACAGCGCCTCCCCCAGCGACGGCGTCACCCGTGGTGGCGGCGCCTTCAGCACCAGCCTCAAAGGCAATACACCGACCATGGTCGACGGTATCGGCGCTGAGGATGTTGATCCGGAGAGTGAGCAGTCTGGCGGCAACGGCAGGGCGGCGGCCGCCGAAGGAACCGGTCCCTGCGACTGGGGCGAGGCGGCCTCGGTGCTGGCCGGAGCGCTGCGGGCGGCACGGCGGCCGGTGCTGCTGCTCGGCTCGGGGGCGATAGCGCAGACCGCCGCGGTCCGAAAAGCCCTGGCCGGGCGCGGCATCCCGGCGTTGCACACCTACCGGGCCCGCGGCATCCTTCCCGACGACGGCGCCGACGCGGCCGGGCTCGTCACCGGGGGCACCGTGGAGTGGCCGCTGCTTGACGCGGCGGACCTCATCGTCGCGCTCGGCGTAGACGAGGCCGAGATGATCCCGTCGGCCTGGGACTACAATGCGCGCACGATCCTCGTCACCGGCCCGCAAGCCAGCCACGGCTACTTCACCGGCGCCACCGCGCTGCGGCTGCCGCTTGACCGGGCGCTGGACGTCATCGCCGAGAGTCCAGAACACGACTGGCCGCCGGGCACCGGGCGCGCGGTCAAGGCGGATGCGGTCCGGCGGCTGCTCACCGCGGCCAGCGCCGCACCCGGACGGCTGGCCCCCCAGCAGGTGGCCGCCGTGGTCCGGGCCGGAACGCCGCCGCAGACCATCGCCACGGTGGACGCGGGCGCCCACATGCTGGTCACGATGCCGTTGTGGGAGGTACCCGAGCCGCGGCGGCTGCTGATCTCCAGCGGCCTTGCCACCATGGGCTACGCGCTGCCCGCCGCGATCGCCGCGGCGCTGTGCGCGCCGCAGGTGCCAGTGGTGGCCTTCACCGGCGACGGCGGGCTCGGCATGACGCTGGCCGAGGTAGAGACGGCGGTCCGGCTCGGCCTGCGTATCATCGTGGTCGTCTTCAACGACGCCGCGCTCAGCCTGATCCAGATCAAGCAGCAGCCGACCGGGCAGGGCGGCGAAGAAGCCGTCCGCTACCGCCGCACCGACTTCGCGGCCGCCGCGGTCGCGATGGGCGCCGCGGGCGCCGCGGTCGGCACCGAACGGGACCTCGCGGCGGCGCTGGCCGGCGCGCTGCGGCGGCCGGATCCCACCGTGATCGATGCCAGCGTCGATCCGGCCTGCTACCCGGCCGTCATGGACCTCAGCCGGGGACAGGCCGGACGCAGATCCCTGCCCGGCACCGGCCGGGCGGACAGCCTTCCGACAGCTAAGGAGCACACGCAATGACCATTACCGTGGCCAAGTTCAGGGACGTCGCCGACGGTATCCAGCCCGGCCAGTTCATGATCGGCGAGCGGGAGCCGGTGGCGAGCCTGGCCGACCTCGACCCGATCTACAAGCGGCTGCTCGACGAGCCGGTGACCGCCATCGTCGCGGTGACCGGCACCGACGGCCAGCCGAACCTGACCCCGGTCTGGTTCGACTACGAGGGCGACACCGTGCTGCTCAACCTGGCCACCCACCGCAGGAAGGTGGACTGGCTGCGCAAGGCGCCCCACGCCACCTTCCTGCTGATGAACCCGGCGAACGCCTACCACTGGCTCAGCCTGAAGACCGAGGTCACGCGGGAGATCCCCGAGGACGACCCGGCCGACGGCCAGCGGGTCACCGACCAGCTCGACCGGATCTGGGTGAAGTACACCGGGCAGGAGCCGCCCTACGCGCTGCGCGACCCCTCGATGGACGAGCGCCGGGTGCTGTTCGAGCTCGCGGTGGTCAAGGTCGCCACGTTCGGCCGGCCGTAGCGCGCGAAAAGCCGGCCGTGCCAGGCATGCCCCGCGTCGTCGTCATGGGCGGCTCGGTGGGCGGCCTGACCGCCGCGCTCGTGCTCCGCGACGCGGGCTGCGAGGTGCGGGTCTTCGAGCGGTCCTCGGCCGCGCTGCAGGCGCGCGGCGCGGGCATCGCCGCCCTGCCGGCCACCCTGCGGTACCTGACCGAGCGCGGCGGCCGGAGCGAATCCGACGTGTGCTCGTCGACCGGCTGGATCAGGTTCCTGCGTCCCGACGGCGACATCGAGCACGAGCAGCGGCACAGGTACCTGTTCTCGTCGTGGAACACCATCTACTCCTCGCTGCTCGCGGAGTTCGGCCCCGGCTGCTACCTGCTCGACCGCGAGGTCACCGGGTTCGGCCAGGACCGCGGCCAGGTGAGCGTCACACTGGCCGACGGCGGCGCCGACGAGGCCGAACTTCTGGTCTGCGCCGACGGCGTGAGCTCGCTCGCCAGGGCGGTCCTGCTGCCGGGCGTGCTGCCGTCCTACTCCGGCTACGTCGCCTGGCGCGGCACGCTGCCCGAACGGGAGCTGCCCGCCGCCACCAGGGCGCGGCTGGGCGACGCGATCACCTACCAGGTCATGCCGGGCAGCCACATCCTCGTCTACCCCATCCCGGGCCCGCATGGCGAGTTGACCGAGGGCGATCGGCTGGTCAACTTCGTCTGGTACATCAACGTCGCCGAGGGCGAGGCCCTCGATGAGCTGATGACCGGCCGGGACGGCGTGCGCCGCGCGGTGTCGCTGCCGCCGGGCACGGCCACAGACGAGGCGGTGACCGTCCTGCGCCGGTCCGCGCGAGCGCGGCTGGCCCCGCCCCTCGCCGAGGTCGTGACCGGCGTCGCCGAGCCGTTCGTCCAGGCTGTCTACGACATCGGCGTGCCCGCGATGGCGTTCGGCCGGATCTGCCTGCTCGGCGACGCCGCGTTCGCGG
>JBOHCG010000684.1:0-4146 GCA_050698735.1 Streptosporangiaceae bacterium | reverse complement strand
GCCCGCGCCTTTCCATTAACCCGAACGGAAGGCGGCTCCCCGCCACCGTCACCCGACCCGGTTCCGTGGGTAGGCCGACACAAGCGTTGAGGCCCCCGCAGCGGCGGGGGCCTCAACGCCTTCAGCGTGCCGGGCTCAGGCCGCTTTCTCCTCTCCGGGAACGGCGGCGGTGCCAGGAGGAGGCTTCGGGCCGACCGTCGCTGCGACGATCGCCTTGAGCTCGTCGGTGTAGAAGCCGCTGACCAGCGCGAGCCCGAAGGCGATCAGGCCGATGCCGAGCGCGATCAGGGTGCCCCAGGGGAACGCGAACGCCGGGACCTTCTCCGGGCCGAAGTAGCCGTAGTAGGACACCGGCAGCAGGCCCCACATGGCGGCGACGAACCACAGGCCGGCCCTGGTGTGCAGGCGGCCGGTCTTGCTGGACAGCAGCCACAGGCACACGCAGAAGAACGCGACGTCGCCGGCCTGGGCCCCGTAGTAGGTCGGGAATGACCAGGCGCTCGATGCGGGCGGACTGACCCGCAGCAGCCAGCCGCCGCCCCACTGGATGTAGCACCAGGTACCGAGGTAGACCAGGCTCATGCCCTGAGCGAGCCAGCTCTTCATCGGGGTCTCGAACCAACTGTGCTCCCTGGCGTAGTACCAGATGAAGATCGGCAGGCCGATGAAGACCGCGCCGTACACCTGGGTCAGCGTCTCGTATCCGGACCAGTAGACCACCATCCAGGCGGCGCAGAACCCGACCGGCGCCATCAGCCAGGCGAACGGGAGCCGGTACGGCCGGTACAGCTGCGGGGCGTACCGGCGGAACAAGATCGTGCTGGTGCCGCCCATGATGTAGGTCAGCGCGGTGGCCGAGGAGATGAAGCCCACCAGCGTGTACCAGCTCGGCGCGGGGATGAAGAAGATGCACCCGATCACGAGCGCGATCACCAGGGAGAGCCACGGGATGTGCCAGCGGTTGGGCCGCTGGAGCGTCTTGGGCAGGGACCCGTTCACCGACAGGCCGTAGTTGGTCCTGGCGCTGGTGCCGAGGTAGACCCAGCCGGTGGCCGACGGCGAGATGCCCGCGTCCACGATCAGGATGGTGGCCCAGGTGCCGAGCCAGCCGATGCCGGCCGCCTTGAACGCGTCCACCAGCGGCGAGGCTGACCAGGGGCTGTTCAGCAGGCCCGCCCAGTCACCCGGGTGCACACCGGCGTTGTGCCAGTTGACCGCGCCGGTGAAGCCGATCTGGATGGTCACATAGACGGCGAACCCGATCACCACGGCCAGCACGGTGGCCAGCGGGACGTGCCGCTGCGGGTTCTTGGCCTCCCCCGCGTAGTCGAGGGCCTGCCGGAAACCGAGGTAGGAGAACAGGATGCCGCTGCTGGAGATCGCGCCGAAGATGGCCGCCGTGCCGTAGGGCGCGAAGCCCTTCACGCTCCCGAAGGTCAGTGAGACGTAGTTGTCCTTGACCGTGAAGATGAACAGGAAGATCGCGGTCAGGGAGGGAATGATGATCTTCCACCAGGTCAGCCAGCGGTTTACCTCCGAAAGCAGCCGGACGCCGAAGTAGTTCAGCGCGAAGAAGATCACCATCAGGCCGATGCCGAACAAGATGCCCTGGGGCCACCTCATCTCCGGGACGCCGGATCGCGTGATGAGTATCCCGCTGCTGGGTTCCTGGCCGCCGACGTAGGTGACGACGGCCTCGGCCTCGATAGCGGGCACGGTGATCGCCGACAGCCAGTAGGCCCAGCCCAGCAGCCATCCGGTCCAGGGGCCGTGGGTGAGGGCCGGGTAGCGGACGATCGCGCCGCTGCGCGGCAGCATGCCGGCCGGCTCCATGTAGGTGAACGCGATGAAGATGATGAAGGCGCCACCGATGGCCCAGGCCACGATCGCGGCCGGCCCGGCGATCGCGGCGGACTTCAGCGCCGCGAACAGCCAGCCGGAGCCGATGATCGCCGTCACCGACAGGAACAGCAGGTGGTTGAAGCCCATAGTCTTCTTGAGGCTGCGGTCGGCGGCCTCGAACTCCGCTGTACCTGCGACGTGCGCCTCTTGACCTACAGCCACGACGGGTCACCTCGTTCTGCTGGCAGATCCAGCTGATCATGTTTGGGTATCGAATATCGCACGTTAGCCCGCTTGGCAATCCTGGTCTCTTCTCGCCTGGATCGTCGGGTCCTCCCGCCGAGGCGTTGCCACCAGGCGAGCAGCGCTCGACGGCCCGGAATTGCTCCCTATCCGGCCCGGGCAGGCTGACATCTGCCAACCTGGTGACCGGTACCCCGACAGTTTCAGTTGCGTGATCAATCTCGTTCCCAATCATGCCCCGCAGGGCTGGTTACCTACCGTGCGGTGTGCCCGGCGCAGGTAAGCGTCTCGTACACGCCGAGTGAGAACATCGTAAAGATCATCTCGATTGCTGAGAAGTGTTCTCCCGGATTCGTTTTCATAACGGAGGTCACAGCTTGAGTTCTAGCCTTAAGCATCTCTTCTGACGCCGGTGTCAGTCATCACACGGAGATGTCACCCGGACAACTCGTCGTCACGATTTGGGCGTTGAGAAAACCGGTCAAGAGGCGCCGTGAAACGGCAATGTTAAATCCGGCCGGGTCGTTTACGCCGTACGCGTACCCTCGGGCGGCGCAGCCGGCCCTCCGCGCCCTGGCTGCCGCATGGCCTGCCGGGAGACATGATCTTCGTGGGCGGACGCGACCAGAATAGAACCGCGCGCATTTCGGCGGCAACCTGCTAAGCCCATTGGGGCGGCAGCGAAACGTGCCGCCACGCAAGCCCGCGGCGCCGCGGTGACGGCGGAAACTGTCGCATCGCGCCGCAGTGACCGGCGTCGGCTCGCGGTAACGCCTGCCGCGGGCCGACGCCGGCGGGTTCACCTGTCGTGCGGCACCACGACAACGGGGCAGGCCGCGTGGTGGGTCACCTGGCTGCTGACGGATCCCATCAGCAGCCGGGCGAAGCCTCCGGTGCCGCGCGACCCGACCACCAGCATGTCTGCGTCCTGCGACGCGTCGATCAGCGCCTTGGCCGGCGAGTCGTTCACCACGCGCACCGTCACCGAAGCGGGCCGCTGCTCGCCAAGCTCGCTGGCGACCTTCGTCACAAGCTCCTCGGCCGCGGTCCGGTCTCGTTCCATGGGCGCGAGACCCTCGCCGTAGTTTTCCGGGTTCCCGGTTGCCAGGCTCGGCACCGCCGGGTGCACGGTCAGCACGGTGAGGTCGGCATGCCGAACCGCCGCCTCTTTCATCGCCCAGCTCAGCGCGCGTTCCGAGTGGACGGAGCTATCTACCCCCACCACGATTCCTGGCATCGCCGTCTCCTCTCCCGTGGCCACCGCCACGCGGTGGCCACAAAGCTTCTATTGCACATCATGCGCCCACGAGGTCGCCGTACGCCATGGACATCGGCCGCGCCGGGGCGGGACTTCCGCCCTCTGGATGGTCAGCGGCACACGCGGTGCCACCGGCACGCCAAGCCGAAGGGGACGTCCCGCCCCCGCAAGACGCTGACGCGCTGGTCACGCCGTGCCGGTACTGGTGGGCGGCGCCGCCGGGCCCGCCGTGTCCGCGTCGTCTTCTGCGCGTTTGCGGGCACGGAACGCGGAGACGTTTGCCTGGTTCATGCACCGGTCCGAGCAGTACCGCCTGGTGTTGCTTGTGCTGATGTCGATGAATACGCCCTGGTAGCCCGCCGCCTGGCAGACGCCGAACCGGCTGATGCCCAGATCGATGAGCCGGACCGCCAGCCCCATCACCGCCCCGGCCGCGTACTTGTCCGCGACCGATCCGCTCTCCGTGTAGTGCACGTGCCACGGCTGTCCGTCGTGCCCGGACAGCTGCGGATGCACCGGACGCTGGATGAGCAGCGCGTTCAGCCGCGACCCCGCGTCCTCACCGTCACCCGCCGCGCAGGCAACGAAGAAGGCACGGAACTCGGCCCGCAGGCCGCGCAACGCGTCAAGGTCGTTGCGGCTCACCCCGGTATTGAGGTGCTGCCGGTCGGCGACCAGGGCGCGCAGTCCGTCCAGGTTGGCCAGCCGGTCGCCGTCTTCGCCCCCGGCTCCGGCCGAGTTAACGAGCCGTACCGCGAGTTCAGCGTAGGAGTTGAGGTCCACTCCACGGTCCCTAGCTGCGG
>JBOHCG010000683.1:0-4156 GCA_050698735.1 Streptosporangiaceae bacterium | reverse complement strand
CGGCTGTGGAACGTGACCACGCAGCGGCCGCTCGGCGGGCCCATGACGGCGGGCGCGGGCCCCGGCCCGGCCGCGGCGGCCTTCAGCCAGGACGGCCGGACCCTGGCCACCGCCACCGGCGGGACCGCCCGGCTCTGGGACGTGGCCACCCGGCAGGAGATCGGCTCGCCGATGACCGCCGACACCCAGCCCGTCTACGCCCTGGCCTTCAGCCAGGACGGCACGATCCTCGCCACCGCCGGAGGGGACGGGACCGCCCGGCTCTGGGACGTAGCCACCCGGCAGGAGATCGGCTCGCCGATGACCGCCGACACCCAGCCCGTCTACGCCCTGGCCTTCAGCCAGGACGGCACCATGCTCGCCACCGCCGGAGGGGACGGCGTGGCGCGGCTCTGGGACGTGACCTTCCCGGCTAAGCTTGTAGCGGCGGCATGCGCCATTGCAGGTCAGTCCCTCACGCGGCAGCAGTGGGCGGACTACGCTGGGACACAACCATTCCAGCAGGTTTGCCCGGCGGGTTAGCCTGGGTCCGATCACGATAGGTCGGTCATGGCGCGGTTTGCGACCGGACGAAGAGCGGGACGTTTGGCACCCAGGTGAGCGGAAGACACTCGGCGAGAGTCGCGAGGGGTTCCGGAAGGTATGGCCCTCCCAGGCGCACCTGGACAATAGTGGGCGTTCTTGGCGTCTGCCTCGTGGTGGGCATCGTCGTGAGCCTGGTCGTCCGAGCGCACCCCGCGTATGTGCCTGGTGCCGCCCTGTCCAGCCCCTCTTCCGATCCGCTCACCGCCGGCACGGCTGCTGCGTCGCCGGTCTCGTCTCCGGCTTCGTCTCCGGCTTCGTCGGCGACGGCGTCAGCGCGACCGTCAGCGGCAGCCGGCCCGCATCATGACCCGCTCGGGACGACGGCGGCCTCCTACCTGTCCACCAGGACCGGCACCGTCCTTGCCGCCGTCTACGACGTCAACACCGGCCAGACCTGGAGCATCGGGCAGGGCAAGCCGCAGGACGAGGCGAGCGTGGTCAAGCTCGACGTGCTCGAGACGCTGCTGGCCCAGCGGGGCGCCGGACTGTCGGCCAACGACCGGACGCTCGCGCAGTCGATGATCGAGGACAGCGACAACGACTCCGCGACGAGCCTGTGGGACGAGGTCGGCGGCGCGTCCGGGATCCGCGCGTTCAACACCACGGCAAGGCTGGCTGACACCGCCCCTTCGCCGTGCGTGACCTGTGCCGGCTTCCCCTGGCCCGGCTGGGGACTCTCGACAACCGTCCCCACCGACCAGCTCACCCTGCTCAAGGCGCTGATCGGGCCGGGTCCGCTGACCAAGGCCGAACGCGAGTATGCCCTGTCGCTGATGGAGAACGTGACCGAGTCGCAGCGATGGGGCGTCTCCGGCGGCGTTCCTGCCCAGGTCACTGTGGCGCTCAAGAACGGCTGGCTGCCGCTGGGCAGCGCGGACACCGACTGGCAGATCAACAGCGTCGGATGGATTTCCGGCCAGGGCAGGAACTACCTGATGGCCGTGCTCAGCACCGAGAACCCGAGCGAGCAGTACGGCATCGACACCATCGACCAGCTTGCCGCCATGGTCTGGAACGGCCTGGGCTGAGCGGTCCCCGGCTCGCCTCAGAGGTCGGACCACACGTAGGTGGGCAGCCCGTACTGCATGGCTATCGGGTCCCACTGGTTGACGAAGGCCGTCTTGTAGGTGGTGGCCTGGCCGTCGGGTCCGAGGGCGGCCTGGTAGCCGGGGTCGGCCGTGTCGTTCTTGACGCAGCCGTTCGCGATCTGGTCCTGGGCGTACTGGGCGTAGTCCTGGTCAGCCTTCATGGAGCTCTGCCAGGCGCCCGTCAGGTTGGCAAGCAGGCCCGACGGCAAGTTGGAGGCTCCGGAGAGGCTCGCGAGCTGGTTCAGCAGGGTCTGGCGTGACGACGCGGCCTGCCTGAGGATCTGCGGATCCTGGCTGAGATTCGGCCCGCAATTCTGGGCGTCGGCGGTGGCCGCGTCGATGGAACTGCGATCCGTGACGCTCTGCGTCAGGAGCGCGGAAAGGTTCTCCGCCGCCTGCTGCTCGGGAGAGACCGTAGGCGCCTGCGTGGTGGGTGTGGCCGGGTTCGTCGATGGCGGCACCGACGGCGCGGTTGTCGAGACGCGGGGATTGGGCGGCGGGATCGGCGCGGGCTTGTGGGTCAAGACGAGGACGGCGGCCGCGACCACGGCGGCCGTCAGGCCGGCGACGAGCCCGTAGATCAGCGGCTTGCGGGAACCGGGCTGACGGGTCGGCTGCGGCGCGGGGAGGGTGGGGCCGGGAGGCACCTGGTAAGGCCCGGGGCTCGGCGGTACCTGGTAAGGATCCGGAGGTGCCTGGTAAGGCCCGGGGTAAACCGGGGGGGCCTGGTAATTGCCCCCGGTGGGCTGATCCGCATTGTCGTAGCGCCACCATGGCTGGCCGGCACCCTGCGGCGTCACGGGGTCGGCAGCGGTGGGCCCGGACGGTCCCGGATCGCCCGTAGGCGGCACATATGAGCTTGATCCGATAGTAGGAGCGAAAGAAGCGGGCTGCGGCGCTTGGGGTTGGGCCGTAGAATCGACATGTTCGGCCGCGGGGCGTCCGCACACCGTGCAGAACTGCAATCCGGGCCGTACGTCATGCCCGCATGCTTCCGGTAGGGTCACCGCCTGTACCCCCAGCGCCTCGTCAGGAACGGCTCAGGACCACTGCTGAGCCTGCACATCGATTGACATAAATCCCCACTCTTGGGATACCAGCTTTTCGGTCACAAAACGATCTCGGTTTCCCCTCATTACCAGAATGACTTTCTTTAGTGGTCAGCGCTAGCCGGACTCCAGGTGCAGCGGGCAAGCAGTGAGGCTGATGTTCCCGATCCACTACGGCACCCGCTGCCTGGCCAGGGCGGCCGGGGTCAGGCCGGCCAGCTGGCGGCACTCCCTGGTCAGGTGGGCCTGGTCGGCGTAGCCGGCCTCCGCCGCGATGGCCGCCAGGTCCGGCGTGAGGCCATCCGCGGGACCGGCGTCGATCCGGGTAACGAACCGGCGGAAACGCAGGACCCGCTGCAGGGTCTTCGGGCCGTAGCCGACGGCGGCATCGCAGCGGCGGCGCAGCTGCCGCACGCTGAGCCCGACCTCCGCGGCGACGTCTTCGACCCTTGCCCGCGGATCGCGCAGCAGCCACGCGGCGTGGCTCGCCGCCGGGTCCTGGCCGGCCTCGGTGACGAGGGCGCCCGCGACGTCGAGGACACGGGCCGCCGCGGTGCCGATGTCCAGCGTTCCTGGCAGCCGCGCCAGGTCACCGGGCCTTACCTCGGTAAGGTCGACGCGCTGGTCACGCAGCTCGCGCAGCGGCACGCCGAGCACCGGGCCGCCTGCCGAGGGCCGGAAGCGGACGCCGAGCATGACGGTTCCGGCCGGCATCCTGGTCGGTACCGGGCCGGTGTCCGGGCCGGCCACGTAGGCGCCCTTGCCCTGCTCCCAGATCAGGTCGCTGCAGGCATCAGGAAGCACCAGGCCCTCGCGGTCACCCGCATCCGTGGTGACCTGCGCCCACAGGCACGAGACGGCATGCCGCAGCGCGGCGGGCGCCGGCCATTCGCGGTAGCCTGGCGGCAGGTCGGCCACCCCGCGCGCCGGCGGCCGCACGGCCTCGTCCGCGGCCTCGCGCTCCGCTGAGTCCACGCTGCCAGCATGCCATGATGATGGCCGTTTCGTTCAATGCGCGGGCAGCCCGGGCGTGATCGCATGGACCGATGAACGCTCCAGACTTCGACAAGGCCGCCGGCTTCATCGCCGCCAACGCGAGGGTGGTGGACCGTCGCAGGTTGGCGGAAGAAAGGGCGTCATATTCAGCGCCTTTTCTTCCGTGTAGCCCCAATCTTCCAAGATCTTTTTTGAAATGCCGTTCGCTTACGCCCCGCCTGTAATACTCGGCGCCGATGCAGTATACGAATCGTGGACGAATTCCTCGGCTTGGGCGAGAAGCCACGGCACGATGAGGGATGACGCCTGGCCCGCAGGCGGGCCGGACGATGCCCGCGTGATGTAGGAGGTCCATGGCGAGCCCGGTCGGTAGTAGCGATTTCGGTGGGGCCATTACTTCATCCTCTGGCATTATCGATTGAGTGAGCGCTGACCTCG
>JBOHCG010000682.1:0-4163 GCA_050698735.1 Streptosporangiaceae bacterium | reverse complement strand
GGTGCTGTCGGGCACCCGGTGGGAGGATTACCTGCGGGCCCGGCTGCTGGCGCCGCTGAGGATGGACCGGTCGAAGCTGTCGGTCGACGAGATGCTCGCCGACCCCGACCACGCCGCCGCCTACGAGCGCCGCAAGGGCGTCATCGTGCCGGTGCCGCAGCGGCCCGTGACGGCACTGGCGCCGGCCGGCGCGATCAACTCCTGCGCCGCGGACATGGCCAGGTGGCTGCTGGCGCAGCTGAGCGGCGGGAAGGTCGACGGCCAGGCCGTGATGTCGGCCGGCACGCTCGCGCGCCAGCACACGCCGGCCATGGCGCTGCCGGAAGACCGGACCTTCCCGGCGTCCACCCGGCACGCCTACGGCCTGGGGTGGCTGATCGGCCAGTACCGCGGCCACCGGCTCGCCGAGCACGGCGGCGGCATCGACGGGTTCCAGACCGAGTGCATGGTGCTCCCCGATGACGGCATCGGCGTGGCCGTGATGACCAATACCTCCTCGAGCTTCATGGCGCCGGTCGTCGGCTACCGGGTGCTCGACGAGCTGCTCGGCCTGGAGCCGCATGGCTGGTTCGAGGAACTCAAGCCCCGTTACGACGCGCTAACAGCCGGGAGGCGGGAGGTCCGCGGCGCCCGCCGCGTCGTCTCCGGCGCCGCGCTGCCCAGGCCCCTGGAGGCCTACGCCGGGCAGTACGACCATCCGGGCTACGGCACCCTCACCCTCACCGTCGACGGCGGCGCCCTCCGGCCCCAGCTGGGCACGATGGACCTGAGCCTGGCGCATCGCCACTACGAGACGTTCGACCTGGAGTGGCACGAACTCGCCGACGAGTCCTTGATCTTCCCGCTGATGTTCCTTTCGGACCCGGACGGCGACATCACGGCGCTGACGGTCCCGTTCGAGCCATCGGTCGGGCCGCTGCGGTTCGACCGGCTGCCGGACGCCCAGGCGCGGGACCCGGAGGTTCTGCGCCGGCTGTGCGGCGCCTACGTCCTGGGGCCGATCGAGATAGTCGTCGCCCTCGAGGGAGACCGCGTGCTGACCGTGGTCACGCCGGGCGCGCCGCCGCTGGAGCTGCAGCCGATCCGGGGCCTGCGCTTCGAGGTGAAGGGCCAGCCCGGCATCACCGCCGAATTCGAGCTCGACCAGGCGGGCGCGGTCGTCCGCCTGGTGGCACAGCCACTCGGGATATTCCACCCGAAGACGTGACAGGCTACTCGCGACGCCGCGTCTCCCAGGCCCGGCACAGGGCGTTGGCTAGCATCATCTGATGCGGCGTCCGGCACGACACCCGAACGAGGTCCGGACTCGCCACGATGACCGCCATCGCCCTGGCCCGTGACGTCGCCACGTTCAGCCGGTGCCTGTCGTAGAGGAATTCCATGCCGCGCGGTGCCTCGTCGGCCGACGAGGTGGCCATCGAGTAGATCACCGCCGGCGCCTCGCCGCCCTGGAACTTGTCCACTGTCCCGACCCTGAACCCGGTCAGGCCCCGGTCGTCGAGCGCCGCCTGGATGGCCCTGATCTGCGCGTTGTACGGGGTCACGATCAGGATGCCGTCACGGCCGACCGGCCGCACCACCCCGTGCCTGTCCCGCCACGAGCAGCCCGCGAACATCTCCGCCAGCCGCGCCACCTCGCAGGCCTCCTCCGGCGACGCGTTCGTGTTGCCCTGGTGCGCCACCGCCACCACGCGCAGCCCCGCGCCGGACGAGAGTTCTCCGCCCAGGATCTCCTGTAGCTCCAGCCCCTCGACCCCGTGCAGCTTCCCGTCGTAGAACACCTCTGAGGTATAGGCGCAAAGCTCCGGGTGCATCCGGTACGTCTGGTCGAGCAGCAGCCCGGCCCACTCGGGCATCGTCGCCCGCTCGCCCAGGATGTGGCCGAGCGCCGAGGCGCCCGCCCCCGGCGGGTGCGCGGCCTGGCTCGGCTGGGCGAGCTGCTGCGGGTCACCGAGCAGCACGAGGTTCCGCGCCGCGTCGCTCACGGCCAGCACGTTGGCCAGCGACACCTGCCCTGCCTCGTCCACGAACAGGGTGTCCACGCTGCCGGACATCCCGCCGCGCGCCCACAGCCAGGCGGTGCCCGCCGCCACGTCGAGCTCCCGGTTGCGCAGCGCCCGGTCCAGCTGCTCGTTCGTCATCATGGTGGCCGAACCGTGAAGGAACGGGTTGTCCCTGTCCGCCCGCTGCCCGATCCGCACCGTGACGCCCCGCTCGCCCGCGTGTGAGGACACCATCTCGATCAGCCGGTAGATGGCCGCGTGCGACGGCCCGGTGATGCCGGCCGTGCGGCCCTGTGCCACCAGCGCGAGGATCTGGTCGGCGCCCGTGTAGGTCTTGCCTGTCCCCGGCGGCCCCTGCAGCGGCAGGTACGAACGGCGCAGCGAGGTCGCCAGCCGCACCGCCGCGCCGGCCAGCGTTTCGCCGCCGCCGCGCAGCGGCCCTGCCGCCGACGGCGGGCGCCGGAGCAGCAGCGCGGTGGCCGCGTCCGCGCCGTCGGCGCCTTCTCGCAGTACCCGCTCACCGAGGTCCCTGAGCCGTAGCCGCAGCTCCGCGGTGCCGACCACGTCCACCTCGATGAGGGCCGCGGGCAGCGGGCCCTGGTAGCTGCTGACGATCTTCAGGTCGACCGTCCCGGTCGCGTCATCCACCGCCCAGACCGTCCAGCCCTTCCCGGTCTCGGCGTCTTCTGCCGTATGCCCGGCCGAGAGCTTGTGCTCCTGCGGCGGGAACGAGAAGCGCCGCACCACGGACCGGTTGACCCTGTCGACGATCTCGCCGCCGCTCAGCCCGCCGAGCGCATCGGGCTCGCCGACAAGCTCCGCGGGGCTCAGCGAGCGCAGGTAGAAGTACCGCCACCAGGCGGGCTTGTCCTCCCGCCGGTGCCAGTCGATCAGGTCGGCAAGCAGCGCCCGCGCCGCCTGCTCCTGCGTCCGCTCGCCGGCCGCGTCCGGCACGCCGGCAAGCAGCGCGGCCCTGATCCTGGTGACCTCCGCGTCCTCGGCGGCCCGCCGCTCGTTCTCAGCCACAAAAGGCCGGGGCACCTCCTCGCCCAGCCGCCCGGCGAGCTCCGGCCGCCGCGCTTCCAGCCAGTCCCGCAGCGCCAGCGTGGCCCGGCAGTCGTCCTCGTTGTACCCGGCCACCACGAGCTGCCGCAGGCCATCGCCGGCGGCCATCCCGTCCTCGAGCGCCGCTTCGAACGCGATCAGGTTCTCCGTCGCCGCCCGCAGGTCCACCAGCCGCTCGTACCCGCACAGCGGCTCGAGCCGCTTAATCGAGTAGCTTTCAACCCCCGCCTGCAGGCCCTGCCGGACGACCCGGTACAGGTCGACGAACACCCCCAGCCGGAACAGGTCGTCCACCTCGTCCTCGCGGGTGGCGAACCGCCCCATCAGCCGCCCCACCGCCTCCTGCCGGGTGCCGTGCAGCTCGGTGAGATGGTCCACGGACGTGGGCTCGTAGTGGTTGTAGTGGTACACGTGCAGCCCGGGGCACCGCGCGCGCCGCGAGGTGATGAAGTCGATCAGCGACTCGAACGCCCGCTTCTCGCCGGCTCGGTCGTACCCCCAGAACGCCGTGTACCGCGGCAGCCCTGACGAGTCCAGCTCGGCCGTGTCCACGACGCCGAACAGGTACTGCAGCCCGAACTCCCGGGCATCCTCGGAGTAGTACCGCGCCCCCTCGATGTCAAAGAACAGGTCGCCCACCACCGGCTCGGGCAGCGCCAGCAGCCCCCGGTTCGGGACCAGCGCCCCATCGCCGTCCCGATCGGGCGACAGCAGCTCGTACTCGATTCTCCCGGCGTCCTCGCTGGCCACCTGCAGCCGCGCCTGCTCCCAGGACCGCGCGAGGGAATCCGGGCTGACCCGGTTCAGGCGGGGGAGCGCGGCCAGCCCCGCGAACCCGCGCCGGGTCGCGATCCCGTCCGCCTTAAGCGCCCGCCGCTGCCCCGTCGCCATCCCGGCGACGAGCGACAGGTCGTCGTCATCGCGCCGCTGCCGCGTGCACAGCTCCCGCCACCGGCAGATCGCGCAGTGCTCGACCGGCTCGGGATACAGCCCGGCCGGCGGCCCCGAGCCGAGGACCTCCGCCAGCCGCCGCCGGGTCTGCCGCTCATACGCGGCAAAGTCCGCCACCTTGAACGGCACAAGCTCCCCACGCCC
>JBOHCG010000681.1:0-4165 GCA_050698735.1 Streptosporangiaceae bacterium | reverse complement strand
GGCAGTACGCGTTGTTGTTGCCCTGCTGGGTCCGGCCGAGCTCGTCCCCGCCGAGCAGCATCGGCACTCCGAGCGACAGCATCAAGGTGGCGAGCATGGCCCGGGACTGGCGCGCCCGCAGCGCCAGGATCTCCGGATCGGGCGTCGCACCCTCGGCGCCGCAGTTCCAGGACCGGTTGTCGTCGGTGCCGTCCCTGTTGGACTCCCCGTTGGCCTCGTTGTGCTTGGTGTCGTAGCACACCAGGTCCCGCAGCGTGAAGCCGTCGTGCACGGTGAACAGGTTCACCGACGCGGCCGGGGTGCGCCGCGACCCGGCATACAGGTCGGCCGACCCGGCGAACCGGGTGGCGAACTCGCCGAGGCCGACCGCGTGGCTGCGCCAGAAATCGCGCATGCTGTCCCGGTACCTGCCGTTCCACTCGTGCCAGCGGGCGGGAAAGCGGCCGAGGTCGTAGCTGTCGAACTGCCCGACGTCCCACGGTTCGGCGATGAGCTTGGCCTGCGAGACCACCGGATCCTGGGCGACCAGGTCGAAGAACGCGGAGGCGGAGCTGAACCCGCCGTCCTGCCTGGCCAGCGTGGCGGCGAGGTCGAACCTGAAGCCGTCGACGTGCATCTCGGTCAGCCAGTACCGCAGCGAGTCCATGATCAGCTGCAGCGTGACCGGGTTCCCCGCGTTCAGCGAGTTGCCGGTGCCCGTCGTGTCGTAGTACTGGCGCGGGTTGTCGGTATCCAGCCGGTAATAGGCCGGGTTGTCGAGCCCGCGGAAGCACAGCGAAGGGCCGTTCGTGTCGCCCTCGGCGGTGTGGTTGAAGACCACGTCGAGGATGACCTCGATCCCGGCCAGGTGCAGCGCCCTGACCATTCCCTTGAACTCGTCGACCACGCCCCAGGGGCCGCCGAACCCCGCGTACTCGCCGCCGGTGCCGGACCGCACCGCGGCGGAGTAGCCGTTGTGCGGCGCGAAGTACCCGATCGACTGGTAGCCCCAGTAGTTGGTCAGCCCGCGTTCGAGCAGGAAGTCATCCGGCACGTACTGGTGCACGGGCAGCAGTTCGATGGCGGTCACGCCGAGGCCGGTCAGGTGCTCGACGACGGCGTCGTGCCCGAGCCCGGCGTAGGTCCCGCGCAGCGCCTCGGGCACGCCGGGGTGGCGCATAGTGAGACCCTTGACGTGCGCCTCGTACACGATCGTGTCGCAGAAGCTGCGCCCGGGGGACTTGTCCGCCCCCCAGCGGAACATCGCCTCGGTGACCAGGCTGAGCGGCACGTGCCCGGCGGAGTCGAGCGAGCTCGCCGCGTCGGCGTTGCCCCACTCGTAGTCGAACACCTCGGGCCCGAACGACACCCCGCCCCGCACCGCTCGCGCGTACGGGTCGAGCAGCAGCTTGGCCGGGTTGCAGCGCAGCCCCCGGCCGGGATCCCAGGGCCCGTGCACGCGGTACCCGTAGGCCTGCCCGGCACCGACAGAGGGCACGAACCCGTGCCAGACCCCGTCGTCGTACTCGGGCAGCTGGACCCTGGTCTCGGTGCCTGCCTCGTCGAAGAGGCACAGCTCGACGGCCTCGGCGATGCCGGAGGCCACCGCGAAGTTCGCGCCACCGTCGTGCGGCATCGCGCCTAGCGGGGACGGCAGGCCGGGAAGTGCGTTCGTCACTCGGCATACGTTACCGATCCCCACCCCGGTTTACCGGACCGGGACGACGTGAGGGACAATGGACTAACCATTGGCGATGAGGCTCGCCACCAACCGCGCGGCGGTACCGCGCTGATGGCCTCTACCCGAGAATGCCGTCACCGGCGTAAAGGGTAGGAGACCAACGATGGACAACGCTCTGGATCCGCTCGGCAATGATCCTCAGGCCGCGCGGTGAGCGTGGCCCTGCCGATCCCCCTCATCCAGCTCCTGCAGGTCCTCACGACCGCGCTCGGCGCGCCGGGCGTGACGGGCGTGATCGCGAAGATCGAGGCGCGGCTGCAGGGCCGGCGGGGGCCTCGGGTACTTCAGCCGTACTACGACCTGGCCAAGCTGTTCCGCAAGGAAGCGCTGGCGCCCGAGGGCACAAGCTGGTTTTTCCTCGCCGCTCCGCTGATCGCGGTGACCGCCTACCTGACGATCCCGCTGCTGATCCCGGTGCTGACCACGTACGGGCTGCCACTGGACTATATGGGCGACATCCTGGGCGGCGGTTTCCTGCTCTCGCTGGCCAGCTTCGTGGTCGCGACGGCGGCGCTGGAGACCGGCGACCCCTACGCGCAACTCGGCGCGAGCCGGGCCAAGACGTTCTCGGCCATCGCCGAGCCCGTGGTGCTGTTCGTGGTGTTCACGGTCGCGCTGCTGACCGGCACCGACCTGCCGTACGCGCTGGCCGCGACGGTAAGGTCGAGCGCCGGGCAGGTCATCCGGCCGGCGCACTTGCTGGCTGCCGTCGCGCTGTTCATGGTGATCCTGCACGAGACGGGCCGGATCCCGGTGGAGACGCACACCGGGACCAACGAGTTCGGCATGATCGAGGAAGCCCGTGCCTTCGAGCACTCCGGCCCGTACCTTGCCCTGCTGAAGTGGGGCAGCGAGCTCAAGCAGCTGATCCTGTACACGATCCTCACCGACGTGTTCCTGGCGCCCTGGGGCCTGGCCTCCACCCAGCGGCTCGGCGCGGTCGCCCTGGCCATCGTGGCCCTGCTGGCCAAGGCCTGCGCGGTCGGCTGCGTGGTCGCCGTGATCGACAACTCCTTCGCCAAGCTGCGCCTGTTCAAGATCACCGAGTACGTCTCGGCGGCGTTCCTGATCGCGGTGCTCGGCGTGTTCACTTTGTACCTAGGGGGCGGGTGATGGACCCGGCGCAGGCACCCGGCGTTTACGAGGGCGTCGCCAACGTGATCGCGGCTGTCATGCTGCTGCTGGAGTTCGGCCTGCTGCGCCAGGCGCTGGCCCGCGACCAGATCCGGCTGTACATGGCGCAGTCCGCGCTGCTCTCGGTGCTGGCGATCGTGATTGCCGCGGACCGGAACCTGCCCGACCTGTACGCGCTGGCCGGGCTGTCTGCGGCGCTGAAGGTAGTGGCCGTCCCGCTGGTCATGCGGCGTCTGCTCGGCCGGACCGACCCCGACGAAGGGGAGGAGGCCCCGGGCGTGGCGGGCAGCCAGACGCTGAGCCCGGCGTCCGCCGTGCTTGCCGGGATCGTGCTCGCCGCCATCGGGTTCTTCTGCTTCGGCTCGCTTAACATTCACGGTCCGGTGGGTGGGCACGGGGAAAGCGGAGCGCCGGCGCTCGCGCTGGCGTTGGCGGCGGCGATGGTGCTGGTCTCGTTCGGCCTGATGATCGTCCGCAGGGACGTCGCCTCCCAGGCCATCGGGTTCTTCACGCTGGAAAACGCGATCTCGCTGGCGGCGTTGGTGGTGGCGTCCGGGCTGCCGCTGATCCTCGAGACGGCGTTCCTGTTCGACCTGCTGGTGGCGGTGGTGGTGTTCGGCATGCTGATCCGGGCCCACCACACCAGGGCCGAGTCGCTGTCCACCGCCGACCTGACCAGGCTACGGGGATGAGGGGTGTAAGCCGATGCTCGGCGTGATACTCGCTCTGCTGATCGTGCCGCTGGCGGCAGGCCTGGCCTGCGCCGTCCTTCCCGAGCCGTCGAAGGTCGGTCCAATCGCCACCGGGACGTCGGGCGTGGCCTGCTTCGGATTGGTCCTCGCGCTGGTCCCGGCCGCGGCGCATCGCGATCTGGGCTACCTCACCTATCTGCGGGTCGACGCGCTCAGCGCGATCTTCCTGCTCGCCACCGGCTTCCTGTACGCCGCCGTGGGCATCTATTCGATCGGCTACGTCCAGCACCATGGGCACGGCGACCGCTACAAAAGGCGCTTCTACGCCGGGTTCAACCTGTTCGCCTGGGCGATGCTGGCCGCCCCGCTGATGAGCAGCCTGGCCCTGGTATGGATCGCGATCGAGATCACGACGGTCATCTCGGCGCTGCTGGTCGCGATCGAGGACACCGACGGGGCGGCCGAGGCCGCATGGAAGTACGTGCTGATCGCCAGCGCCGGCCTGGGCCTGGGCCTGCTGGCCACCGTGTTCGCCTACTTCGCCGGCGCGCAGGTGCTCGGCGAGCACTACAACCTGGCCATCGCCCCGCTTATCCATGCCGCCCCGCGGCTACCGGCC
>JBOHCG010000680.1:0-4165 GCA_050698735.1 Streptosporangiaceae bacterium | reverse complement strand
TGGGTGCACGTCACCGGTTCCGCCAGCTCCGACCAGTACTACTGGGGCTGGAACGGCAACGGCAGCTACACCGGTGCGTGGGTCAGGATCGTGCCCCGGTGGTACTAGTGGTTAGCCGCTAGGCGGTCAGCCAGCACACAGGTAAGCAGGGCGCGGGCACCCAGCCCGCGCCCTGCTTTTGCCTGGGATGATCCACCCCGGTTCAGCTGAAGGTCGCGACGGGGCTGAACAATCGCCTCCTGACCCTGGCCGCCTTGAACAGCGGCGTCGTCCCAGGGCCCGCGACGTAGCAGATCCGGATGCCGTTGTTACGAACAAGCCTGGGAGTACCGTCGGCCCACTCTGGCACCAAGGAGCGAGGGCCGCCGAGAAGCTCGACGGAGGCGCCCTCCTCATCCGCGACGAAGAACAGCACAAGCTCGGCTTCCGTTGCCTCCGTCACGACGTTCCAGTCCTCCTGCCACTGCCCCGCATCGACCAGGGCTAGTATCTGCCGGGAGAGCCGGGGCAGGTCGTCAATCCGGCGACTGCGCAGGCCGGAGGCCAGGAAGAAGACGCCACCCGGCCTGGCGAATTCAAGGTGTATGACCTGGTCTGTCACCACGGTCGACACGTCGCCGATGGTGTAGTTCACATCGGCCAGCGTTCGGTCTGCGGCCTCCCCAGGGATGTCCACGCCGAGCGCGCTCAGGCTGGTCAGTCTCGCGAAGGAGATGTCCGAGGTGAAGGAGCCCACGTCCCCGACCCGGACCGCCGAGCTAAGCGGCCAGGCGACGAGATAGCCAAGCGCCCGCGATATCTCCGTGACCGGAGCATCCTGGTGCTGGGAGACCAGCTTGCGCAGGCTGCCGCGAAAGTCCCGCCTCGCCTTGGTCGACGGCGACAGCACCTGGCCGAGAAAGCGCTCGTTCGCGTCGCTTTCGCCGAGCGTCTCATCGGCGAAAGCCTCGATCCACGAGCTGTCCTCGGCTTCGCTCGTGGACTGAACCAGATCCCAGCGTTCCATTGGTATCGATTCTACCGCTCATCGCGGTAGGACCTGAAGCCGTCAGCGGGCTCAATCCAGCGGATGCCGTCGGCCCTGCTGAGCAGGAGCAGGTCGATTGGCCCGCCCACGGTGTCGGCCGTGATGGTGGCCCGGTTCCGTAGCGCGGTCATATGTATCAGGCCGCCGGCCACCATGGCGAGGTCGTCCGGCGGGAGGAACTCCACCGCCCGCGCGACCTCGTCGCCCCGCTTCGAGATCGCGGCGTCGAACTGTTCCTTGATCTCCCGGGCCAGGGTCACGCCGTCGGCAAACTGGCTGGCGAGGTCGTCCACGATGTCGCTCACCATCCGGTTTACCTCGGGATGCAGGCCCTTGAGAAACGAGTGGATCACCCCCTCCTGGGCCACAGGCAAGATGAGGGACGGATGGTCGGTCGAGATGCTGAAGGTGTTTCGCTTCACCCGGCGGGTCTTCGAGTCCAGGCGTCCGTTCACGCGCCAGACGCGTGCCTGAGCGAACAGTTCGCTTTTGCCGTATCCGGCGAACACGAGTCCGGACGATCCTGGCTCGTCGCCGATGATGTGGAGCATCCGCTCCCGGCCGAGCTCGATCAGCTGGGCTCTGAGCTCTCCGTTCAGGCGACTCCAGATGTCCGGGGCGCCCTTGATGAGGAGTTTCTCGACGTTGGCGTCCAGATTCTGGAGCTCACCTGTCCCCCGGCCGGTCCACAGGTTGGCGGACAGGTACCGTTGGCGCGTTGTCGCCGCGAAGGCGCGGCCCACCTCGGCGGCCACGGCCACGACCTCGGCGTCGCTTGACGGGCGGTCCTGCCGGTGCAGCCGGGCACTCCAGGCTTCCTCAAGCAGTTGGATCTCCGGGTTGAGCACCTCGCCGAGAAAGGCGATCTCGTCTTTGCCCGTCACCCAATTCGTCTGCCCGTCCACGAACTGGAAGAACGCGTCCACGTAATCGTCGAGCTTGAGGAGGACCCCAGGGTTTTCCCTGCGGAATTCCCCTACTATGACCTCCCAGGGAAGGGCGCAATAACCAGGGGCATCCCACACCATGACGGCGACCGGCTGCGTTTTGTGCAGCGGAAGCAGCTTGCGTGCGCGGGTATAGGTCTTGGTCCCGGTCCGGTAAGAGACGCTCACCGCGGTATCGGCGGCCATGGCGATCGCCGAGGTGTTCATTACCACTACCTCAGCCGTCATCGCGCATCACCAGCCCTGTGGCGGACGTCAGTCGTCGGCTGCTTCACCGGGAACGATCTGGTCGACGATATCGACCTCTTCGAGAAATTCGCGTTCGAAGCTCGCGTCGTCCATGTCCTCGATTCCCGACACATCGGCAGGGCCGAAGCCTGCCTTGAGCTTGACGTTGCCGAACATCGTCCGCTTGACCCGCTTGGCCTTGAAGAGCGGAGTCAGGCCGCCTTCGCCGACGATCAGGAAGTGCATGTCCTTTTGCCGGACCACCCTGGGCCTGAGCTCGGCGCCGAGCAGCTCGATGCCGGCGACCGTCGCATTCGCGCCAAGCGCCAATTCGACCTCGGCGGAGGCCGAATTGGAGATCAGGATGGACGCCGATGCGGCTTGGATGGCCTGAGTGACTATATACCAGTCTCGGCCCCACTGACCTGACTTCGCCAGCCCGGCCACCTTCCTGGCCATCTGCGGCTGGTCTCTCATGGTCAGGAAACGAATGCCCGAGGCGCGGAAGATGATGCCGTGCTCGCTGGCGAACTTGATCGTCACCTTGGCCTTCGCGTCTATCGCGCCCGCGGCCAGATCCGGGATGTGTACTCCCGCCGTGATGCTCGGCTCGTTGGCCCCCTTCGAGGTGTACGACAGCACGCCTGCGCCGGGATCGTCGTCGACAGAAACATCGACGCCATATGAGCCGAGTGTAGTTTCGGGTTCAAATATCCAGTCGCCGAGAAACCGCCCGACGCTGCCCACCCGCACCGGAGACCCCGGTGGCCACGCTGCCAGCAACCGCAGTTCCCGCGACATATCCCGGCAATAGGTTCCCGCTACGGACATGCATGAAAGGATAGTCTTCGCGATCCCAGAGCGGCAGTGGTATCGGCCCGGCGGGCCGCGTACCGCAGCAGGTACCACCGTGGTTCGTCAAGCGTGCGATAGTTGTCGGCCAAGATCTGCTGGTCAGCTACCAGGATGTCCTGCGCAGCAGCTGATCCTTGCACATCCTGCACGGTACCTTGCATTACGCGGAATCGACCGTCTAGCGCATGGATCAGATCAGCCTGACCACCAGCCCGAGGTCGTCGAGCACCCGGACGGCGCAGGCGGCCCTGGAGATGAGCGGCTCGGCGGCTGCGGGAGCCAGCGGCTGGATGATCAGATACTCGCGCTGGCCGATCCTGCGCAGCCGGCTGAGGTCTATGGCGGCGAGCTTTTCCCGCAGCGCCCACAGCTCCTGGCTCAGGCCGTCGGATCCGTAGGCGGGAGACAGATTCTCTTTCCAGCAGGTCCAAGGCCAGCCGCAACTGCCGGGTCTCCTCCAGGTCGGCTCGGACCTCTTCGATGTCTAGTTCGGGCATGTGCGTGTCTCCGTTTCGTGGTGGTGACGCGCCGAGGAGCCGGGGCGGTCGGCCGGGATTCCTGTGGTCCCGGGGGCTGTCCCGCTGCCCCGGCGTCCGCGCCGGGCCAGCTCGTCTGTAACCGCGCCTAGGAACGCCTGGAGGAAGGCGCGTGCATGCCGTTGGCCGGCGTCATGAACCCCAGGCCGGTCACGATGTCTCTACGGGCGGCCTCAAGCTGGTCATCGGACATAGCGGATGCGCGGCATCCCGTTCAGCGCGGGCTTCCGCCCGTTCCAGCCGTATGAGGCGGCGGCGACCACGCTGTGGCTGTTCGAGCACACGCTGGTCCCCGGCCTGTTCCAGAGCGAGGAGTACGCCAGGGCGATCCTGTCGGCGCACCCCAACACCAGCGCCGAGGTGCCCGATTCGCCCGATATGGTGGCATACCTGGAAACCGTCGACGACGGGCAGACAGTTGAGGACCCCGGCGAGGACGCCCGGTTGAGCCTACGATTTAGTGGATTGCGCACCGCAGCGCTGACCGGCAGCGGCTCGGTGCGCCTCATCGAGAAAGTGATGGACGAATGGAACGGCACCGACTAGACCGTGCCCGGCAGTGTGGCCAGCAC
>JBOHCG010000679.1:0-4171 GCA_050698735.1 Streptosporangiaceae bacterium | reverse complement strand
TCAAGCTGCGGCGAACCCTGATCGCGGCCCGTTTTTCCGGCACCCGCGCAGCTCAGCCCACCGGCGAAGAAATCCGCGCCGTGCTCGCAGCCTGGGACGCAGCCGCCGCATAACTACGAAACTTCAGAGAGAGCGACCTGGCAGTAATGCAGGACATCGAGCGGGCGGCGGGAAGCTCGTTCCGTGAGATCGGCATGCCGGAGATCGCCGATGACGAACCGCTGTCGCTTGAGGAACTCGCCCGGTACCGGCGGGACGACTGGGCCTGGGTCGCGGTGGATGACGACGGTGTCCCTGCTGCTTACCTGATTGCCGGGATCGTGGACGGCAGCCTGCACATTGCGCAGGTATCGGTGCATCCTCGGGCCGCGCGTCGCGGGATCGGCCGTATGCTGCTGGACCATGCCGCCGCTTATGCGGCGGCCCGGGGCCTCGGCGCGGTCACGCTGACCACCTTCGCCGAGGTGCCCTGGAACGCCCCGTATTATGCCCGCTGCGGGTTCCGCGTCCTGGGTGACGGCGAGCTCTCGCCGGGCATGCGGGCCGTCAGGGACCAGGAGATAGCGCTCGGCCTGCATCGGTGGCCGCGCGTGTACATGCGCCGCGACCTGGACAACCCCAACCAGGCGGGCAACTTAACCACGTCCGGCTGGCCTCGCCGCAATGGCGAGAGGTTAGATGTGGAGACCGCTGGTGAATGCCCGCCATGTTTCGTGCGCGACCGTCAGCTTCACTCCATCGGGATCCTTGGAGTCGCGTACGACGACTAGCGCCGGCAGGTTACGAGCTACCTCCACACAGTTGCCGCTCTGGCTGCTATGGCTGCTCTTGTGCCACTCGGCGCGGGACAGGTCGATCTCGGTCATCCCGCGCATCTCCTCTACCCACTAGCACTATGTCAAGCTGCTGGCGATTTGCTCGATCAACTGCACTGAGTCGTCAGGGTGCAGCGAGGCGGCCCGCAGTCGGTCAAATGCAAGGGTATAGCGCTCCACATCGGAACGCTCTTCGAGGTAGATGTCCCCCGCAAGCGTCTCGACGTACACCACGAGAGGGTCGGTCGGCTCAGGGAAGTCCAGGATGACGAACGGTCCGGTGGTCCCTGCGTGTGCGCCCGCACGGTAGGGCACGACCTGGATGGTCGTCTTGCCTTGCTGAGCAGAGTCGGCCAGATGGCGGAGCTGCCCGCGCATCACCTCGGTGCCTCCGACGATGCGGCGGATGACGGCTTCGTCGATGATCGCCCACAGCCGCGGGCGGTCGCCGCGTACCAGGATCTTCTGCCGAGCCAAGCGGACTTCAATCAGGCGTTCGACCTCTTCCGGATCAAGTTCTATCGGCCCGTTCCGGAACGTTTCTCGCGCGTAGTCCGCGGTTTGCAGCAGGCCGGGTACGACGATGGGCTCGAAGTTGCGGATGGAGGCGGCGCCGGCTTCGAGGCCGATGTAGACCTCGTACGGGTTGGGCAGAACGTCGCGGAAGGAGTGCCACCAGCCGGGCTGCCGGGCGTCTCGGGCTAGCTGGATCAGGCCGTCGCGCTCCGGGCCGGTCACGCCGTAGAGCTCGAGCAGGCTGCGGACGTTGCCGGGCTGGGGGCGGCTGCGGCCGGTCTCGATGCGGAACAGGGTGGAGGTTGACCACTCAAGCTGGCGGGCCACCTCCTCGCGGCTCATACCGGTGGCCTCGCGGCGGCGCTGGAGTTCCATGGCCAGGCGGCGGCCGCGCAGGGTGGGGTTCTGATCCGGGTTGCTGCGTCGGGCCATCCCGCCACACTCCACTATACTAGTGTTGCATTACTGCATAACATTGAGTGTTTATGCACTACCAGCTCAGGATGCCACCAATCGGGAGGCGCGGGCCGCGCGACACGCCAGAACGAAGTGGTGGGCCCGGCAAGTTAAGGGCCAAGGCTCATGCCCCTTCCCTGGCCGGGCGGACAGCGTTCAGGACGGTGAGGATGGTGTCCGCGGTCGCCGTGGCGCTGCTGCCGGGCGCGGGTGTCCAGATACAGGTGCAGTCGAGCCGGAGTCCCGCGCCGCCGCTCGTGTCGGAGTCGACAGCGACGGTGGGGGAGTCCATTCCACTATCAGGTTCGTCAATGGTCAGGACGGGAGTGTCGCCGAGGAGGGTCAGTCGGCTGGTGATTCCGCGCTCCGTGAGGCTGGCCGCGATGGCAGCTAGGTGCTGGCGGGCGAGGCTGGCCAGATCGTCTAGCGCTGGCGGCCGACCGGGTTCGGTGGTCATTTCCTTGGAGCCTTCCGGAATAAGAGGGTCATAGGTTCCATCCAACATGGTACGTTTGCACTATTGCAAGTTACCGAGTGTTGGTGCATTCTAGCAACTGACGATGCCGCCCAGCCGGTGGCGCCGTCGGTACGGAACGCCGGCTGAGCGGTTGGTGTGACAAATCTTGGCTAAATGGCGGTGAGCTACATGTGGAGCAGCAGGGCCGGCGCCGTTCATGGATCACACCAACCCGCCGGTGGTCTTGAGCGAGGCTCCGGCGCTGGCCCTGCCTTCCACCTGAGCGAGTCGGCGCCCTACCCGTGGCCGCTGCGCAGCTACCTCGAACTCGGCGCCCTGCCCACCGCGGTGCCCTGCGCCCGGCTGCATGCCAGGAACCTGCTCTGGGAGTGGGGAACGAACGAACTCGCCTCGACTATCGAACTCCTGGTCAGCGAGCTCGTGACCAACGCGGTGAAGGCCGTGGCGGGATACCAGGACCGGGCGGCCGTTCGCCTGCGGTTGTCGGGCGACGGCACCCGGGTCCTCGTCGAGGTCTGGGATGCCGACCCGCGGCCGCCAGCTCCGAAGGAACTCGGCGAAGACGGCACGCCCGACCCTGAGGAAGAGGGGGGGCGCGGGCTGTTCCTGGTGGCGGCGTTGAGCACGCGCTGGGGGTGGGCGCCCACGCAGGAGCCAGCTGGCAAGTTGGTCTGGTGTGAGCTTGACCCGGAATGTTCCGAAGATGGCGGATCTGCTCCACGGGCATTACTGCCGCGCAGGGTACGCGGCGGCCAGGGGACGCGATCGGTTGAGACGGTGAGCGATACCGATGTTCTGCGCCGGGTCCGCGATCGTCTCCTGGCCAGGGATACCACCGCTCGTTCTGCTGAAAAAGATTGACGATACGGCGGCCAGGTGGCGCGGGAGATCAGCCGGGGAGTTCCTCCTCACCAGCCGGGCGATGGAGTCTAACTTCGGATGCGGCATCCTCATCCGCGGCGGACCGCAGCCCTGTGCCATCCGCGACCACGTCGACGGCCCGTACACCGCTGGATTTCTCTGTCAACTGTGAGAGCGGGTGACCTCGATGCGGCTTGGTTCCATCTGCAGCCGTTTTCGGCTGGTGCCAAGCCTGCCCTCCACGGTCATGTCCCAGCCGTTGCGCTGCGCCTCCCACGCAGCCTCATATTGGTCGGTGCTGACAGTGACCCAGAGCGATCGCCTACCGAGAACGTCCCCCTTCTCCGTGCGCAGTTCACCGATGATCCTTATCCTCTGTTGCTCTTCGATTCCCTCGTGGAGGGTTTCCACCCGCCCTACGATTCGCGCCCATCCCGATCTGGCGATCCTGACGAGTTCGTCGCTCGCCCGCGCCAGGATGCCCACCATATTCTCGGTGAACGAAACCGGGTCGGACGGCTCCTCGCTCGGCATCCCGCGAGCCCAGACGAAGCCAACCTCGAATGCCCGGTATTCGGTCGGATGGCGTCTGCCGAACGAACCGAGGTCCGCGAGCGCTCTGCAGAAGTTCGCCGATAGACCGTGCTCCACGGCGTCGTAAAAGTCGCCGAATTGGCCGTGCGCCCGCAACACTCTGGCGGCGGTCGCATGTGCGGCCTGGACAGCCCGGTGCAGCGCCGACACCACCTCGCGACCGGCAAGCCAGTCGCGGGAGACAGCGGTCTCCTGCAGCGGTGCTGTCAGCAGGTCGAGTTGCAAGTCGGCGTCTGCGGGTGCGCTGCCTCCCACCGGCACGCGTGATGTCAGCACGTAGCTCCCGGGCCGTGCGCTGCCCAGGCTCACGCTCCGGAGGAACGAATCCACGACCGCACTCCGGCGCCCCTCGATATGAAGCTGCGGTCCCTGCTCGGTCATGATCGCGGTCGCCCTCATGAGATCGTGGACCGCCCGCACGGCAGCTAGTCCGGCTGGCAGCGGGATGGTG
>JBOHCG010000678.1:0-4186 GCA_050698735.1 Streptosporangiaceae bacterium | reverse complement strand
GAGCCGTGTCGTGGAGCGACAGCGGGGCAGCCACCGGTCCTCAAGAGATAAGCCTGATCGCCAAGATCGCCGCGCGCAACGACGACGATGCGGCACGAAGGCTCTACCGCAAGTACCGCATGGAGCTGTTCAGATTCGGCGTCCATGTGCTCAACGACCACGGGCTAGCCGAAGAGATGGTGCAAGAGACCTTCATCAAGTTCTGCCAGCGGGCCGGGAGCTATGACGCCACCCGGGGCCCGGTGCGGGGCTGGCTGTTCACGATGGCCCGCTCGGCTGCCATCGACATAGCCCGGCGCCCTTCATCCCGGCCGTTGCTCCCGGTCGAGGACTTCCAGCTGCCACCCCAGTATGACACCGTCGATGAAGCGCTCACGGTCCTCACGGTGGACCAGGCCCTGGACAAGCTGCCCTCGATCTACGGCGATGTGATGCGCCTGGTCCGGGACGACTTGACCCAAGCCGAGATCGCTGAGCGTCTGGGCATCCCGGTCGGCACCGTCAAATCCCGGACGGCCAAGGCCCTCGACACGCTGCGGGCCGAGCTGGCCAGCCTGCGAGGGGGCGACGATGCCTTCTGAGCGGGACATCGAGCTGGCCCATCCCGAGGCCTTCGACTTCGTATTGGGCAACCTGCCCCAGGCCCAGCGAGCAGAGTTCAACCGCCATCTTGGCGGGTGCCGCCACTGTCAAGGCGTGGTCGAGAAGTACAGTGACATCGGCCGGGTCATCAGCAACCTTCCGCCGCATGTCGAGCCGTCACCCGCCCTCGAAGACCGGACGGTCGCCGCAATGGTCGCCGCCCTGGCCGACCAGCGCGCCAAGACCAATCGCCGGACTGACGCCGAGGACCAAGCCGCCACCCGGGCCTACCCGGTTCCCCCGCTCCAGCCTCCGGCCGAGCCCGAAACCCAGATCCAGCCGATTCCCCCGCTCGAGCCTCCGGCCGAGGACGAGGCCCGGCTCCGCCAATCGCCCGCCGACCGGCAAGCACCGGCCGGGCCGGAGGCCCGGCCGGCAGTCACGCCCCTGCCGGTGTGGCGGCGCTACCCTCGCCGCCTGGCGGCCATAGCCGCCGTCGCCGCTGCCATCATCATCGCCGCCGCCATCGTCGTTCCGCTCAGCCTCGGCCGGGGACCGGCCGGGGTAACCGTGGTTATCCCGCTTCATGCCGCCGCTGCGGCTAAGGTCTTCGGCGTCGGCGACGCCACCGGGCAGGCGACGGCCCGCCAGGCTGGCGAAAGCTGGACATTCGAGCTGACCGTGCGCGGCCTCAAGCCACTTCCCGGCAACGAGGTTTATGTGTGCTGGTGGGCCGCTCCCGGCAGCACCAGCCTCCACCCGCAGGTGACCACTGGCGGCTCGTTCGTCGTGGGTAACTCCGGATCGGTCACTCTCACGATGACGACCGGAGTCGACCCCCGGCAGTTCCGCACGATGGAGATCACCGCAGAGCCGCCGGGCAGCGGCGCCTTGCACGGAGCCGTCCTTCTCACTGGCCAGACGCTCTGACCGCCGCCCGCCAGCATGAGCGCATTGCCGTGGCTGGTGTGGCCCGCCTGCAACTTCGTTACTGGAGTTATCCCAGGTGCTGCCGCAGTCGTACGGCAGCTTTACACCCAAGTTACGTCAGCGTGTCGCTTGAAAAGCGAGCCTGAGCTGCGGAAACGCGGGTTTGGGTCGCGAAAACGTAGCCAGAAAACCTGGCGATGCCCTCGGCGTGATAGCAAGTTGATCATCAACGGACGGCCGGATGCCGAGCCGGACAGAGGCATGTAGCCAGAACGCCGACTTGCCTCACCCATCGTTTGCCCAGGTCACTGCCAGCATCCGCATGACCTGGCACACGTAACTTCGGTTTACAGGCCGGGTCGGGGACCCCGGGCGGGAAGTCCTGGCGGTCGGGGTGCGGGTGATCCGTCTGGTACTGGTGCTGCCAGCGGGTTGGTCTCGGGGAAGTCGCGGCGCGCAGCTTCGACGGGTTCCTGCGACCGCCCGTGATGGGTGAGCACGACGACGGAGGAGCCGGGCATCATCCCGGCCATCGCTGCGGCGTCGTGCATCGCGGCTGCGGCTAGCCAGTCGGGGTCGTCCGGGTTCTGGAGCGTCCTGGCTGCCCAGTCCGCGTCCCGGCGCGGCGGTGCCGCTTCGTGCCTGAGCTTCTCGCCGATCTCCCGGACGCGCTCGCGTGCGGCGGCGAGCTGGCCGGCCTGGGTGAAAGGCTTGTCCAGGTCGTCGCGGGCCCGGTCGGCTTCGGTGGCCAGCCGGTCGATGTCGGTGAGGGTCCGGGTCTTGAGGGATTCCAGGCCCGCGAGGCGGCCTTCGAGCCGGACGATGAGCTTGCCGGGGTCGTGCGCCCGGATGTCGGCGGGTTCCATCCGCAGTTCGGCGCCGGGCGCGCCGTCAAGGGCGATGGTGACGCTGGTGGTGCCCAGGACGCGTTCCATGACGACGGTGACGTCGAATCCTGCGAGCTGGCCTGGCCGCTCGCCGAGCTGCCTATGACTGCTTTTCAGGAGCGCTTCGTGCAGTGCGGCGATGAGGTTCTTGAGCTGCTCGCCGGCGTCGTTCCGCTTGGTGAACCGGGTAATGCCGAGGGTCATGCTGAACACGTCTCCGCGGGTGTTGCGGCGGCGGCCGATCGCGGTGCCGATCTGGCCGGTGAGTGCCTCCAGTTCGGCGACGCGGCGGAGGTTGGCGGCGACTTTCTGGCGGAGCGCGTCGTGGTTGCGGAGCCAGGCACGTTCGGCGCGTTCGAGCCGGGTCAGCTCGGCGTCGGCTTCGGCTTTGTCCATGAGCAGGGGGTTGCCGGTGGCCAGGGCCTTGACCTCGCTGTAGGACAGGGCGGCGTCGCCGATGTCCTCGATCTCGCGGACGTCCAGCTTGCCTCGCATGACCTGGGCGATGAACCGGGCTTTGCGTTCGACGGTCTGCCACATGTAGCCGTCGAAGGACCGCTCGGTGACGTAGCGGAGGATCTGGACTTCACCGTTGTGGTTGCCCTGGCGCAGGATGCGTCCTTCGCGCTGGGCGACGTCGGCGGGCCGCCACGGGCAGTCGAGGTGGTGCAGGGCGATGGCGCGGAACTGGACGTTGGTCCCGACGCCCATTTTCTCGGTGCTGCCGATCAGGACGGCGACGGTCCCGGCGCGGCAGGCGGCGAACAGCTCGCCCTTGTCGCGGTCGGTTTTCGCGTCGTGCACGAACCGGACGGAGTCTCTGGGCATGCCGCGGGCGGTGAGCTGGTCGCGGAGCTCGCCGTAGACGTTCCAGTCGTCGCCGGGGGTGCCGATGTCGCAGAAGACCAGTTGCAGGCTGCCGCGGACGGGGGCGGCCTGCCCGTCCGGGCCGGGGTAGACGTCGTCGCGGTGGGCGTGCCACAGGTCCGCGATCCGGCCGGCTGCGGTGCCGATCTTGCCGGGGACGGTCATCGGCCGGCCCAGCAGCCGCAGGTCCAGGGCGGCCTTGCGGCCGTCCATGCAGACCTTGAGCATGTTGTCCTCTTCGGGCATCACTTCCCGCTTGCGGATCGCGTCGGCGCGGTCGCCGAGTTCTTCCATCACGTCGAGCTGGCCGTCGCTGGGCTGGCTGATGACGGTTTCGGGGGCGCGCTGGCCGTCGGCGGGACGCGGCGCCAGGGCGGGGACGGGCAGCTTGAGGTCTTCGCCGGTCTTGATGTCGGCGGAGACGTGCCAGCGGCGCAGCATCTCCGGGACGTTGGTGAACCGGGCGAACCGGGTCTTCTGCCGGAAGCTGTTGCCGCCTTCGGGGGCCATCTCGATCTGGTCGACTGTTTCCCCGAAGGTGGCGGCCCAGGTGTCGAAGTCGGTGATCCCGGCGGATTCCAGCAGGTCGGGCCGCAGGTAGTGCTGCATGACGTACGCTTCGGTGATGCTGTTGGCGATGGGGGTGGCGGTGGCGAAGGTGACCACCCGCCTGCCGTTGCGCCCGGCCAGGTAGCTGATCTTCATGTCCAGGTCAGAGGCGCGCATCGACCCGTCGATCGCGGCGTCGGGGATGTTGGACGGGGTGCGCAGGTTCTTGTAGCCGTGCGCTTCGTCGATGAACAGGTAGTCGATGCCGGTGGCCTCGAAGGTGATGCCGGGGTCCTTGGCGGAGTCCAGCTTCTTCTTGATGCGTTCCTCGGCGCGCAGCAGGGCGCCTTGCAGGCGCTTGACGCTCATCC
>JBOHCG010000677.1:0-4187 GCA_050698735.1 Streptosporangiaceae bacterium | reverse complement strand
GGTCATCACGGCCGCCCCGGCCCCCGGCCGCGCAGCGCCTGCTGTCCGGGAGGCAGCCGTGACTGCCCGGCCTATCGCTCCCGTTATCCCCGCCGCCGGGCGCGGCCACCGCGGGCAAGGAAGGCCTGGCGCGGGCGGGCCGGCGCCATTGGCCAGCCGCCGGATCGGCCGGACGTTGTCTACGGCTTCGGCCGGATCGACGCTTCCGGCCGGGTCGCCGACCGGGCGACCATCGCCGCGCTGGGCTGACGCGGCGGTGACCGGCTGACTCTCACCGCCGACGCCGGGGTGATGATCTCGCGCCGCGACCCGGGCGGCATGGTCACCGTGCTGGGCAGGCCGTACATCGTGATCCCGGCCCACTGCGCCACCGCTGCGGGCTGCGGGCCGGTGACCACGTGCTCCTGGCTGCCTTGCCTGGCGAAGACACGCTGACTGCGTACTCCTTCGCGGTGGTGCACCAGGCGATCCGGGCACACGCTCCCGCCCCCGGCCAGGTGAGGCGGCCATGACCGCAGTGAACCCGGACGCCTCCCGGCAGACGGGAATCGACAGGAGGTTGTTCACCAGCTCGCGGTCCCGCTGACCCTTGCAGTGCACTTGTGGTCAAGGCCGTCTGCGTCGGCGACGGTAGCCAGTCGGTCGCTCGCCGATCTCTTCTCCTGCCTGCAGTCGCTCGACGTTCCACGCGAGCTGCGTCGCGGTCGCTGCGGGGACGCCCGGCGGGACTGTTACGTGGTCAAGAGCCTTGGCGAAGTCGGCCAGGGCCGCGGTGACGATCTGCTCCGGTTCGCCGACGCCGAGCGTGTTCCAGTGCTCGGCTTCGCGGATGAGGTGCGCGGCGCTGACGCGCCGGTGGTCGAAGCTGCCGTCGATGGCGAGCGCGAAGTTGTAATCGATCCGGCCGTCCTGGAAGAGGTTCGGGACGGCGTCGTAGACGTCGGCGAGCACGCTGCGGCCGGGAAGGTGCAAGATGGCCAGATTCTTCGCATGCGCGTCGTTATCGCCGAGGAGAAAGGCGAACGTGAGCCTGCGCAGGAAGTCGGCAACCGGCCGCCCCTCCCCCTGAAGCGAGCCGAGGAGCTCGGCGATCCGGTATGCGCTCGGGCGATGAGAGTCACGCGGCGCACTTGGATCCTGGAACTTCGCATGGTCGTCGACCCAGTCGAGGCCCAGCGCCTGAGCGGCGTCCTCCTGATGGATCAGGGTGACCGTCTGGCCCACAACAACCCGGTCGTAGCGCTCGATGACCAGGTACTGGCGGGCGCCTTTGCCGACGAGCTCGGTGCGGTAGCGCGCGATCCTGAGCTCGGCGGCCAGCGCATGGCCGTAGTATTCCCTGGCGAGCCCGTCCGGGCGTGCCGGGAGCCTCGGCTTGAGGATGTGGGTAGAGTGCGCGCGGCCGTGGGGGAGGTACCAGTCCCCGTCGAACCGGGCGAGCAGCAGCTTCGGCTGCAGGCCGGCGAGCATTGAGCGGCTCTGATCATCGGAGCCGAGATCGCCGTCATTCGCGGCCCGCTGGAGGCGCTTGATGATCTCGCCGTCACTGATCGGCTCGTACATTGGCTGCGTCCGGCTTGCCGCGTCCGGGTCGCTTACCGTCACGGCGCCGGCGATCGAACTGCCGAACTCGCGCAGCATCGCGTACAGGTCTGTCGGGTTGCTGATGCCGCGGCGCTGGGTGAGCCGCTCACGCTGGCGGCCCTCGAGCGCGTATCCCCCGAAGAAGCTGCTCGCCGCGGGCGACGGCGCCTTCAGCAGGACAGACCCGAACGACTCCGTCAGCGTGACAGGCCCGGGGGTGTACCCGTCAGCCCACTCGAACTCGATGCGCTCCCGCCGGGAGCCGCGGGCAACCCAGCCGATCTGCTCGCCATGCAAGCGTACCTCCAGCCTGTCAGCCATCAGCGCCCATCCCCGGCGGCAGGCTCACCGGTATCGAATGTCACGCTGAGAGTGATGCCGAGCGATTTCAGCGTGCGCAGCAGACGGGTGATGTACACCGTGCTGCGGCCTGCCTCCAGCCTGTAGAGGTAGAACCGGTCGTAGGCGTTCGCCTGCGCGAGATCCTCCTGCGAGATGCCACGTGCCTCGCGCACGGCGCGGATCGCGTCACCGATGTCACGCGGCTTACGCACCTCGATCGTCCTACGGGCCATGACCACCCCCAAGTTTTCGTGAGGAAATCCCCACATCGCCTGACGTGAGAATATCTCCACATCCCGCACTGTGCGGAGCTCGCCGGCGTGGCGCGCCATCCATACCAGGCCGGTGTAGCAGTCCTCGACCGGCGCCGGATACGGGTGCTCCGGGGCCAGGCGGTACTCGACGGAGACGACCACCGCGGCCGGGGTGAGGAACCCGGCCTGATTCAAGACGCCGTGATCGCCTGCCACGATCCCGCCCCGCCCAGGACACAGGCGCGTGCGCCCAGCCGCTCCTGCCAGTAGGCCTCGCCGCCGCACTCCTCGCGCCACGCCCACAACCTGGTGGTGATCAGCCGCAGCGGATGCTCCAGCGTGAAGCCCCGCCGACGCGTTCGGCTCTGGTGCGGACCGAGGCGAGATCCGAGCCCGAACCCGGTTCGCTCATCCCGGTGCCGAAGTACATCTCGCCGCGGACGATCCCCGGCAGGAAGCGCTGCCGCTGCACTTCGCTGCCGTAGCGCAGCAGCGACGGGCCGATCTGGCGATCGGCGATCCAGTGCGCGGCGACCGGCGCCCCGGCCGCGAGCAGTTCCCCGGTGACGACGTAGCGGTCCAGGGAACTGCGACCGCCGCCGCCGTACTCGCGGGGAAGGGTCAGCCCGAGCCAGCCTCGTTCGGCCAATCGTTGGCTGAAGGCCGGATCCCATCCGGACAGCCAGGCGTCGCAGCTGGGTACGAACCCGCCGCTGGCGATCTCGCCCGTGACGAACTCCCGAACCTCGGCCCGCAGCGCCTCGAGCCGCCGGTCGGACCGGGCCGCGGCAGAGAGTGAGGCCGCGGCACGGTCTGCCGTTTCCGACCTGGAGTCGGGCCAAGCTGGCCGGCTTCCTGGTCGCCGAGGGACGTCCAGGCCGGCCGGCGCGGGCCGGCCTGGACGTCATGATCAGGCGAGGTCGAACCGGTCGAGGCTCATCACCTTGTCCCACGCCGCGACGAAGTCGTTCGCGAACTTCTCCTTCGCGTCATCGCTCGCGTAGACCTCGGCGAGCGCGCGCAGCTCGGAGTTCGACCCGAAGACGAGGTCGGCACGGCTGCCGGTCCACTTGACCTCGCCCGTGGCGGCGTCGCGGCCCTCGAACGTGCTCGCGTCCTCGGCCGTCGCCTTCCACGTCGTGCCCATGTCGAGCAGGTTGACGAAGAAGTCGTTGGTCAGCGACCCGGGGGTGGCGGTGAAGACACCGAGCTTCGATCCGTCGTAGTTCGCGCCCAGGACGCGGAGGCCGCCGACGAGGACCGTCATCTGGGGGGCGCTCAGGGTGAGCAGGTTCGCCTTGTCGATCAGCAGGTGCTCAGCCGGCAGCCGGTTGCCCTTCCCGACGTAGTTGCGGAACCCGTCCGCCTTCGGTTCGAGCACGGCGAACGACTCCACGTCGGTCTGCTCAGGCGACGCGTCGGTGCGGCCCGGCGCGAAGGGAACCTCGACGTCGAAGCCGGCGTCCCTGGCGGCCTGCTCGACGGCCGCACCGCCGGCGAGCACGATCAGGTCGGCCAGCGAGACCTTCTTGCCGCCGGTCTGGGCGGCGTTGAAGGCCGCCTGGATCCCCTCCAGGGTGCGCAGCGCCGTCGCCAGTTCGTCGGGGTTGTTGACCTCCCACCCGCTCTGCGGCTCGAGGCGGATGCGCGCGCCGTTGGCGCCGCCGCGCTTGTCGCTGCCGCGGAAGGACGAGGCCGCCGCCCACGCGGCGGACACCAGCTGGGACACCGACAGGCCCGAGGCGAGGATCTGGCCCTTGAGGGCGGCGATGTCCGCGGCGTCGACGAGCTCGTGGTCCACCGCCGGAACGGGGTCCTGCCAGATCAGCGCCTCGGACGGGACCTCCGGGCCGAGGTAGCGCGCGACCGGGCCCATGTCTCGGTGGGTCAGCTTGAACCACGCGCGGGCGAAGGCGTCCGCGAACGCCTCGTGGTCCTCCATGAAACGCCGCGAGATCGGCTCGTAGATCGGGTCCATGCGGAACGCGATGTCGGTCGTCAGCATCG
>JBOHCG010000676.1:0-4204 GCA_050698735.1 Streptosporangiaceae bacterium | reverse complement strand
TTGCCGTGGACCAGTTCCTTGACGTGGAGTCGCCGCGGGACCGCTGCCCGAGGTCGAGGGGGTTGCCCGGCCAGCCGGAGCCGAAGGCGACGGTGCCTGAGTCGGAGGTGCCGCGGCCGTCCGTGTCGGTCCGCGTGACGGAGTCGTTCCCGCCCAGGGTCGCGGTTCGCTGGGACAGCACGAACGTGTGCCGCCTGCCGATATAGCTGGCCGCCTGCTCCGCCTCGACGTGGTTGCCGAGCCGCATGAACGCCGCGGTGCCGCCGCCGATTAGCTGCAGGCTGTCCTCGCGCAGGTGCCGGAACATCAGTGTGAGCGGAACGCCACGCCGCTCGCACGCGTCCGACAGGCGCTCCAGGTGCGGGCGGGTGATCTCGTCGGCCCCCGTGATGATCGCCGCGGGCGCCGACGCCGGGTTGGCGGAAATCTGCACGGTCAGCCACTGGATGGCAAGCGCGGCCAGCATCTCGCCGTGGGCGCTGCGTGCCCCGGCCTCCAGCGCCAGGCAGGTGTAGTAGGCCGGCCCGGCGGCGGGCGCGGCGGGGGAGTGGCCGGCGTACCTGGCCAGCTCGGCGAGGAATGCGTCAAGCCGCACCAGGTTGGGCCCGATCTGGCGCCGGTACTCGGCGGCGAACAGATCCCCGCCGATCAGCGCCTCCTCACGGGCGCTCAGCAGCCCCGGCAGGACGGGATGGCCGAGCGCGGACTGCGCGGCGGCCGCGAGCCTGGCCGGGGTGACCCGTCCGGCCAGTGCGGTGGCCAGTTGCTGAAGCACCCGGGCATCGACCGCGCGGTCCGGGCGGGCGCCGCCAGGCGCGCCGGCGTGGATGGCCTCGGCGAGCGCCCCGGTGAGCTCGGCCGGGGACAGCCGCGATAGCAGCCCGCACCGGTCCAGGTCGGCGGGCAGCACATACTGGGCGGCGGGCACTCCCGCCCGCCGCGCGGTCGCGGTCAGCTGGCCGCTGGCGAGCTGACCCGACAGGTCCATCACCAGCAGCGGCTGGGCGGCCAGGATGGACGCGCCGTGCGTGGTCAGCAGCGCCTGCCAGCTCCGCAGGCTGCCGCCGAAGATATCGGTCCGCCGGGTTGGCGGCTCCGCGCTGCCCCATTCCGATTCCCGGCCGAGCCGGGCAAGCCGGCCAACCCGCTCCAGCTCGGCGGACGTGTGCGCGGTGGCCCGCCGCCGCCACTCCGCGTGCGCCTGGCCGTGGTCCTGCTCCGGCCGGGCCGAGGCCGCCTGGTCGCGGCGGTTCTGGTACCAGCAGCCGGCCGTGTACCCCAGCCCGGAACCGCCGACCGCCGCCGCGGCGAGCAGGGCCACCCACGCGTCGTCCGGATCGTGGCTGCCGCGCAAGAACCCGGCCACCAGCAACAACAGGAGCGCAGTGGCCAGGCTGGGCCGGACCGTCCACCGGCGCGCCCGGTCGTAGCGGGCCTGGGCGGCCTCGGCACGTGCGGCCGCCCGCCGGTGCCACCGGCCGGCATCGGGCTCGGGTTCCGGGTACGGCGCGACGATCGTGCGCAGATCGCGGAAGATCCAGCCCAGCCGGGCGCCGGGGGTGAACAGCCGTTCCAGCGCGAGCCGCGGCGGGGGGACGCTCATGGTGCCGGTGTCCTTCCGGTAGTCCCTGCTCCGTGCGTCCGCCTCCCAAAGCCGATGATATGCCACCACAGGACCAATCCGTCACGAATGGCGACGGAATACTTCCGGAGAGCGACTATCCTAGCCGTCGTGACGGTAGGCAGCGCATGGCAGGTGCTCCGGGGCCTGGAGGCCTGGCAGGTCACCCAGATCCCGCGCCGCCCGCCCGCCCGCCGCGACTCGCCCGCCGCCGCCCCGGACCAGGCCGACCAGGGCGCGACACAGCGCCTGCAGGCCCTAGCGTCGGCATACCATCACGGCGCCCCGCTCGGCTTCTGCTGGCTCCGTGACCGTCCGGCCGGCCCGGTCCGGGTGTTGGCCGTCGGCCCCGCCCTGCGGTCCGGCCCGGATGCCGCCCTGCGGTCCGGCCCGGCCGGCGGCGTGCGATCCGACCCGTACAGCGGTCAGGTGGTGCTGACCATCCCGCCGGGTGCCCGGGCCGACCCGCTGCCAGCCGGGCAGGCCGCGGACTTGCTCGCGCGGATGCCATTCTGGGTACGCCTGGCCGGGATCGCCGACGCGCTCCTGGCAGGCCCCGACCCCGGACGACCGGCACTCCGTGACCGTGAGGCCCGCCCGTCCCTGGAAGACGGCCTGCTGTCGACCTGGTCCGGCCCGTTCGCCTGGCTGGTCCTCGCCGAGCCCGTCACCGCCACCCATCTTGCCGAACTCGGCGACGAGGTGTCCCTGGCCCTGTCCAATGCCCAACGTCACGACAGCGCGGCCGCCCAGCTGGCCACCCGCCGTCTGTCCGGCCGCCACGCCGAGCTCCGCCAGGCCGCCGCGACCGGCCTATGGCAGGTCCACGTCCTGGCCGCTGCCGAGTCCCCCCAAGCCGCCGCCCAGGTGGCCGGCCTGCTGTGCGCCTCCGCCGACCTGGAAGGCCTGCCCTATGCCTTGGTCCCCATCCCCGGCTGCGCCGCCCTCCCAGACATACTCAGCCCCGCCCGAGCCGCCAATCACGCGCCCCCAGCAGAAAGCTTCCACCCCACCCGCATCACAAGTCGTACGGCGGCTTTCCTCGCCCCTGTACAACCCCCCACGCCCGCGCCCCACCGTGATGAAACCGGGCCTTCACCACGTTCTTGGATGGTGAGCCCCGGGGTTCATTCCCCCGAGCCCGGCCCGGCCTGGCCGTTTGACGCTTCGTCCCGGCTAGTGGCCGCGCTGGTCCGGCCCCCCGCCCGCGAGGTGCCCGGCATCCGGTTCGTGCTGCGGCCCGAGTTCGACGTCACGCCCGAGACCGCCCTCATCGCCGCCGCCGAATCCGCCACGACCGACCCGCCGGTCCCGCTGGGAACCGTCCTGGACTGGAACCGGGTCCCGGCCGGGGAACTCGCCCTCTCCCAGGCGTCGCTGAACCGGCACGCGTTCGTCTGCGGCGCCACCGGCGCGGGCAAGTCACAGACCGTCCGCGGCCTGCTCGAGGCCGCGACCGCACAGGGCATCCCGTGGCTGGTTGTCGAGCCGGCCAAGGCCGAATACCGGCTGATGGCCGCCCGGCTGCCGAGCACCGAGGTAATCCGCATCCGGCCAGGGGACCTGGCAGATCCGCCCGCCGGGATCAACCCGCTGGAGCCCGCGCCCGGCCCGGATGGCGCCAGGTTCCCGCTGCAGACCCACGCCGACCTGGTGCGAGCTCTGTTCCTCGCCGCGTTCGAGGCCGACGAGCCATTTCCCCAGGTGCTGGCCGCGGCACTGACCCGCTGCTACGAGAACGCCGGCTGGGACATGGTCACCGGCGAGCCCGCCCGCCCCGGCCTGCCTCCCGCCTACCCGGCGCTGGAGGACCTGCAGGCCACCGCGATCCAGATCGTGGAGGAGATCGGCTACGGCCGCGAGATCACCGACAACGTCCGCGGCTTCGTCGCCGTACGGATCTCCAGCCTGCGACTCGGCACCACCGGCCGGTTCCTGCAGGGCGGCCACCCGCTGGATTTCGGCAGGCTGCTGCGGGCCAACGTGGTCTTCGAGATCGAAGATGTCGGCGACGACAGGGACAAGGCCTTCCTGATGGGCACCGTGCTGATCCGCCTGACCGAGCACCTGCGCCTGCGGCAGCGCGCCGAGGGAGCGTCGGCGCCCCGGCTGCGGCACCTGTCGGTCTTCGAAGAGGCCCACCGCCTGCTCCGCCAGCCGCACGGCACGGCAGCCGGCCCGGCCGCGCATGCGGTGGAGATGTTCGCAGGGCTGCTCGCCGAGATCCGCGCCTACGGCGAGGGCCTGATCATCGCCGAGCAGATCCCGGCCAAGCTCGTCCCCGACGTGATCAAGAACACCGCCGTCAAGATCGTGCACCGGCTGCCGGCCGCCGACGATCGCCAGGCGGTCGGCGCGACCATGAACCTCACCGACGACCAGTCCGCCTACCTGGTCACCCTGGCCCCGGGCGAGGCAGCGGTCTTCACCGACGGAATGGACTACCCGGTCCTAACCCGGATGGCCGACGGCACCGCCCGCGAAACCGCCGCCCCGAGCGGCGCGACCCCCGGCCCCAGCCACGCGACCGCCGCCCCCGACGGCGCGACCCCCGGCCCCAGCCACGCGGCCCCTGGCCCCGCT
>JBOHCG010000675.1:0-4204 GCA_050698735.1 Streptosporangiaceae bacterium | reverse complement strand
GCCTGGTGCCGTCCGGGCTGGACGACCCGCTGTGGTGGACGCTGCGGCGCCCGTTCCGGCCGCTGTCGTATCACGCGGCCCGGGCGATGTTCACCCGGGCGGGCGCGTCGCTGGGGGCGAACTGGTCGCTGCACGATATCCGGCACTGTGCCGCCTACCGGATGGCACGCGACCCGGAGATGCCGATCACCGACGTTCGTGCAGTGGGTCTTGGGTCACGTGCACCTGTCCACGACTCAGATTTACGTTACGCCCACGGCCGAGGACGTCATCGCGAGCGTGGCCGGGCACCACCGCCGCCAGGCCGGGCGGCCGGCCCCGCCGCCGCCCCTGGCAGGGCCGGGCTACCGGCCCGAGTCGCTGGACGTGCTGTTCGGGAGGCAAGGGTGACTGCCCCCGGGACGGAGACCCGGCAGGCCGGGACTCCGCTGCGGCCCCGGATGAGGCCGGAAGCCGCATCCGCCCTGCTGGGGAAGTTCCCGCCCAGGACGCTTCCGGACACCTGGGAAGCGACGGCTCTGGGCAGGGCAGCGCTGACGGGCAGGCTGCTGGCCCCGCCCTATACGGAAACCCCGTGGCAGCTGAACCGCAGGCGGCTCGCGCTGCGGCGCTTCCTGGGCTGGCTGGAACGGCATCCGGGAGACACCTGGCAGCAGAGCTGGCAGGCCAGCGGCATCGCCGGCGACGGCACCGCGGACTGGCGGCCGGAAGTCATGGACTGGCTCACCGCTGCCGGCGACCCGGGCAACAGCACCGTGCTCCTGAAATCCGTGACGCTCGGGCTTGGCCAGCTGATCTACGCCGATGCCATCCGGCCCGGCACGCAATGGCTGGTCAGCAGCCCGATCCGGTTCCCCCTCGGCCGGGAGATGCCCCGGCTGCGGGACAGCGCCGGGTTCGGGGCCCTCAAGGAATGCGCGGACCGGGCCGGAATCAGCCACGACTCCTGCCGCCTGGCCGTGGAGGACCTGTCGGTCATCATCGCGGCCAAGGGCGGCACGCTCGCCGACATCACGGTCGGCGACTGCCTGGAGCTGGCAGAGGCCCGCGATGCCAGCCGCGGCCGCCGCGGCAAGGGCATCGGCTTCTACCCGCTGCTGCACGCGACGGGCCTGCTCCCCGCGGACGCGCCGGCGACGCTGCGCATGTTCGACCCGCGGTTCCAGGGCCAGCTCACCACCGCCGAGCTCATCGGCCAGTACGACCTGGCCTGCGCCCCGGTCCGCGACCTCCTGGTCAGCTACCTGAACGAACGGCAGCCGGCGATCGACTACGCCACCTTGAAACAGCTCGCCTACCTTCTCGGGAAGCTCTTCTGGAAGGACCTTGAGACCCATAACCCCGGCATCAGCTCGCTGCGCCTGGCCCCCGATGCCGCGATCGCGTGGAAGCGGCGGCTGCAGGTCAAGACCGTGACCGCCCGCGACGCGGCCGGGAACGCCACCCAGTCCGCCGCTGAGCGGATAGACGTGGCCGGCTGCCTGACCGCCGTCCGCGGGTTCTACCTCGACATCACCCAGCGGGCCGCGGAAGACCCGGCCCGCTGGGCGCAGTGGGCAGCGACCTCCCCGGTCCGCCGGGAAGATATCAGCGCGGCATCGAAGACGGTCAGCCGCCGCAAGTCCCGGATGGACCAGCGGACCCGGGAACGCATCCCGGTCCTCCCGGCCCTCATCTCCGTCGTCGACCAGGGCCGGAAGAACGCAGCCGCCCGGCTCGCCGCCGCGACGGCCGCCGCCCCCGGGGACCTGTTCACCGCCGCCGGCGCCACCTTGCGCAGAACCGCGCTCACCAGCATCGCAGGGCAGGCCAACGGCCGGACCTGGGCCGAGGACCCCGTCACCGGCACCCGCCGGGACCTCACCCGCGAAGAGAGCACGGCGTTCTGGACCTGGGCCGCAGTAGAGGTGCTGCGTGCCACCGGCATCCGCGTCGAGGAGCTGACAGAGCTCTCGCACCACAGCCTGGTCCAGTACAGGCTCCCCTCGGCCGGGGAGCTGATCCCGCTGCTGCACATCGCCCCGTCCAAGACCGACGTCGAACGGCTCCTGGTCATCTCGCCCGTGCTCGCCGACGTGCTCGCCGCCGTCATCGCCAGGGTTCGCGACAGCAGCGGCACCGTTCCTCTCGTCATCGCCTACGACGTCCACGAGTGCGAGTTCACCCCGCCCATGCCCGTCCTGTTCCAGCACCGCGTCGGCGCTGACAGCCGCCCGATCAGCGACGCGACGATCCGCCGCTGGATCACCGGAGCGCTGGAAGGAACCGGCATCACCGACGCTTCCGGGCAGCTGCTCGCCTTCAAACCCCACGATTTTCGAAGAATTCGCGACCGACGCGATCATGAACGGAATGCCCCCGCACATCTGCCAGCTCTTGATGGGGCACTCCAGCATCACCACGACCATGGGATACAAGGCCGTCTATCCCGAAGAAGCGATCAACGGCCACCGGGCGTTCATCGCCCGCCGCCGCGAACTGCGGCCCGGCGAAGAATACCGTTCCCCGACCGACTCCGAGTGGGAAGAGTTCCTCGGCCACTTCGAACGCCGCCGTCTTGCCCTCGGCGACTGCGGACGGGCCTGGGGATCCAGTTGCATCCATGAACACGCACGCAACGGGACACCAGGTGCTCACTCCTCAGGGCTGACCCCGCCCAGAAACACCGGCTGGAGGATATCCGCGACAACCTCCTGGCCCGCGTCGCCGAGGCCGAACGCGAAGGCTGGGCCGGCGAAGCCGAAGGACTCAAGGTCAGCCTCGCGGCCGCGAACAACAAGCTCGCCCAGATCGAGCTCTCCCTCGCCCGACGGGCCGAGACCGTCAGCCTCGGCATTCCTTCCTACCGCGACGCAGCCGCCGCGACCCTGTCCCCGGGAGACCCCCATGACCGCTGACCACCTGACCGCCGCCCTCCGGGCCTGCGCCGCCGGACTCTACCCGCTCGAAGCCGGCACCGGCCTGCTCATCGCCAACGGGACGTTCCTGCACCGCGACGACTTCACCAGCCGCTTCATCACCATCGCCACCAGCATCAGCGACGGCACCACCCCGATGGCCGCCATCGACTGGGACGCCGCGATCGCCGCCCTGCACGCCGGCGAACTGCCCTGCTCCGGAGGGGAACGACGAGTACTCGAGCTGTCGTCCAGCCTCGCCGGCGGCACCCCGGTCGACCTGCGCGACGCCGTCACCGGCCTCGACGACGGCAACATCACCCGGCTCGTTACCGCCATCCTCCACGCATCCGGGAAGCGGCCCGAGAACAGCAGATATTGATGATCGTGATTAGTTCAGAGAATCATCGAGGACAGGTTCGTTTTCAGCGGAGCCAGATGGACCCTCCACGGCGCCGAGACCATCCTCAAACTACGCGCCCTCGTCGTCAACGGCGACCTGGAAGAGCACCTCGACTACTACAAGAACCGCTACCGCCAGGAAACCCACCTCAACCGCTACGACCCAGCCAGCCTCACCGAACTCGGCCTCGCCGCATGACCCGAACACCCCATAATGACCCACCCCTCAAAGAGACGCACCGGTAGGCAGCAGTGACTACGTGACAGCCATGAACTTCAACGCTATGGCTGGAACGGAAGCAGCTAACGGGAACCTTAGCCAGTGCAGCGCCTATCTTGAGGCGGGAAGAGCAGCCATGGAGAGGTCCCGGCCTTCGTAGAACTTGAGAGTGGCGGTCCCCCACCAGCCAAGAGGGCAGCCAGGACACAGCATGAGCTAACGCCAGGGCAGACGCTCCTCAGCATTGCTACTGGTTTCGTGCCCAGGACTCCAGCCGAGAAGGCAGAAGTACAGGAGCGCGGGCAGGAGCGCGAGCGGCAGCAGCTAATAGCCCCCCTTCGGCTACAGGCTGCCAACCTCGATGATTCAGGGGCCCGAAGACCAGGTCGGAATAAGAGCCGGCGTCGGTGACGATGATGTCGGGCCGCTGGCCGCCGTCCTGGCTGAACCAGACGTCGATCATGTGGAGGGAGTCGCGGATCGTTCCCTGCACGACCTTGGCGCCAAGCCCGGCGGCCTGGTCATTTACTGGGGCAGAGCACTTATTCCGAGAGTGCGGTATTCTTGCCGGTCCTGTAGTCGGAGGGTCACTGACTGACGAATGGGCGCAGCTTGGTGCCGATGAAGCAGGCGGGCCGCCATCCTCCGGCGAGCCGCGCGATGCTACGGAGATCGGCATCGACGA
>JBOHCG010000674.1:0-4212 GCA_050698735.1 Streptosporangiaceae bacterium | reverse complement strand
GGTCCCGCTGGCCCCGCTGCCGCTGGTCCCGCTGCCGCTGGTCCCGCTGCCGTTGGTCCCGCTGCCGTTGGCCCCGCTGCCGTTGGTCCCGCCGGTGGAATTCAGCACCGGGATCCGCGGCGGCATCTGGACGCCCAGCCTCGCCTGAACCTGCCTGCTCCACTCCGCGAGCGCCAGGTCGAGCAGGGCCTCCATGTGCTGGGCGACGTGCTCGTTGGCCTTCTTGCCGAGCTTCTCCTCCCGCTGGCGCATGTCCTCGTCGATGGCGATCTGCTTGTCCGCCTCCTTCTCGGCGTCTCGGCGGCTGGTCACCCGGGTGAACTTCGCCCGGTCGGCGATCATGTCCTCCTCGTTCTTGAGCAAGACCTCGTAGGTGGTCAGCGAGCCGCTGTTGAGCAGCACCTTGACCAGCACGGGGAGGATCTCGATGCAGAAGAACAGCAGCGTGACGATCCACTGAGCGGCCCTGAGCGTCGGGTTCTTCGCGCCGACGGCCGACAGGTCCTGGAGCTGGGCGAGGAGACCGGTATTACCCTGCACCGCGGCCTGCGCCTGGGCCTCGTTCCTGCTCAGCTCGGCCTCGAGCGTGCTGTAGTGCTTTTCAAGGCCGGGAAGCGCGGCCTTCGCCGCCACCTCCTGCTGGTGCAGGGTCTGTCCCGACTCCTTCTCCGCGGTCGACTGCGCCGAGGACAGCTGCTGCTGCGCGGAGTGCAGCTTGGAACTCAGGCTCTCGTAATCCGCCTGATCCTGCTCGAACTCCGTCCGCTTCAGCTTTGCCAGCGGCCCGTAGCCCTGCCGATCAGACGCTCCTGCGCAATTGGGGCCAGATCCGTACAACTCGCACTGGTAGGCGGCCTGCGCGTTATCCATGGCCGTCTGGGCCTGATTCACCTGCGGGGTCAGCGTGTTCACCTGGCCCTGCCAGAAGGTCTCCCCCGGACTACCGTTAGTGCCCTGCAGATGCCCTTGCAGGGTCTGCTTGTCCGTGTTGATCTCCCCGAGGATCTTGGCAGCCTGGGTGGCGGGGCCCGATTGCAGCTGCTGCGCGGCGACCTGCTTGGACTCGGTCGCGTTTATCTGGACCATCTCGTTCTTGATGTCGTTGGCGAAGATGCGCAGCGTCATCGGCGTCGCCACCACGATCGAGATCACCGCCGCCAGCCCAAGCCGGGGCAGCGCCATCAGCAGCAGCCGCTTCCAATCCCGCGTGTGACCCATGCTCAGCACCAGGAACCTGTCCAGGTTCAAGATGACGAAGCCCCAGGCGAGGCCGCCGATGATGGCCACCACCAGCGAGGTGCCTACGCCGTAATGCAACGCGAACGTCATCGAGAGGGTGCCGATGCCCGACGTCGTCAGCAGCACGATGGCCATCTGGATGAACCGGGTGCGCTCGTAGCCGGGCGCCTGGGCAACGATCCTCAAATCCGCGCCGCCCAGCCAGGCGAGGAAGTCGCCGAGCCCGTTAACGTCCTTCATCAATCATCCTCCTCCGCATCGGCAACGGCCTTCAGATAGGACTTCTGCTGTGCCGTGGCGAGGTCGCGCGCCTGGCCGGCCAGCTGCTCGGCGAACTCCCGCGTCGGCCCGGCGACAAACACGCCGAGGTCGGGGAGCCTGAGGGAGCGCCCGACGCCGCCCTGTGCCGGCTGGCCGCTGCTCCCGGCCGGCAGCAGCATCTCCCGCAGCACGCCGGTGAGGTCCGCGGTCGGCATCGAAGGCACCCGGGGAAGCTCGGGGACCGCGATCCGCGGCACGGTCGCGAGCGCGGGGGCAAGCGCGTCCAGCGTGAAGGCCTCGAGCGGCGGCACCGCCAGCCTCGGCAGCGTGCCGATGAAGCTCTTCGGGTCGAAGGCCGGGATCTCGTAGAGGATCAGCTCGCCCAGGTCGACGCGGAGGGCGCCGTAGTCGTTCTCGGCCTCGATCGTCACGGGACCCGATTCTCGCGCCGGGAAGACATGCTGCCGCGGACCGCCGCCCGGCGGGACGAGCACGGTCACGCGCGGGCCTGCGCCTACCTGAATGGTGACCTCGGAGACGTTGGCGATCTCCCACTCCACCCGCGCGTCCATGCCGCGCACGCGCAGCGGCGTGGCCAGCCGCGCCGCGATCACCTGGGGCGGTGCGATGAGCCGGGCCACGACACCGCGCAGGTAGGCATACAGCTCTTTCGCAGTCGGCCGGTTGGCCGGGACCGGGTCCACCGCCCGCCTGACCAGCGCGGCCCCGGTCGCGTCAAGCTTGCCCGTCACCCGGCTCGGGTCCCGCATCGTGGCCGCGCCCTTGCCCGGAGACAGGCAGCGCAGGATCGCCAGGCCGAGCTTGTAGACGTCCGTGGCCTTGTCCTGCACGTTGCGCTGCGCGCACTCGGGCGGATCCCAGCCGAACGAGTGCCCTTGCTTACGCAGCGGGTCGCGCAGATCCGCCGCGCCGTCGCAGTCGAGCAGGATCATCTGCGGCGGGCTGACCGCGAACGCCGCGTTCTTCAGGCTCAGGTCGCCGAATACCCAGTCCCGCTTGTGCAGCCGCGCGACGTCGTAGACGAGCTGGGCGAGCAGCACCAGGCGATCGGTCTCATCGACGTCCTTCGCGCCGTTCTGCGCAAGCAGCGTCCGCGACGCGATCAGCCACTGCATGTCGCGGAGCTTCCTGGTGGTCCCGCCGGTGACCGGATCGGTCGCCTCGAAGAAGAACTGATCACCGATGAGCGGCATCAACAGGCCGACGACGGCGCCCCGCTCCTCGACCAGAGCCCGCGGCCATACCGTGCAGCGGTCCAGGTCGGCCCGGTCGGCCGGGCGGAGCAGGTCGCGGAACGAGACCGCGTTCTGCGCCGCCCGCGCCTGCTCGGGCACCTCGGTGGTGAACTCCTTGTAGGCGATCTTCGATGGGTCACCGGGCAGCCGAAATCGCTCGCAGCGATAGACCTTTCCATACCCGCCCTCGGCGAGTTCCGTCAGGGGGTCGAGGGCGGCACGGTTGACCCGCATATCCCCTCACTTCTCATCGGCCCAGATCCCGACGACGGTCCTGTCGTCTACGTGAGACTTCCTGGCGAAGCCGACCTGCGCCGCGAAGGTGAGCGGGTCCGGCGGCCGTGCCCACCACCGCGCCAGCGTGGCACGCACCTCGGAGCTCCAGGCCAGCGGGTTGCCCACACCGTCGCTCATCGCGAAGAGGGCACCTCCGCGGATCCGGAAGGAGCACCAGGAGCATGCCCCATCCGGCGTCGGCATTGGCCGCACGCTGCTGGAGTGGAACGCCCGTCCGCCGTCGCCGTCGCCCGCTGAGGTGATGCAGCGCCACGTCCCCTCGTGGTCGAGGTGCCAGAGCGGGGAGTCGCCCACCCATGCCGCTTCGCCGAGCCACCGCCCGTCCTGCCGCGACACGCCGATCGCGAGGGCGGTGGTCGCCATGCCGCCGAGACCCGTCGCCTCCCATTCGGCCGCGACTTTGGCGAGCTGCGCGTTGGCCGCCTCGATCGCCTCCGGCCACGGCGTCCGGCTCGCGCCGTGCCACGCGAGCTGATAGCTGACGAACGCGGCCGCGTAGTCCGAGCGATCAAGCGACCCGACGCCATCGCAGACCACGGCGACGGCGTGCGTCCCACCCGCCTGAGCGAGCGCGAACGCGTCCTGACGTACTGTGTTCCCGGCCCGGTGCTGAACTCCCCTGACCGAGGCTGCCGCGATCCGGATCCCGGGCAGCGTCGCCGCGCTGACCGCGACGTCGGACGGGCCGATTACGGCAGGCGGCGGTCCGTCCGGCGTCTCGGCGGCGGCGCGACCGGGCTCGCCGATCGCGACAAGCTCGGGCAACGATCCGTCCGTCACCTGCCCGTCAGATCCAATCCTCGGCGTCGCCCTGGGTCACGCCCGGTGCCGACGGCGCCGGCGGGTGCACGAGGGCCGGCTTGCCGGTGGACGTGCTCTGCCCGCTGGAGACCACGGTTTTCATGATGACGTCGAGGATCAGCTTGATCACCTGGCCGATGTCCTGGCTCTTGATGTGGTACCAGCGGCCCTTTTCCGGCGGGTAGGCAAGCTTCTTGAGCACATCGTCGGGCGCGTCCCGGTAGCCGAACGGGATGAAGACCGGGTACTGCTTCATGCCGACGCCGGTAACCCCGTTATAGGTAAGGGTGGACTTGAACGTCTCCCAGTAGTCACCATCAACACTACAGTTCCGATCTCACGGTGAGTGATCCAGTGA
>JBOHCG010000673.1:0-4229 GCA_050698735.1 Streptosporangiaceae bacterium | reverse complement strand
TTCTCGTCCTGTCGACCAGAGTCCCCTGCCCCGACGGCTGTGTTCGGCAAGTTGCTAAGAATTCTGCTCACGCGGTGATGCTGCTGGCAGCATAGACGCCGGCCCCGTACCGCCGATAAGCTGCACTCCGGCCCAGAAGTGGGGCGGGATCGCGTCCGGCTCACCGCAGTGCCACTGTGTCGGGCAACGGGCCGGGAATTATGCGCCCTCGCACGCGTTGACATGATCGAGGCACCGAGAACCGAACCGGTCGTCCGGAGACGACTTTCCCCGTGTCGTGGTCGCCAGCTCACCCGTCGGCGGCTTCGGGTCCGCGTGAGAGGCTTGCCGGGGCCCGCTGCGCCGATCCTTGGAGATCCGCAAGTCGGCTCGGTGTTCGAAGCACCAGGCCCGCTGCTCGGGGCGTTTCTCGTCCCGTCCGCGGGACGGTGCCCCATGCTGCCGCGGCCACCGTGCCCCGGCATTGCAGAGGAGGAGTCTGTGGCTCGACCAGGCCAGCGCCAGATGGGCGCTCGCCGTACTGCCCCGCGGCAGCAGCGACGCGTCCGGCCCCGCGGCGACGTCGTCTCGGTGCTGTCCCGAACCGTCCGTGAGGTTGAGGGGGCTGTCCGGCGCGGTCGCGTGACGCCTGCCGTGCGCACGAAGTTCCAGGCCGTCGCCCTGCTGCTGCGGGACGAGCGCGCCCGCGTCCGGGCTGCGGCCGGAAGCGACAGTCACCGGGCTGAGCAGCTCAAGCGCCTGGACGGCATCGCGACCATCCTCGCGACGACCGCCGTCCGGGACGCTGGGCTACTGGCGCTGCTCGGTGAGGACTCCGGCGTCTCCGACGCGGCCCGGTCGCTCAAGCTGGAGATGGTGCGGGACCTCGGCATCGAGCCGGCGCCCGAACAGATCGCGCCGGCGGAGACCGCGACCGCTCCGGCCGGCACGGAGCGGCGGGCCGTGCCGCAGTCGGTGATCTCCCGGCAGCTGGCGAACCCCTTCCTCGCCCCCGGCTTCTCCGCCGTTCCGCAGCGCACCTCCCGTCCGCGCCGGCTGGCCGGCTGGGAACTGCTCGGCCCGCTGCTGAGTTCCTTCGAGCGCGCCGGCGGGGGAGCCCCGGCGTGCATGGCGCTCCCGGCGCCGACGGCACGGTTCACCCCGGCGGGCCTGGAGCTGATGCCGCATCAGGGGCAGCTGGTCGCCGCGGCTGCTGCCGGTCACCGGACGTTCCTGCTCGCCGATGAGCCGGGTCTGGGCAAAACGGCCCAGGCGCTGCTCGCCGCGGAAGCGGCGAACGCCTACCCGCTGCTCGTCGTCGTGCCGAACGTCGTCAAGACCAACTGGGCCCGTGAGGCGGCCCGCTGGACGCCCCACCGCCCGGCCACCGTGGTACAGGGCGACGGCGATACTGTCGACGGCTTCGCCGGCATCGTCGTGCTCAACTACGAGGTGCTCGACCGCCACATGGGCTGGCTCGGTGATTTCGGCTTCCGCGGCATGGTCGTGGACGAGGCTCACTTCATCAAGAACAAGACCTCGCAGCGCTCGCAGCACGTTCTCGCGCTCTCCGGCCGCATCCGGTCCCGGACGGCGCGGCCCCTGCTGATGGCGCTGACTGGCACCCCGCTGATCAACGACATCGAGGACTTCCGGGCGATCTGGCAGTTCCTCGGCTGGATCGATGACAGCAAGCCCCTCGACGAGCTGGCGGACGCGCTCGAGGACACCGGCCTGACGCCCGCCGACCGGGGCTTCTACGCCGCGGCGCGCCAGTGCGTGATCGACCTCGGCATCGTGCGCCGCCGCAAGCTCGACGTGGCCGCCGACATCCCCGCCCGCCGCATCGCCGACCTCCCCGTCGAGCTGGACGGACGGGCCGGCCGGTCGATCCGGGCGGCAGAGCAGATCCTCGCCGGCCGGATGGCGGCGCGGTACCAGACCGCGCTCGCGAACCGATCCTCCGGCGCCGGCGCCGCAAGCATCGACCACGACCTCGTCCGCCGGGTGGCCCGGTCGGAGCTGAAGGACGCGACGGCCGCGCAGTCCGGCGAGAACGTGTTCACCATGATGCGGCGCATCGGCCAGGCGAAGGCCGAACTGGCCGCGGACTACGCGGCGCAGCTGGCCCGCAGCGCCGGCAAGGTCGTCTTCTTCGCCAAGCACGTCGGCGCGATGGACGCCGCCGAAGAGACCTTCGCCCGGCAGGGGGTACGCTTCTCGTCGATCCGCGGCGGCCAGACGCCCACGACGCGGCAGGCGAACATCGACGCCTTCGTGAACGACCCGGACGTCGCGGTCGCGGTGTGCTCGCTGACCGCGGCTGGCGTGGGCCTGAATCTGCACGTCGCCTCGAACATCGTGCTGGCCGAGCTGTCCTGGACCGACGCGGAGCAGACCCAGGCCATCGACCGCAGCCACCGCATCGGGCAGGCCGAACCGGTCACCGCGTGGCGCATCATCGCCGCGCAGACCATCGACGCCCGGATCGCCGAGCTGATCGACAGCAAGGCGGGGCTTGCCGCCCGGGCGCTGGACGGGTCAGACGAGGAGGCCTCCCCGTCGGCCGACGTGCAGCTCGATGCGCTGGCCGCGTTGCTGACCGATGCGCTACGGGCGTCTTACGGACATGGCGACGCCCCGGGTTCCTGACCGTCACGATTCCAGGCGAGACCGCGTCCCAGGACCAAGGCCTGCCAATTGGGCTGCCCCGGCGATGAACGCGGCAACGATGTAGGTGGCATGACGATCCAGGCTGGCGCGTGCCCGGTCGTAGCGCATGGTGGTCCGCGGGTCGGCGTGAGATGCGGCCTCCTGCACGTCCCGCAGCGGCACCCCGGCGTCAAGGGCGGCAGCGATGAACGCGTGGCGCAGCGTGTGCGGGCCGACGTGCTTGGCGATCCCGGCGCGCCAGGTGACGCGGCGGACGATCCGGGCTGCGCCGTGCCGGTCCAGCCGCCGCCCGTCGCCAGCGAGGAACAGAGGTCCTTCGGCGCGCTCGCCGATCGCCAGGTCGATCGCCCGCGCGGTGCGGGGCGCGAGCGGTATGGTGACGACCTTGCCGCCCTACGGGTGATGACCAGGGTACGGTGGCCGCGCTCCAGGCCCAGGTGCTCGATATGCGTCCGCGCTGGGTGATGGTAAGCGCGGCAGGTCTGGTGGTGCGGCCGGCCGGGTGGGTCAGTGGCTTGACTGCCATGCGGCTTCCTCGCCGGCGACGTCGTGGAGCAGGTTGCCCAGGGCGAGGGAGTACTCGTAGCCGTGGTAGCCCCATGCCGGGCCGGTGTCCTCGGCGCCGGGCACGATGTCGCCGGTCACGACGGGCCGGGTGTGGCTGGTCCCGGCCAGGCTGGTGACCTGGAGCCAGGTGGCGCCGCCACCCTGTTCGCAGGTCGCCGAGTAGAGCCCGGGGTAGGTGACCCACGGGGTGGGAACCGGTTCCTTCAGCCCGATCTGGCTGGCCGTGAGCAGGTAGGGGTCGAGGTCGCCGGTGCCGCCGCCGAGAGCGGCCGGGTTGACGCAGGCGACCTGCTGGCCGGCCTTGGCCGTCTCCTGGGACTGCAGGCTCGTGCCCTGGCCGGGTCGGCCGAACACAGAGTCGGCGGGCGGCTGGGAGGAATAGGAGGAGAAGGCGATCGCGCAGCCGGCCTGGGTGGCGGAGGTGCACAGCGGGACGTTCGTGAACGCCGACCCGATTATCTTCCCGGCAGGGACCTGGAGGTTCCCGCCGACCAGGATCGCGGCCAGCAGGCGGCGCAGTACCGGCGGCTGGTGGTCGAGCTGGGCAGAGATGAGGTGGATCAGGATTGCCGCGCCTTGTGAGTCCCCGATCAAGATGATCGGCTTGCTGCCGGTGTTGGCCAGGAACCACTGCCAGGCGGGGAGCACGCTGTCGTAGGCGGTAGTGAACGTCGAGCGCATGAGGTTCTCGTCGCCCGCGAGCCCCTTCAACACGGTCGGGAAGGTCTGCGAGCGGTACAGCGGCGACCACACGTCACAGACCTGAGAGAAGGGAGCGGCTTCTTCCGTCGCGATGTATGTCTCTAGCTGGGTCACGGCCAGGCCGGTGTTGCCGGTCCCGGTCTGGGTCACGCTCGTCGTCGGGTTGACGTAGAAGCAGGCGAACTTCGGTGCCGCCGCGGAAGACGGCCGGGCGGCCGGCCTGACCGTGCCGCTCGCCGTGACCGCCGAGACGGCTGGGTTGCCGGCGCACGGGTCAGGTGCCTGGCCGGGCTGGCACAACCACAGGG
>JBOHCG010000672.1:0-4234 GCA_050698735.1 Streptosporangiaceae bacterium | reverse complement strand
ACCTCATGGCATTCCCCTCGCCGCCCGGTCGGCCCGGATCTTGGCGTCCAGCCCGGCCGCGCGCGGCCTCGGTCGCCGGCCGCGCGGGCAATCCGCCCGGCGCCTGATGCCGCCCCCGGCAGCGTTGCCGTCTGCCGCCCGTTCCATGGCCCTCATGCCTCCCGCCGCTAGAAGTGATCACGTCATGCAGGCGACGCTAAAAGCGGACGCACCGGAGCGGCAATGATCCTTTGCAGCGGGGTCGGCGGGAAGGACTACAGCGGGAGGCGCACCGCGTCGGCCAGCTCGCGCATATCCGCGGTCAGCGTGCGGCGATGGCTGATGAGCTTGGCCAGGATGTCCGCGGCGTACCGCTGGCGGGGGAACCACTGGGGGCGGTCATCGCGGAGCTGGCGCAAGACGGCGACGGCCTGCTCGTCGTGCCGTAGCAAGGTATGGGCGTGCGCCACGTCCAGCCGGAAGCTAGGCGCGATCCTCGGCACCGGCATCGCAGGTCTTGCGCCCGACAGCCGCCGGCCGATCGCTAGCACCACCTCGGGGTGTTCCTGGATCATCGCCAGCTCGGCCGCGAAGATCGAGACCGAGACCGGCCCGAAAACGTGCCATGGGGAGTAGGGCAGCACGAAGTCTGATCCCGCGCCTACGGCGGCCATCCGGGCGAGCCTCAGCATCTCCGCGGCGTCGTCCGGGCGGTTGTCGCGGGCGGCGGCCATAGACGCGCGGATCATGAGCTTGCCGTACGCGGCCAGCTCGTCCCTGCTGGCCGTCATCCTCGGTTCGTGCTGTTCCGCCAGCCGGAGCGCCACGTCCATGGTTTCGGCGAGTTTCCCCTGGCGGATCAGGCCCCAGCAACGCTCGTCAGCTACGGACATCGCCGTCAAGGGATCGCTCGCGTCTTCCATCGCGAGCACGAACGCCCGCTCGGCGGTCGTGAACTGCCAGTTGTGAAGCATGAGTGACCCGGTGACCTGCCGGATATTCGACCGCAGCGTCCTGGCATCTGTCTGCGCGCCGTCCGCGGAGAGCGCGACGAGGGCATCCGCGTCGCGCAGCAGGCCGGGCAGGATAGCGCCCATCGCGTCGAACTGGCTGGCCAGCAGCAGAGGCAGGACAGTCCCGAAATCACGCCTTAGCCGCTCTAGCGTCGGCTCATCCTGCGGTTCGTCTCTGTCTGCGCCTTCCAGCGCGAGCCGCACCGGCTCCCACCGCTGCGCGCTCTGCGGGCTCGGCACTGGCGCGTCAGGCTCGGATAGCAGCGCTGTTGACGGCACCTGGAGGACGACCGCCAGTTTACGTACCGTCTCCAGCCGGATGCCGCCGTAGGTGCCCTGCTCGATCTTCTTTATGGTGGACAGTGCCAGCCCGGCCGCGGTGGCCAGCTCCCGCTGCGTCATCCCCCGCCGCTTGCGGACGGCCCTGATCCTGCCGCCCGTGCTGGTATCGTCCATGTCGGACCTCGCGCATTTTAGTGGACAGCGTCGCAACTGCCAGAGTACGCGGGTCTAACTCTGCCGCCCTGGCGTAAACGCGCAAGCGCCCCGCCACCTGACCGGGTGACGGGGCGCTGTGGTGGGTGGAACAGACCGGTACTGCCCACACCGCCGCCTTGGCTGCCTCCAGCTCGGCCGCGCGCTCGTCCCACGTCTTGTAACCCACGGCCGGGTGCTTCGCTAGCTGCTCGCGCAGGTACGCCACCGACCACGGGATATCGACGGTGGCGTCGGCGCCGAGGATCCCCGCGAGCATCACCGCGGCGTGCCCGGCGCGCTCGACGAGGATCGCGTCTCTGACTTCCTGGTCTCCCACGGTCGCGCCGTGGGGGATGCCGATCGCCTCGCGGACGGCGCGCAGCACGTCGAGCAGGTCGTCCGCGTGCGTCATTCGTGCGTCAGGAGCCTGTGTTCCGGTGTGACCCGATGTTGTGCCTTGTGACATAAATCCGCTGGTCAGGGCGTTACCGGCATCATCTACCTGGCCCGTTTCCTTCGTTCGGGACGAAGAGGCCGCCGGTTCAAATCCGGCCACCCCGACCAGATGAAGCACGTCGGAACCCTGCCTCCAGGTGGAGGTGGGGTTTTGGCGTTCGAGGGGTAGTGGTCCGTACGGACGCTCGATGGACAGGCGGGGCCAGGCGCCATCTAGGCTCCTGAGCAACCCGCTCAAACCTCGCGCGCGACGGTGATACACCCTCACCCACTCTCGGTCCTCCGGCCCACCTTGGGCCGTTTCAGCGGCTTGCGCTTCGAGGGCAAGCCTGGCCTCGACGGTCAGGAGTTCCACGTAGGGAGTCGTCAGCTCGAGGCCGACCACTCCGATGTCAAGGATCCAGATCTTCTCGCACACGGCCTGCACCAGCATGAGGTTGATGCCCTCAGGAGCTTCGGTGTAGAGCCGGTGCGGGTCGACGAGCAGGCTCAGGGCTTCATCGAGGGAACGGCGCATGGCGTCGATCTCGATGGTCCACTGCGCGATGGCGGCATCCGCCGCGGTGGTTTCGTGCTTGATGCGCTCCTGTTCGAGCTTGAACTCATCGAGTGTGAGGGCGTCGTCGTAGTACGCCTTCTTGGCCTTGGCCCGTTCGTGCTCCAGCCGGGCGAGGCGCTTGCGCTGGCTCGCCACCTCGGCTTGGCCCTGAGCGTGCCGACCCTCAAAGTCGGCCAGGACGACGGCCTTGAGCGCTTCGATACGATCCTTGGGCAGCTTGACGCTGTGCCAGTAGTCCGCGACAGCTTGCTCAATCTCATCGACCGAGACGTAGCCCTGCGGACAACTGTTCTTATCCTTCTGGCGTCCCAGGCAGTAGAAGTAGGGGTAGGTCTTGCCGGTGCGCTGCTTGGTCGGAGCGGTGATACCGAGCCGTCGGCCGCAACGAGCACAGAAGATGCAGCCTTTCAGGTGGTGTGGGCGAGACTTGGTTTTGTCTTTGTTGAGGTTGCGAGCGGTCAGGATGGCGTCCACGGTGTCGAAGGTGGCCTCGTCAATGAGCGCCTCGTGATCTCCCGGATACTCGACGCCGCCGTACGTAACCACTCCCAGGTAATACCTGTTGCGCAGGATGCGGTGCATCTGCTGGGGTTGCAGTGGTCGCTCTGGCATCCTCTTGTCGGCGGGCAACCGCAGTCCGAGGTCGTTGGCTTCGTCGCTGAGCTGGGCGATGGTATAGAGCCCAGTGGCGTAGCAGCGGAAGCAGTGCGTGATGATCGGCCCGGCAACGGGGTCGACTACCACGACGCCGATGTCCTTGCCGGGGATCTTCATGCGCTGGTTGACGTAGCCGAGAGGAGCCTTGCCAGGCGTGCCACCAGCCTCGACCTTCTTGCGCATGCCCTTCTTGGCCTCTTCGCTCAAGTTGCCGGAGTACCACTCGGCAATCGTCGCCATGATGCCGTGCACGAGCTTGCCGGACGGGGTTTCGTCGATGTTCTCGGTGGCGGAGACGAGCCTGACACCGTGCTTGGCGAATAGCAGTCCGAGCGTGACATCATCTTCGCGGCTGCGGGCCAGGCGGTCGAGCTTGTGGACGATGACGTAACGGATCTCGGTGTCTTCTCGCACGCGGCGGAGCATGCGCTGCAGTTCAGGCCGGTCGGCGGTACGAGCGCTCTTGCCCCGGTCGATGTACTCCTCCTCGATGCGCGCATGGATGTCGGCGGCCTTCCGTCGGCAGTAGTCGCGCTGGGCCTGGATGGAGAAGCCTTCGTCATCGAAGCTGGTGTTGGCCTGTTCGCTAGTCGAGACGCGGTAATAGGCCAGAGCCTGGGCCAGCTCTTGCGGGTCAAGATCGATACTCGTCATGGAGTCCCCTTTCTCGTAGTGGCATTCGTTCGAGTGAGTGCGTACCATCCGGTCTCATTTGGGTTGCAGTAATAGGCCGATACCGGCAGGCCGCTGACTTCGATGAGACGTGCACCCGTGGCCTGAATTGCTTGTTCCAGCTCGTAGAGGTCCTCGGGCTTACGCGCGAGGCGGTCAAGGCTGAATACCAGGACGTGCTGAACACCTAGGAGCGTTCGGAGGTCGCCCAGCATTTGGCTCAGGATGGGGCGGCTTCGGATCGGGCCGGTACCACCGTGCTCGACGTACTCTCTTATGATGGTGGCACCAAGTCGCTCCGCTGCGGACCGGCAGTAGGCTCGCTGACGGGCGATGTTGCGTTCTTCTGACTCGGGGTCGCGGCCATGCGCCGTAACGTGGCGAGCGCGCAAGAACATGACCGCATTGGCTTGGGTGATGG
>JBOHCG010000671.1:0-4237 GCA_050698735.1 Streptosporangiaceae bacterium | reverse complement strand
CGCGGGAGGGCGCGTACGCGCTCGTGCAGGCGGCGGCGATGGACACCTGGGACAGCGGTACGCCGTTCCTGGACGCGCTGCGTAAGCATGCTGCGGAGCGCGGGCAGCCGCTCCCCGATGGCCTGGACGCGGTCTTCAAACCGGAGCATTACACGGCCCGGCTTACGACGATCTTCGACCGCCTCGCACGGCTAAGCTAGCCCGCATGACTTCCGGACCCGAGACCGGCTACCGCGTGCGCGGCGGCACCCCGCTGAACGGAACAGTCTTCGTCCAGGGCGCGAAGAACGCGGCGCTGAAGATGATCGCGGCATCGCTGCTTACCCCCAACGGGCACACCGTGCTGCGCAACGTCCCGCCGATCGAGGACGTCCGCAGGGCCGTCGAGCTGGCCCAGGCGGTCGGCGCGCTTGTCGAGTTCCACGAGCCCGAGCGGACCCTGGTGGTCGACGCGTCCCGGCTCACCAGCCCGGTGCTTCCGGCCGAGATCGCGCGCAGGTTCCGCGGCTCGGTGCTGTTCGTGCCCGCGCTGCTGCACAGGTTCGGCGAGGCGGTCATCGAGGGGGTCGGCGGCTGCAACCTCGGCAGCCGGAACCTCGACTTCCACTACCGCGGCTTCGCCAGGCTCGGCGCGGTCGTCGACGAGGGCGAGACGGTCATCCACATCAAGGCGAGCAGGCTGCAGGGCGCGCACCTGTACCTGGACACGCCGTCGCACACCGGGACCGAGAACCTGATCATGGCGGCGTCGCTGGCGCCTGGCCGGACCATCATCGACAACACCGCGCAAGAACCCGAGGTGCTCGACGTCATCGCGTTCCTGACCAAGATGGGCGCGCGCATTACCGGCGGCGGCACCGGCTTCATCACCGTGCACGGCGTCGACGAGCTGACCGCGGTAGAGCACACCGTGATGGCGGACCGGATCGACGCGGGCGTGTTCGCGATGGCGGCGGCCATCACCGGCGGCGAGCTGAACCTGGTCGGCGCCTCGCTCGATCACTTCGGCGTGGTCCGCTGGAAGCTGGAGCAGATGGGCGTGGAGTTCGCCGCCAACGGGGCCGTGCTCGCCGTCCGCCGGGACCGGTCGCTGCGCCCGATCAACGTCGTCACCAGCCCCTACCCCGGCTTCGCCACCGACCTGCAGTCGCCGATCATGGCGCTGGCGTGCCTGGCGGATGGCGCGAGCTACATCCGCGAGACGATCTACGACGGGCGCTACACGCTGGTCGGCGAGCTGAACAAGATGGGCGCCAAGGTCGAACTCGACCGCGGCGCGGTCATCGTGCACGGCCCGGCCACGCTCAAGGGCGCCGAGGTGGTGGCGCACGACCTGCGTACCGGCATCGCGCTGGTGCTGGCGGGCCTGGCCGCCGAGGGCGAGACCATCGTCACGCCCGGCTACCCGATCGACCGCGGCCACGCGATCATCGCCCAGCGCTTCAGCGCCCTGGGCGCCGACATCGCCGCCGTCGGCGGGGACATCGCCGCGGTTCCCGCCTTATGCGGGTTCTTATCCTCGGGGGGACCAGGTTCATCGGCCGCAGGATCGCCGCGGACCTGGTCGCCCGCGGCGACGAGGTCATCGTGGTGCACCGCGGCGAGACCGAGCCAGGCGAGCCTGACGGCTGCACCCACCTGCACGCAGACCGTGCGGCGTTCGCCCGGGTCACGGGCCAGGTGCGCGTCCGCGGCACTCGCCGCGCTCGACCGCCCGGCCGAGGCAGCCGGCCAGGTCTTCAACGTCTGCGACCCGGCCACCGACACCGTGCGCGACCACGCCCGCCGCATCCTGGCCGCCGCCGACTACGACGCCGGGCTCGTCACGGTCCCCGAGGACCTGCTGCCCGAGGACATGGACGAGACCAAGAGCATCGCCCAGCACCTTCTGGCCGACAGCCGCAAGGCAATCACCGTTCTAGGCTGGCGCCCCACCGACCCCGCTATCACCATCCCCGTCTCGGTCCGCTGGCACCTCGCCAACCCCCCGTCGGACCCGAGCCAGGACTTCTCCCCCGACGACCGAGCCCTGGCCGCCGCCCCCTGACGGGCCGCGGGCGCCGTCCCGAGGTTTTCGACGACTTTTTCAAGCTCAACGGCGAAGCCGAGCTGGCACTGATCCTGGCCGACGCGGCGGGCGTGGTCCGGTGCGGCGGGACGGTGAGGGCCCGCTGGCCCGGTTGCTCGACGCTGTCCTGCTGGTCCCCGGCGGCTTCGAGCCGCGGGCTACCCGAGGAATGGATGCTCGGCACGCTGGCCAGGTTCGCCGATCTCGGCTAGGCGTTGCGGAACTCCAGGGCGCGGGCCACGGCGAGGAAGGCGTCGTTGTCGTCGGGGTCGCCGATGCTGATCCTGGCGCCCTCGGCGCCGAACGGGCGGACCGAGATGCCTTCCGCGGCGCAGGCGGCGGCGAACTCCGGCGTGCGGGGGCCGAGCCTGAGCCAGACGAAGTTGGCCTCGGTCGGCGGCACGGTCCAGCCGTCGGCAATCAGCGCCTCGCGCACCCTGGTCCGCTCCTTGACCGTGGCCTCCACGCGTTCGAGCAGTTCGGCCTCCGCGGCCAGCGATGCGATCGCGGCGGCCTGCGCGATCGCGTTCACGGTGAACGGGAGCATGGTCGCGCGGACCGCGTCCGCAACGGGCTCGTGCGCGATCATGAACCCGGTCCGCAGCCCGGCCAGGCCGTAGGCCTTGGAGAAGGTGCGCAGCACGGCCACGTTCGGCCGGTCCCGGTATTCCCGCACGCCGTCGGGGACCGCCTCGTCGCGGATGTACTCGTGGTAGGCCTCGTCGAGCACCACCAGGCAGTCGGGGGGGACCCGGTCGAGGAAGTCGCGGAGTCCGGCGGCGTGGACGACGGTGCCGGTCGGGTTGTTCGGGTTGCAGACGAAGATCAGGCGGGTGCGCGGGGTGATCGCGGCCGCCATCGCGGGCAGGTCGTGCGTCTCGCCGGCCAGCGGCACCAGGACCGATTCGGCGGCGGACAGGTCCGCCAGCGTCGGGTAGGCCTCGAACGAGCGCCACGCGTAGAGCACCTCGGCGCCGGGCTCGCCGACCGTCTCGAGCAGTTGCTGGACCACGCCGACCGAGCCGCAGCCGACCGCCACGTGCCGTGCCGGGACCCCGTACCGGTCCGCGATCGCCTCGGTGAGGGCCTGCGCGTGATTGTCCGGGTACCTGTTGACCGAGAGCGCGGCCTCCGCGATGGCGTCGATCACCGAGGGCAGCGGTCCGTAGGGCGACTCGTTGGACGAGAGCTTGTGCGTTCTCCCGGTCGCGCTGGCCGGCGTACGTCCCGGCTGGTAGGCGGGGAAGCGGTCGAGCACGGAACGGAAGCAACGCGGCGGCTGGTTGGTCATGCCACCAGTCTGGCACCAGCGGTCAACTGCCCGACAACACCCGGTCCGCCGTTGCGTAGGCGCGGATCGCCAGGTTCTTCACGCCTTGCTCGGAGACATCAGGGCCCACCATCGTGATCGCGCCGACGAACCCCTCTCCCCGGTACACCACCGACCAGACGTCCACGTCCGCGTAGCCAGCGGCCTGGACGTTCAGCGCCCGCGCCTGCGCCCACGACTTCTCGGGCAGGCCGCCGAGCGGGACCTCGCGCGCCTGGTAGCGGAACGTCTCGCCGTCCACGGTCGCGGTATAGCTGTCGCAGCCCGCGGGCAGCAGGCCGCCGAGGGCGGTCTCGGCGAGGCGCGGCGGCGCCGAGACAAGGACCTCGGACACGCCGTCGCGGCCGGCGCGGAACGTCACCACCGCGGCCGGGGCGGCCGAGAAGGCCGGGGTGTGGAACGCCGTCATCGTGGCCTGGGCGCACTTGGCCGGGGTTACCGTGACGCCCGTCATGGCCTGCCTGCTCGTCCGCACATCCGGCAGCGTCGCGTAGCGGCCGGACTCGGCGGTGGCCGCCGGGCGGGCGCCGTCCACCTCGGGCAGCAGCGCGGCGCGCAGCCTGCCGGGGGCGTAGGCACTGGGCTCGGTGGCGACGGTCATCCCGGCCTGGCGTGCGCCGGTCGATCGTGTGGCAGCCAGGTCCGCGGAGCCGCACGCCGTGACGATGCCGGCGCTCATCACGGTCAGTGCGGACCCGGCCACCAAGGACATGGCCAGGACGGGGTGCGGCCGGCGACGTTCTGACATGAATCGACCCTTCTAACCCTTTGAGATCACTCAGTCTCGAAGCGTGATGCTAGTCCACCTTGAGTAGTCAAATAGAGACTTTAAGTAAACA
>JBOHCG010000670.1:0-4267 GCA_050698735.1 Streptosporangiaceae bacterium | reverse complement strand
GCCGTGGCCGCCTCGGCCTGGGGTGTCCGCTGGCCCGGATCTGGCTGCTGTCTTGGCCCGCCCTCGGAACAGCACCTTCCCGTGCGGGAGGACCAGGAGCTCCGGATGGGTATCCGCCGTCGTCCGAAAACCGGCGCCCGCAACCGGTGCAAAAAGCAGTTCCTTCTTTTCGCGGCCGCCCGCAGCCGCCGCAAACACCCATGGCGAACCCACCGCCCCCCTCATCAGCCCCGCCCATGGCGCCGGGCCGGCGCCACTGATGGGTTGAGTATCAGGCGACCAGGCCGTCAGGTCTAGTGGCCAAAAGGTCTATATTTTGTCACCATTCGCAGGTAAACCTGGTAGTTCACCCGCTGCAGCAGCGCCATTAATGCCGCGCGCACGGCAGTAGGGCCACTAACTGACCCGCTCGATGACGGCCAGCCAGGCCTGCGCGAACGGGATGCCGAGCCGGGGCTCGTTGACCTCGAAGGCCGCCGTCTCGATGCTGGTGATCGTCCACCCGTCGCTGAAGGCGGCGCGACTTTTAAGTGCCGCCGTCACCCGGCGGCGAGAGCCCCGGTCGCCCCGGGGTCGGCAGCGCAGACCAGATGTATGACTACTGGCTGGCTGCGGGCGCCGGCGGTGTCGTAGATCCAGGCCTCGATCTCGGCTTCGTGCTGCTCAGCGGTTCCGCATTCCAGGTCGACCGGATAGGCGACGCTATCCGGCCCGACGACGCCGGGACCGGGGCCGGAGAAGGGATAGGTTTCCTCCACCCAGCTGGAGCCAACCATGCCCATGAGGCCGAAGCCCTGGGCGTCATGGCCTGGGTCGGCGTAATGGACGTCAAAGGAGACCCATACGCCTTGCTGGTATGTCCCCACGCTCGTGATCTGCGGCGCCGGCGGGGACGGCGAGGCGGACGGAGACGGGCTCGGTGTCGTGGACGCAGAGGCCGTCGGGGACGGGGAGGGCGGCGGCGAGGCGGGCGGCGGCGAGGCGGGCGCCGTCGCGGACGGCGGGCGGGTCGTGGACGGCGGGCGGGTCGTGGACGTCGCGGGCGACGTGACCGTGTCCACCGCCGGAATGATGGCGGGTCTCGGTCCCGGGGCGGCAGAGGAGGGGGCGGCCGGATGCGACCCGGAGAGCACCGGCGCAGGCGGCGCTTCGGTTGAGGTCCGCGGGGCGGCGGCCCTCGGCGCCAGCTGCGCGGCGGCGGAGGAGGGCCGGGCGCTACCGGTCAGGGCGAAGCTGACCGCGACCGACGCCCCGAGCACGGCCGCCGTCGCCCCGGCCGCCGCCAGCCGCCGCCACACGGTCCGGCTCCGGCCCGCGGGCGGGGACGGCCTGGATGGCTGACGCGGGCTCGGCGAGATGTACGGCCCGAACGCGCTCAGGGCCGCGTCGGGCAGCCAGCCGGTCGCCGGCTCGATGGCGCTCGCCGCGGCCAGCACCTCTTCGGCGGTAGGCCGCCGGCCGGGGTCCTTGGCCAGGCAGCGCTCGACCAGCGGACGCAGTTCGGCGGGCAGCAGGCCCAGGCCCGGCGGGTGGTAGACCAGCCGGTAAGCGAGTTCCGGGCTCGACCCTTTACCGAACGGCCCGCCGCCTGTGGCCGCGAACGTCAGGACCGCGCCCAGGCTGAAGATGTCGCTCGGCGGCCCGACCTCCTCGCCCATGGCCTGCTCCGGGGACATGAACCCAGGCGAGCCGACCACCAGGCCGGCGGCGGTCACCGACGCCGCCTCGGCGGCGCGGGAGATGCCGAAGTCGATCACCCGCGGCCCGTCCTGGGACAGCAGCACGTTCGAGGGCTTGAGGTCGCAGTGCACCACGCCCGCGGCGTGAATGGCGCTCAGGCCCTCGGCCAGGCCGGCCGCCAGGGCCAGCGCCGAGCGGACCGGCATCGGCCCGTGGCGGGTCACCGCCTCGGAGAGCGAGGGCCCGGCCACGTAGGCCGTCGCCAGCCACGGCGCCGGCCCGTCGACATCCGCGTCGACCACCAGGGCGGTGAACAGGCCGCTCACCCGGCGGGCCGCGGCGACCTCGCGGCCGAACCGCACCCGGAACTCCTGGTCCGCGGCGAGCTCCGGGCGGATCACCTTCACCGCGACCGGCCGCCCGCCCGCGGACAGGCCCAGGAACACCCGCCCCATGCCGCCGCCGCCGAGCTGCCCGACCAACCGGTACGGGCCGATCAGCTGCGGATCCCCCGGTTGCAAGCCCCCGACCACGTCATACGCCACCTAACGTCACAAGGCCCCTTTGACGTCATACGGACAAAATAATCCTAAGTCGGCAGCGCAAATACGGACCCGCGGCATAGGTTGCTATTCGGATACGTCATTGCGCCGTTCTCGCGCCGTCGCGACCTGTCTACCTGCTGTCACGTCAGCCTCAGAAGTTTCGGCATTCGCGCGTGAAATGGCACATCCGGATTTGGTTGCTTCATTTAGGCAAAGAATGGGTAAAACTCGGCGCCGGGTTTGTGGTCCGCGCGCCGCCACGACCCCGGCGGCCGGCCGGGCCTGGCTGTCCTTCCGGTACAGCGGTCCGGGGCGGAGCAGGGCGCCGCCGAGGATCGCGCCGCTCGCGAATATGGCGGCCGACCACCAGAACGCGGTGTCATAGCCGTGCGCGAGCGCCAGCCCGGTCAGCGCCGGGCGGCCGATGAGCCTGGCTGACGCGGCGTGCGCGGCGATGTACGACGCCACGGCGCTGGCGAAGATGGTGTTCAGCAGGGAGACGCCGATGGAGCCGCCAAGTTGCTGGCCCACGGTGACGGTCGCCGATGCGACCCCCGCGTCCCGCGGGGCCACCCCGAACGTGCCGGTGTTGATGGCTGGCGCGATCACCATGCCGACGCCGACTCCGGTCAGGATGAGCGGGCCGAGCACGCCCGTGACATAGTTGGTGTGCACCCCCAGTTGGGCCAGCCACGTCATGGCGCCGGCCGCGGCCAGCATCCCGACCGCGACGAGCGGCCTGGGCCCCATCCTCGGCATCAGCACGATGGTGGATAGATTGGCCGCGACCGCGATGCCGCCGGCGATCGGCAGGAACGCGAAGCCGGTCACGACCGGCGAGTAACCCAGCGTCTGCTGCAGGTAGTAGGTCAGGAACAAGAAGACCCCGAACATGCCCGCGAAGGCGAGCAGCATCGACAGGTACGCGCCGCCACGGTTGCGGTCGAGCACCACGCGGGGCGGCAGCAGAGGGTTGGCGGCCCGGCCCTGCCAGAACGCGAACACGACGAGCAGCGCCACGCCTGCGACGAGGAATCCGTACGTGGACGGCGTGTGCCAGTCGTGCGTGGCCGCGTTCGAGAACCCGTAGACGAGGCAGAACAAGGCGCCGGACACCAGGACGACGCCCGGGATGTCCAGCTTGGGCTTGACCCGAGACGGATGCCGCTGCAGCAGCACCGCTCCGCCGACGAAGGCCGCGCCCGCGAAGACCAGGTTGATGTAGAGCGTCCACCGCCACGACAGGTACTCGGTCAGCGCGCCACCGAGCAGCAGGCCGACGGCGCTGCCGGCCGCCGCGATCGCGCCGTAGACGCCGAACGCCTTGCCGCGGTCCTTCGGCTCGCTGAACGTGGTCGTCAGCAGGGAAAGCGCCGATGGCACCAGGATCGCGGCGAACGCGCCCTGGCACGCCCGCGCGATCACCAGCATGGCGAAATTGACCGAGGCGCCGCCGATGGCCGAGACGCCGGCGAAGCCGAGCAGGCCGGTCAGGAACGTCACCTTCCGGCCGAGCAGGTCGGCCAGCCTCCCGCCGAGCAGGAGCAGGCTGCCGAACGACAGGGTGTACGCCGTGACCACCCACTGCCTGTCCACCGTGGTGAAGTGCAGCGCCCGCTGCGCGGACGGCAGCGCGATGTTCATCACCGTGACGTCGAGCACGACCATGAGCTGCGCGATGCCGATCACGCCGAGGATGAGCCAGCGCCGCCGGTCCTCGGCACTGCTGACGGGGTTGACATCGGACATGAGCGTCACCAATCTGGAGATACTTTCTCCGGTTAGCTACACGCTAGCATGAAGCGGAGAGATTATCTCCACTTTTGCGGGAGGTCTCAGGTGCCGGAGAACTCGGCAGGTTCCTGCGGTCCGGGCCCGCACGACCTGGGCCTGCCCGACACGGTGCGGCCGCTGCGGCGGGACGCCGAGCGGAACCGGCAGCGGATCCTGAAGGCGGCCTCTGAGGTATTCAACGAGCGCGGACTCGAGGTCAGCCTCGACGAGATCGCCCGGTACGCCGGGGTCGGGGTCGGCACCGTCTA
>JBOHCG010000669.1:0-4281 GCA_050698735.1 Streptosporangiaceae bacterium | reverse complement strand
GGGCGCGGCCCTTTCACGGTGACGTTTCAGACGGTCAGCACCCGAATCGTCACCACGGGCCGCGCCCTCCCGTCAAGCACATCCGCCCCGGCAGGCACTCCGTGTCGCTCCCGCGACCCGCTACGGAAAGTAATCAGCAGCGGCAGGGCGCCGCCCGCAGGCCCGGCCGCCGGCCCGCCAGGACACCACCCCGCCCGTCACTCACTGTCACGCTGACTTTGGCAAACCCCTGGCACGGTGATGGTGGCTGCGTGCTCACACTTGTAGATGAAGGCGATCGGCAGGTGGGGGTTGAGTTAGTTGAGTGAGAGTGCTAGGCAGAAAGCTGGGACAAAAAGGCTCGATCCTCCACAGTTCGTAGGCATTACGAGACAGCCATCGTCTGGGGGAGAGAAAAAGATGGCCACATATCGGTTTCCGCGCATGCTGACCGTGAAGTCGGGGATACCAGCCATCGTCACGCTGCCCGCGACGTCGGCGTCCCAGGCGGGTGAGAAGACGGGCGGCGGCCCGACGCTGGCTGAACGTCGCGCTCGGGCCCGGCGCGACGCGCTGGTATTCATGCGCCAGGTCGGCTTTCTCCGCTCGCTCCAAGCGCCGCGCTGGGAGAAGAATCCGGTCCGTGTCCTCGAACAGGCGGTTTCCGGCGCTGAGCAACCAGATTCCCCTTCGGACCTGCCAGAACCAGACTCCCACAAGGACCCCTACCAGCGGCGACGGGTGTTCCCTTTCCGCTGGCTCGAGCCGATGCCCGCCGCACAATTGCGCGAGTCGGAGTCCTTCATTGCCGTTACGGCGGGACTAGAGGACCTGGGCTTGTCGAGGTCGGACGCGCATACGCTGAGCCAGACTGTCCTCACCGAGCTGGTGGAGAACGTCGCGGAACACGGCAGCGACAGCGACCGGCCGCCGGTAGCGCTGGTGGGTGCCATCTTGGTAACCGCGGAGATTTACGAACGCAGGCGGACCGGGATGCATGAGCACCTGGCTGAGGTCGCCGAGCGTGCTTCCGTGGACGGCAGCCATGTGCTGCGTCTGATCGTCGCGGATTCCGGCGCGGACCTCGCGGCCCGGCTGGCGCCGGCGCCTGGGCAGCCCGGCATCGGCTCAGGTCTCGGGCGAGGCCGCCAGGAAACCATCCTGAACGCGCTGGGCGCGAGGTCGGCGACGACCATCGGAGATGACGGCCGTAGGAAGGGTACGAGCGGGCTCCAATGGGTGGCGCGTCCTTCCTGGGAGGGCGTGGCGGTCCCGGGCGCGGCACCCGATTTCCACTGGGTGAACTGCTTCTTCGACCCCGAGCGAGGCATCGCCGATGCTGACAGGGCACGGCTTAGCGAGCTGGCACACGGTTCTTATCCAAGTCGAGGAGCCGATGGCCTGATCATTACGGTCCCGCTTCCTGACGTCGGCCGCGCAGGAATCGATGACAGATGGCGCGGCGCCACGCATCAGGTGCTGAAGTATGCAAGCTCCATTGCCCATGGAGGCCTTGTCGTGGTCGCCTTTCCCGATGCCGATCCGCACGTCCTCGGTCCCTGCGCAGCCGCTTTCAACGAGGAGCTCGCCCTCGCGGACGAGGATACAAGTCATCCGATCCTGGTCCTGGACTGTCGTGGTGAACCCGCCTGGTGTGGCGGCTCGATACCACTGCGGGCGGTCCTCGTGCTGCTCTCCGAGCGAGGGGGTGCGGTCGACGCCGCCGCGGTCGCGGATTGCTGGCGGGCAGGCAGCGGAGAACCGGCCCTGCTTGCCGAGACCCTGAGCGCGAACCGCCATCTGCTCGATAGCAGTTCCGAGCGGGTTGCGCTGAGGCTCTCGCTGCCAGGCGTACACGAAGCCGTCGCCCGGGCGGTCGGCCAGCGCCTGGCGACGGCGATCGAGGCCGGTAGAGAGGGCGTGGAGTTCGGCGCGTTTCGCGGCCCGACGCTTTCCCTGACCGACAGGTGGATATCGGTCGAGCCGTTGCTTGCCGCGACGGCCGGGACCTCCGTGGCGGCCTTTGTCCTCGCTCGCAAGGTGGAAATGGCGCTGCGGGGATCGACGCTGCCCAGGGATACATCGACTGTGGTGTATCAGACCGGATCGGCGCTCCGGCAACTGGCCCCGCATCTCAGCGAGTGCCTGTCACTTGGCGGTCGTTTCTACCAGCAGCAGTCCGAGCTCAGCATCGGCGAGCCGCCGATCGGCGAGCAGGTTCCTCCCGGGCGCAAGGTGGTCCTGTACACCGACCTGATCCGCATGGAGAACACAGTGCGGCGAGCCGTCCGCATGATCGCGAGTTGGAATGCCGATCCGCTGATCATCACGTGCGTCATCGATGCGAGAGACGAACGCGGACCGATACGGGTGTTGAACCGGACCATCCCGGTCGTATCGCTGACGGAGGCGGAGGTGGGCTTCAGTGGTTCGGCGGACGGATACATCGTCGATATCGATCCTCTGATGCTCAAGCCAACGCTGCCGACTTCCAGGGACTCGATACCCGGAGCCGAGGTTGACCTGCTCACCTGGTGCGCCACCGGCCCGGATGTGCTCCGCCTTGGCCATATCGATGATCCGCCCCGACGGCACTACAGCCCATTCTTTCGGCCTCAGGCCATGCACCAGCAGGAAGTGCGCGATCAGATCACGGAAGCCGTACTCGCGAACGTGCGCCTCGCCTTCGCGGATATCCACACCCGGAGCGGCGCGGATTCGAACATGGACATGCCGCTGGCGATCTGGTATGTGCAATCAGATGGCAACGCCGGAGAACTGGCCGAGACTGTTCGCGGCTGCCTGTGCGCAGACGGCTTCCAGGTCGATGCGGTTACCGCGGTCCCGAGGCAGATCGCAGGCGACAGCTGGGCCTTCCCGGTCAGCCTCAGCGACCTGCGCAGACCGGTAGATGTCCTGATCCTGCATTGGTGGGCGATCACCGGGAGCACGATGCAGCATCTGGTCAGGCTCGCCGCCAAGGGCGGTGCGAGTTGGATCGCGGCCATACGCGTGCTGAAGCAGATGGACGACCCCAATGACGCCGAAGTGCTCCGGATGCTGCGAGTCGTATCCGTACCTTCGGCGGCGGCGGCGGCCGACGCCGGCGCTCCGGGGCCGGCGGACAGCCGTTCGGCGGTTCGCTCCGAGTTCAGGAGCCTGGCGAGGACGAGTGGACGTTCGCCGTGGAGATCAAGCTGGCATTGTGGCATGGAGAATGAGCGTGTCCCGGATTCGCGCACTTGTGGTCGATGACGAGCCGAGACTGCTCGAGAGCATGAAGAGGCGGATCGGCAGGGAAATCAGTTGGGAGGTCGACTGGGAGACTGCGACCGATGTTGATGAGGGTTGCCGGTTCATTGTGTCGTCGGTGTCGCCGTTCGATCTCGTGATCGCGGACCTGATGTTTCCAAGGGAGGACTTCCCGGACCACGAGCCCCGTGGGCTCCGCTTGGTCCGGGAGGCAAGCCGCCGTTCTTCGCACACCTTCATCATGGCGATCAGCATTGGGCCGGAACACGTGCATGACCTGATGGACAGGGCCAGGCAACTCGGCGCCCACCACGTCGTGCGGCGCAGCAAGTTCAGCACCGAATCAGCGATCCACAGCCCCGCCGCCATTGCCGCCGATATCCAGCGTCATCTTCTGGATAACGGCACGGTGCGGGAGGCGGAGCGAGGCGAGCATGCCGCAGAGGTGTTTCCGCCTAATCTCCTCATTCCACATCGGCCGCAGCATATGGTCGGGCCGGTGAACGGCTGGTACGCTCTCGGCGGCCCGTTCATGGAACGAGCCATAACGCTGCGCAACTGGCTACGCTCCGACCAACCCCCAGCGACAGCCGTCGGCGACCTAATGGAGGACTTGTTCGTCGATGGCCTCGGAGGTGTTTACCGCGACGGTCAGTTCGAGCACTCCGATCCGTCCGACAGTTTCGCCTTTACGCCCTACCGCCAGCAAAGCATCTTGCAGGTCCTCGATGAGCTGACCGAAGCGATAGCACGTGTGGATGGCGGGTCGCTGGGGGAGGAGGCAACAGGGAAGCTGGTCAGGGACGTGAAGGCCTTCGTCACGGAACGATGTCTGCCGACAGGGATTCCCCTCCGCGATGTCTCATACGACACGTATTTCTGTTATCAGCACGGTGACTTGCATGCGGGCAATGTCCTGGTCTCCACCCAATGCCACGGGGATAAGGCCGGGACTGTGCGAGACACGGGCCGTTTGCGGCTACTGCGGGTGATATCTGCTGGTCCCGTGCTGGGTTCCCTGCGAGACGGGTGAGGCTCCTGCTAGAAGAG
>JBOHCG010000668.1:0-4295 GCA_050698735.1 Streptosporangiaceae bacterium | reverse complement strand
GACTGGGACCGGATCGTCGGCCTCTACGACCTGCTCGGGTCGATCACGGCCAGCCCGGTGGTGGCGCTCAACCGGGCGGTCGCGGTTACCGAGCGCGACGGCCCCGAGGCGGGGCTGGCTGCCCTGAAGACCATCGCCGGCCTGGAGTACTCCCATCTGTGGCACGCTGCCCTGGCGGACAACCTGTGCCGGCTCGGCCGCACGAGCGACGCGGCCGGAGAACTTCACGCCGCGGTGACCCTGGCGCCCAGCGAGGTCGAACAGCGCCTCCTGCAGGGCCGTCTGCGCACGGTGCGGTCCGAGCTCGGCTGACCGCGTCCTGGTTTTCTCGCTTTCCCCGGCTTTCCCGGCTTTCTCCCCCGGATATGTCCTGCGCCCGCTGCACCGTTCGTCCTTTCCCTGCAAGCGGTCCCGATCTCGCGGACCGCCCGGGAAAGGAGAAGCAGATGACCGGCAGCAGCACCAAGCAGGCCGGGGCGCCAGGCGCCGGATCCGGAACCCGGCTGAGTTCACACGGAGGCACCGCCATGACCGGCGAAACCATCAGCGCAACCACGATCATTAACGCCCCCGCCGAGGCGATCTTCGCCGTCCTCGCCGACCCCGCCAAGCACGCCGCGATCGACGGCACCGGGGGGGTCCGCGAGCCCCTCGACAGCCAGCACCTGACCGAGGCGGGTCAGGTGTTCCGGATTGCCATGTACAACGACAACGCCCCGGGCGGGCACTACCGGATGGCCAACCGGGTGCAGGTGTTCGACCCGCCACGCGCCATCTCCTGGGAGCCAGGCATGGACACCGGCGATGGCAACCCGCAGATCGTCGGCCACATCTGGCGATACGACCTAGCCCCCGCCGGACCCGGGACCGAGGTCACCCTCTCCTATGACTGGTCGGCGGTCCCCGACTCCCTCCGCCAGCGACTCCCATTCCCATTCCCCCCGTTCGCCGCAGATCATCTGACCAACTCGCTGGCCCACCTCGCCGAACTGGTCACCGGGTAACCGGCCAGCAGGCCGGCCAGTCCCTGCCTCTGGCCCGGCCAGGCCGGGTGGCTGTATAACCTGGTCGCCGGAGCCGCCGGAGCCCGGCGCTGTCCGGGCTCCGGCCGGCTCACAGGGCCGCCTCGCTCATTCCGACCCGGCACCTCCGGCGGCAGTAGAAAGCCGCCCTGTGGACGGTTCCCGGCCCGTCCGCAGGGCGGCCCGAAGCCTCTCCCGCTGGCACCAACTGTGAGCCCGGACCCGCCCGTCAAGCGAGCCACCGACGCCTCCCGGCCCCCGGCCTGAACCAGGCGGCAAGGCAGACAACCACAGTGAACAGCAATCCTGAAACTGACGTTCCGCGCTTCTGGCTTCGGTTATGTCGAGGATTAGCCGCCGGGCTTTGGAGGTTCTGGGAGGGCGGCAAGGAGCAGTTCGCGGGCTTGGTCGCTGAGCTGCTGCATCCGGGCGAGCAGGTCGCGTAGCGCGCGCTCGTTGCTGATCCATTCGGCGTACAGGGCTGCCTGGTCCGGGGTGAGCCGCCGGGTGATCGTCTTGTTGCTGATCTTGCGAGTGTGCTGCCAGTAGGGCCCGTGCCGCTTGTCCGGGTCGGCGTGGCAGGCGCAGCCGGGACTGCCGCACACGGTGCGGACCTGCAGCATGGTGCCGGTGGCGGTGAAGCCGATCTGGGCGATCGCGGCGGCCAGCTCGTGGCGGCGGGCGCGCAGGGCCTGCACGGTGTCGCTGGTCTGGCCGGTCAAGCAGGTCTCCTTGTGGCCTGGCGGCGCGTCGGCTTGCGCGGCTGCCTGTTAGTAGATCTACTTTCAGGTATCGCCGGGCTACTGTCAAGGAGGCGACCGTGAGCACACGCGGTTCTGCGTCGTTCACGCTGGCCAGCCGGCGGCTGGGCGCCCTGCCGCTGGTCGCGCATTTCGCCGGCAGGATCGGCCTGCCCGGCCTGCTGGACTGCTGGGTGCCGCCTGATGATGCCCGGCTGGCGCTGGACCCGGCCACCGTGCTGGGCGCGGTGGTGGCGAACCTGTGCACCGGGCACCGGCCGCTGTATGCCCTGGGCGAGTGGGCGGAGGCCTACGAGCCGGCCCTGCTCGGCCTCGCCGCCGGCCAGGCCGGCCTGCTGAACGATGACCGGGCCGGCCGGATGCTGGACCGGCTGTTCCTGGCCGACCGGGGCAGCCTGCTCACCGAGCTGATGACCGGCGTGATCAAGAAGTTTGACATCGACTGCTCGCGGCTGCATAACGACTCCACCTCCGTCAGCGTGCACGGCACCTACCAGGGCGCCGATGGCAGCGAGGTGGCCGGCATCCCCACCGCGGCGATCACCTTCGGGCACAGCAAGGACCACCGGCCCGACCTCAGGCAACTGGTGTGCATACTGACCGTCTCCGGCGACCACGCCGTCCCCGTCATCTACCGGCTGGCCGACGGGAACACCAGCGACGACCCTACCCACATCCCGACCTGGGACCAGCTGGTGAAGCTGACCGGGCACGCCGGCTTCCTCTACGTCGCCGACTGCAAGCTGGCCTGCGAGGACGCGATGCGGCACATCGACCGCGGCGGCGGCCGGTTCATCACCGTGCTGCCCCGCAGCCGCAGGGAGGACGCCGCGTTCCGGGCCTGGATGCAAGACCACCGGCCGGGCTGGGCCGAAGCCGGCCGCGCGCCGGGCGCCCGCCTCAGCGACCCGGACCAGGTGTGGTCCACCTGCCCGGCACCCGCGCCCTCAGCGGAGGGATACCGGATCGTATGGGTGCACGACAGCGGCAAGCAGCAGCGCGACGCGGTCACCCGCGCCCGCCGGATCGACAAGGCCGTCCACTCGATCGAGGATGACCCGGCCTCCAGGCTGGCCTCCCCCCGGTCACGGCTGCGCACCGCAGCGGCCGTGCACGCCGCCGCCAGGGAGGCGATCGCCGCTGCGGACGCCACCCGCTGGGTCCGCTACGCCGTGCACGAGAAGACCGGGCAATCCTACCGGCAGGCCGGCCCCGGCCGGCCCGGCCCGGCCCGGACACCGCCTACCGGCGTATCGAGAAGAAGGCATTCCAGGTGACCTGCGACGTGGACGTAGCCCAGGTCGCCTACGACGCGGTCAGCGACGGCTGCTGGCCGCTGATCACCAACGACAAGGACATGACCGGCGCGCAGGTGCTCGCCGCCTACCGCTACCAGCCGAACCTGGAACGCCGCCACCACCTGCTCAAGGGCATCCAGGACGCCGCCCCGGTCTGGATCAAGACCATCCCGCGGATCGAGGCCATCTTCCTGTGTCACTTCATCGCCCTGCTGATCAGCGCCCTCATCGAGCGGCAGATCCGCATGGCCATGAAAGCCGCCGGCATCACCAGGCTCGCGACCTACCCCGAATCCCGCAGCTGCGCAGCGCCCACCGCCGACCGGATCTTCGAGATCTTCGCCCATGTCCAGCGGCACGAGCTTCGCGACCAGGCCGGCAACCTGGTCCAGACCTTCGAACCCGAGCTCACCCCGCTACAGCTCAAAATCCTCGAGCTACTCGAGGTCCCTGCGGCCGCCTACACCAAACCCACGTAACTCCGTGCGACGGCAGGCTAATTCACAGGAAAACCGAAGCCAGAAGCGCGGAACGTCAGTCTCAACACGGGGCTCCGTGTCATTGGAGGTGTTAACCAAAGCCGCAGCAGACCCCTTCGCAGCCGGCTCGCGACGAGAAGAACCGGCCGTTGGACGGCGAAAGAGTGTCTCGCGCCACCGGCATGGCAGCGACGGTCGGTTCGGGCATCGCTCCCTAGGCTGACCCGTCTACATCGGGCGGATGACCTGGGCGCCGAGATTGCATCCAGGGAGGTACGACACCGCCGACGGTGCTGACTTATCGTCGTGGTCGTGAGGATCGGCGAACGAGACAGCCAGGTAGTCGGGTGCCTGGAAGGCTTGGCGAAAGATTCCGGTGCCACGGCCGCCTTCGCTAGCCTGTCGTTGGCCGTGGGTACGGGTCAGGCCTTGCCCACGATGGGGCCCTCGGCATGCCACGGCTCAACCCTGCTCGACATGATCGCCAGCCTGGACCCCCCACCGTCGGGAGCGGTGTCGACGGGTGACACGCACCTGGGAAGGTGTTCCGCGTGAGGCGGGTCTCGATCGTGGGCGTTCCGAGCAGCGCCGCGAGCTACGCGGCCGGCCAGGATCTGGCGCCAGCCGCGCTCCGCGGCGCCGGGTTGGCCGACGCGCTCTCCGCTTCCGGACTCGAGGTCCACGACGCGGGTGACCTCTCACACCAGGTGTGGGCGCCCGATCGGGATCACCCGC
>JBOHCG010000667.1:0-4306 GCA_050698735.1 Streptosporangiaceae bacterium | reverse complement strand
CGTCGGCAGCCTGGGTGACGGCCTGGGCCGCGCCGGCGGGGACTTCCCCGTCCGGGCCGGCCTGCGCCTCGGCTTGGGAAATGGCCTGCTCGACGGCCTGCCCGGCCAGGCGGGCGGCCTGCTGGGCGTCGGCGTCGGCGTCGGCGGCCTGCTGGGCCTGGCGGGCCTGCTCGGTCATCTGCCGGAGCTGGCCGGCCTGGGCGAGGACGGCCATCGCGGCGGCGTACTGGTTCCCGGCCGTCTCCTTGCGGAGCTCGGCCCATTCCGGCGTGGCGAGCATCTGCGCGATGATCTGGCGGTTCACCAGCCGGGACGGGGCCATCTCGGCCGGTTCGCGCACTTCGGGCTCGACTTTGTAGGCGCCGAGGAACATGTCCTTGATCAGGTCTTCGGCGTAGTCGTGCCGCTCGTGGATCTCCTCGATCAGGGCGGCCAGAGCGGAGGCCTGGCCGACGACCTCGTCCCAGGTCATGTCGTCGAACCTGTCTGCCCGGACTGCCGTGGTGCAGGCCGGCGCGGCCGCCGGGGCGGTCAGCCCCAGCCACCGCGCGGCGCGGGCCTTCAGGTCGCTCAGCTTCGGCAGGGCCATGATGCCTCCTTCGCTCTCGCCGTGGCCGGTCAGATCTGGAGCGCGCCGACCATGCCGGCGGGCATCCCGAGCGCCTCGGTCGCGACCCGGCCGTAGACCGCGTTGAGGCGGGCGGCTACCTCGTCGATCGCGTCGGTGGACCGGCCGGCCGTGGCGGCGGCGGTGCGCATGGCCTTCAGCTCGCCCGCTGCCTTGCTCAGCTTCCGGTTGGCTTCCTTGACTCCCCATTCCGACAGGTGCTCGGCCGACTGGCCGGCCTTGGCCTCCAGCTCGGCCTCGATCCCGGTGATGTCGTCGAGCAGGTCCAGGGCCTTCTTGGCGTCCGGGTTGACCAGGGTCAGCACTTCCTCAGCGACCGGGCGGCGGTCGGCGGTGGAGTCCCACAGGACGTGCCGCAGGATGTCAAGGTCAGCGTCGCTGACGGCGGCCCGGCCGTCGAGGTAGGCGGCGGCCTGCAGCAGCCGGACCGACTGCCGCCAGCGGCGGTCGGAGCAGATCAGCCCGCGGCGGCGCAGCGCCGTGCGGAGCTTGCCGATCATGTCGATGGCGCCGTCCGGGACGGTCACGGCCGGGACCTCGTGCTCGATCGCCGCCTGCAGGTCGGCCAGGCTGACGGTGGTCAGACCCGGTTGCGGCAGGGCGGTCATGGCGCCGGTACGCAGCAGCGCGGCGAAGTTGCCGGGGTCCTGGATGTAGTCCACTTCGATGCGGACCATCAGCCGGTCGAAGAAGGCTGCCGTCGCGGCCCCGCCCGAGGGCAGCTCGTTGCTTGCGGTCACGGCCGACAGCAACGGGCAGCGGACCGGGACCCCGCCGGCTTCCGGGTGGTACAGCCGCTCGTTGAGGTAGCCGAGCATCGCGCTCAGCGCGCCCTCCCCGCACTTGAAGATCTCGTCGATGAACGCGATGTGGGCCTGAGTCGCGTGGCCGTCGAGGCGCTGGGTGTACTCGCCCCGCATCAGGGCGGAGACGTCGATCGGGCCGAAGATCTGCTTGGGGTCGGTGAAGGCATTCAGCAGGTCTTCCCAGTAGACGGCCCCGTCGATCCGGCTGGTCAGCTCGCGGGCCAGATCGGACTTGGCCGCCCCGGGCGGGCCGAGGAGCAGTGAGTGCTGCCTGGCGAGCATCGCCGTCACCAGGGCGCGCGCCGCCTCGGCACGCTCGAAGAACTGACCCGAAAGCTCGTCCGTAATCGCTGCCATGACCTTGCCGGTTCCAGTCACCGTGACCTCCCGTTGTCGTTGACCATAAGACGATAATACCTTATGCTGTTATCGGAAGGCAATCAATCAGCGGAAACCGCACCGGACGGCCAGGCGGCCAGGAGGAGGCACCGGCGATGACGGCAGATCAGCAAGAGCAGGCAGCAGGCGGGGATGCGTTCGGCCAGTACGTCAACGCGATGGAGGCCGTCCCGCGGCTGGGGTACGTCGTGTGGTACTCGGTCTTCGACGGCAACGTCATGCCGCACACGCTGGCCGCGTGGTTCACCGAGCTGGGCCTGGACCCGGCCCTGCTGCCGCGCCCGCTGCGCGCCGACGGCGCGTTCGAGGTCGCCACCAGCAACGCCACCGCCAGCTACCCGGTGCCCGGCCGCGCCGCCGCCTCTGCCCCGGCCGCCTCTGCCCCGGCCGCGCCCGCCCGGCGTGGCCGCCGCGATGCTCCGGCCGATAAGACCGTGACCTTGATGGTCCGCCGGGTCCGCCGCGACGCCGCGGCCATCGTGTGCCATCTCGTCCGCGAGGTCCGTGACGCCGGCGCCAGCACGCTGAGGTACAAGACGGAACTGGCGGAAGTCACGTTCGCCCGCGACCAGCGCAAGGGCGCAGCGCCGGGCGCGGGCACCTTGCAGGTGACGCCCCATCCCGACGCCATCCCGCCCCGCGAGCAGGAGCAGGTCACTGCCCTGCTGGACGAGCTGTCGGCCGAGTTCAGCCGACGCAGCCGGTACCTGACCGGCGACCAGATCAGGGCCATGCTGCGGGCCTACGTAGAGTCCCTGAACGCGATCAGGATCCGGCCCACCGGCGGGGTCTACTTCGTCCACCAGCACAACCACGGCACGCTGGCCGCGCTGCGGACGCTGCTGACCCGGTTCGGCGCGGGCAGCAACCTGGTCTGCGTGCCGCTCCCCGACCAGGACGAGCTCCGCGAGATGGTCATCGAGGCGTGGCGGGCCAAGCAGCGCGAGGACATGCAGAAGCTGTCCGCCGACATCGCCGCCGCCCAGGCCGCCGCCACCGCCAGGGGCGGCCAGATCGCCCAGGCCACCGCCGAATCCCTGTACGGCAGGTTCCGCGCTCTGCAGGCCGAGACCAGCCAGCACAGCCAGTTGCTCAGCACCGACCTGGCCGACGCCGACGCCGCGATGAACCTCGCCGGCGCCCAGGTCATGGCGCTGCTCGCCCAGGTCGGCTAGCAGCCCGCGGGCTCTCCCGGCTGGCCCCACTTCCCCGGGGCCAGCCGGGAGAGCCCCCGCCCAGCCCGATCCGGGGAAAACACCCGTTTCCCCGGCCGCCAGCCGGCAGATTACCCGGCTCATGTCCCCGATCACCAAGGAGGAAACCAGTGACCAGCAGTAACAGCAGCGTCCCGGCCCCGGCCGGGACATGCCAGTGCCCGCCCGGCGCGCAGGCCACGGCCGGCCAGGTCACGATGACCGGGCATCAGGACAGGTGCCCGAACGCCGTCCCCCGCGTCTACACGTGGCTCGACGGCGAGCAGCGCTGCACGGGCACCCTGGCGGACTACGCGGCCTCGTTCGCGGTCGACCGCGACGAGTCGCTGCCCGGCGGCGACCTCGCGACCGCCATCCGCGACACCAGCCAGGGCACCCTGCACATGGTCCGGGCCGTCTGCCTGGAGGACGCACCCGACCGGGACGGCTGCTGGCAGGTCCGGCTGTCGGTGCCCGGCGAGCAGGTCACGGTCGCGGTGTGGGCGCTGAGCCAGCCGTTCCCGCCCGACGGCGACGACGCCGAACCCGCCCCGGCAGTCCCGGCCGACATGCACCGCTGGCTATGGCAGGCCGCGCGGACCAGCCCGTGGGTGCAGGTCGAGCAGGACCCCGACAGCGACGGCACCCGGATCGTGGCCGTCAGGCTGACCGAGGCCGGCGTGACGGCCGAAGTGGACACCGGCCAGGTCTTCCTGATCACCGCCGCCGAGATGACCACGCCAACCGGGCATCCCGCCCGCCAGCACACCCTCAACCCGGCCGGCCAGCGCTCCGTGCACGCCGACCTGGACGGCGGCCCGCTATGCGGCCTGATGACCGCCGCCGAGACGGTCACCAGCCAGTGGCCAGCGGTCACCTGCCTGGACTGCAAGGCAGCCGAGCCCGGCGGGGACCTCGCCGCGCTCGACGAGCTGGACCGGGCCATGGCCGAACGGGAAGCCCACAACGAGGTCATCGCGGCCAGCCCGCAGCCGCTGCCGCTGTACGCGATCATGCGGCGGGTCAGCCCGCAGTACCGCGCCGCGGTCCCGGCCGCCCTGGACAGCCTGGCCAGGCGCGGCGCCCTGGCCGCGACAACGCCGCCGGACGGCCCGAAGCTGTGGGCCTGGCAGCACCACTGAGCCCCGCCACCGGCGCCTCGCGCCACGACGACCAGCACGGCGGCCCGTCATGAACCACGGCGGGCCGCCGTGCTGTTTCGCTGCCCGGGCCACGCCCCGCGCCCGGCCGGCCGCCCCTCACCCTTGTCGCCGCGCAGC
>JBOHCG010000666.1:0-4307 GCA_050698735.1 Streptosporangiaceae bacterium | reverse complement strand
GAACGGCTCGACGAAGATCACGTTCATGCCTGGAATGGTAACCGGCCCCGGAACGGCCGCCAGTGCCGTGGGTCACCGGTGCCGGGCCGGAGCACCACTGACCGTTCGGCCGAAAACAGAACCCGCTCGCGCCGCGGATTTCAGCACGTGATCATCCTCGATACGAACGTGGTCTCCGAGCTGATGCGCCCCGAACCGGCGCCGCAGGTCGCTACCTGGATCCGCGGCAGGGACAGGCGCGAGCTGTGCATGACCTCGATCACGCTCGCCGAGATCCGGTATGGCATCGCCCGGCTCCCAGACCGCCGCAGGAAGCAGGTCCTGCTCGATACCGCCGACGACATCTTCCGCGCCTTTTCCGACCAGGTACTGCCGGTCGACGCGGCAGCCGCCGAGCAGTACGCGATAATCGCGAGCACCCGCGAGCGAGCCGGGAAGCCGATCCCCGGGTTCGACGCGCTTATCGCGGCCGTCTGCCGGTCCCGTAGTGCCGCACTGGCCACCCGCAACCTGCCCGACTTCGACGGCATCGGCATTGAGCTCATAGATCCCTGGGCTCCCTCCGGTAACGTCGCGTGCTAACCGCGATCGCCGCCGGACGCAGCAGGCACAATGAGATCGCCGATGCCATCGGGGCCGAGCCGTCCAGGACCCTGAACCGGCTGGCCGAGCTGCGGATCATCGAACGGCTGCTCCCGGTCACCGAACAGGGCACGCGCTCCCGGCGGCGCGTCTACCGGATCGCCGACGATTACCTGGCCTTCTACCTGGGGCCGCTGATGAGGTTCCGGGCCGAGATCGATCGCGGGCTCGGCAGGTCGATCATTCCCGCCCCGGCCGCGCTCGGCGATCAGCACATGGGACCGTCTATGAGGAAGCCTTCCGCGAGTTCCTCCGCCGCGCGGCCAACGAAGGCCGGCTCGGGCAGAACATCGTCGCCGTCGGCCCCTGGTGGCGGGACGGCGGCGGCCAGGAGATCGACGCCGTGGTATTGGCACAGCGCGACCCGACCCGCGTGCCGGTGCTGGTCGGCGAATCTCAGTGGGCGCGCAGCGTCAACGCCGCGCGGACCAAGACCGGTCTCATCCGCAAGGCGGCCGGCCTTGACGCGGATCCCGAACGGCTCAGGTACGCCGTCTGCGCACGCGAGCAGGCCGAGCACGCGGACGCGGACGTCCTGGCGGTGACGGCGGCGGACATCTTCGGCCCGTGAGCAGGGCTTCCGCCTTACCGCACGGGCATCGAGCGGTACTGGCTGATCGGCATCGATCCTGACATCGCGGTAACGCTGCCGCGCCTGGCGGGAGCCGGTCGGCTCGGCTGTACCTGGCCAGGCGCCGTACCGCGGCTTCCGGCCGAGATGTACATCCGTGAGCGCCGCGTTCACGGCGACGTTTCTATGCCCTCGATGTCGGACGTGGCTTTGCGACAGCACATCATCGATCCGTTTGATCCCCGTCTAACCAGTTTCTATGCCCTCGATGTCGGGCGGGGCTTTGCGACCACAGTACGAGGTGGAGCAGGCCGCTCTCGCTGCCGTTTCTATGCCCTCGATGTCGGGCGGGGCTCAGATGTCCGACCCGGCGGACCTGCGCCGCATCACCCTGGATGGCACCACCTGGATCTTCGCCGGGCCGGTGGCGCTGTTCAGCTATCCCGGGGCCGACGCCGGGATGCGGAACGTCGCGGTGGTCACGCTGCGGCAGCTCGGCTACGGCGGCCAGGACGTCGCCGGGCTGATGGGCCTATCGGAGAACTACGTGGCCACACTGCGCAACCGGGCGCTGCGGGAGGCATCCTGGCTTCGGCCGCCGGCGGGGACCGGGACGGGTTCCGGTTCGCCGACGTGGCGCTGCTGTCGGCGACCAGCACCTGCTTCGCCCTCGGCGCCGCCACGGTGGAGCAGTTCAAGCACCTGACCGCCGCGTGCGCCGGGCCGCTGGCCGGGCTGGCGGTACTGCCGGACCTGCGCACCCTGCGGCCCCGGCTCGCCGCGATCGCCGACGCCACCGACCCGCTGGCGCTGCAGGCCATGTTCGCGGCGGCGATGCTGGCCGCCGGCCCGGTGACCTCGGGCGTGTACTACGTGGACGACCACTTCATCCCGTATACCGGCGCCAAGCCCGTGGGCAAGGGGCGGGACAACAAGCGCGGCCGCGCCGAGCGCGGGCACGCCGGCACCCACGTCACCGCGCACGACGGCCGGGCGGTGTGCTTCGTCACCGGGGAGCCGTCCGGGCTGGCCACCACGCTGCCGCTGGCGCTGGCCGAGCTGAAGAAAGCCGCCGCGCCCGGGGCGAAGATCATGCTCGGGTTCGACCGCGGCGGCGCCTATGCGCAGGTGTTCCGGCACTGCCGGGAGCAGGACGTGGACTGGGTGACCTACCGGCGGGCGCCGCTGGCGGTCCCGTCCCGGCTGCCCGTCCTTTCCGTCATCAGCGTGAACGGCCGGACACGGCAGGTCGCCTGGGCGGAGGAGACCGTGACCATCAAGGACTACGGCCAGGCGCGGCAGATCACCCTGTTCGAGGCAGGCGAGGTCGCCCTGCAGGTCCTCACCTCAGATCTGGATGCCTGCCCCGCCGGGATCTTGTCCTGGCTGAAGTCACGGTGGCGGGAGGAGAACTTCCTCAAGTACGCGTCGCAGAACTACGGGATAGACAAGATCTGCGACTACATCGCTGCCATCGAGGCGACCACCAAGGTCATCGGCAACCCGGCCCGCAAGGCCGCGAACACCGCCGCGCATCAGGCGGAGAAGGATCTCGCCGCCGCCCGCGAGCAGATGGCCGTCATGCTCGCCGACCCGGCCATCCCCGCCGCGGCCAAGAACACGACCCTCATCCCCGCCGCGCAGGAGAACATCAGCCGGGCCGAGCGCGCCCTCGCCCGGGCCGGGGCCGCCCGCGCCAAGATCCCCGCCAAACTCCCCGCGAACGAGACCGGCCCCGACGCGAGGACCGCGCTGCTGCGCACCCGCCGCCGCGGCCTGCAGATAGTCCTGCGACTGCTCGCCCGCAACGCCGAGCACTGGCTATCGGCCCACCTCAACGCCTACCTCCAAGACGACCGCGAATACCGCGCCATCACCCGGGAGACCATCATCCGGGGACTGGCCGGGACCATCACCTACACCCCCGCCGCGATCACCGTCAAACTCCAGCAGCCCGACCAGCCCCGCGTCGCCAGAGCCCTCGCCCTGCTCCTCGACGAGATCAACGCCGTGCCGCCCATCATGCCCGGCGACACCCGGCCCATCACCTACCAGATCGCCGCAGCAACCCCAGAATTTAACAACTGACGAACCACAACTTCCGGACATCTGGGGCTTTGCGACGCAGCATGTTCATCCGCACGACTGACGTCGACGCGGTCGTCAAGGCGGTTTCTATGCCCTCGATGTCGGGCGGGGCTTTGCGACCCACGCGAGCCGTACGCCAGCCTGGCGGGGGAAGAGTTTCTATGCCCTCGATGTCGGGCGGGGCTTTGCGACGCGCAGAAATCGCGCACCTCCGCAAAGACGATGACGGTTTCTATGCCCTCGATGTCGGGCGGGGCTTTGCGATCACTCGGAGTTTCCTACAGCACATTCTCATCCTGGTACGGCGTTTCTATGCCCTCGATGTCGGGCGGGGCTTTGCGACCGTGACGTTCAACGGGATCCTGATGCGCATGACCGTTTCTATGCCCTCGATGTCGGGCGGGGCTTTGCGACGTCCGGCCGCCCCTGCTCGGGATTCGGCCGAACGTCGGTTTCTATGCCCTCGATGTCGGGCGGGGCTTTGCGACCGTACCTACACGGTGTACAACTACGTCCGGATCGGGTTTCTATGCCCTCGATGTCGGGCGGGGCTTTGCGACGGCACCATTACGGTCCGTGAGGGCAAGGCCAACCTTGGCGTTTCTATGCCCTCGATGTCGGGCGGGGCTTTGCGACCTCAGACCGGGGGACCCCAGCCACCTCCGTGAGTTTCTATGCCCTCGATGTCGGGCGGGGCTTTGCGACGCTCTGGAATCAAGCTGGTCAAGCACGACAGCACTGCTGTTTCTATGCCCTCGATGTCGGGCGGGGCTTTGCGACCAGCAACGGCGGCACGTGCAACGACGACTGACCACTGTTTCTATGCCCTCGATGTCGGGCGGGGCTTTGCGACGTCGTGCCGGCCGAGCACATCACCGATCCGTTCGAGTTTCTATGCCCTCGATGTCGGGCGGGGCTTTGCGACTCAACGAGCGTGGGCGCATCCCGGTCAACATTCAGGTTTCTATGCCCTCGATGTCGGGCGGGGCTTTGCGACCCACTATTG
>JBOHCG010000665.1:0-4319 GCA_050698735.1 Streptosporangiaceae bacterium | reverse complement strand
AGGCGGCCGAGGGCGGCGGCAGGACCATCGCGCGCCTCGGTAACCTGCGCCTGCGCCATGATCGATTCTGGCCGCGCGTAGAGGTCGGGAAACTGCGGGCCGACCGCCGCGCGGGAGGCAAGGTGCTGGCCCGCGGCCGCGCCTGCGAGCCGGGCCGCCGCCACGGCGTGGCCGCCTGCTCGCCCTGAGCGGTCAGCACGGTGCCGGCTACCGGGCCGGCGAGTTCGTCGCGCAGCCCGGTAAGTGCCTGCAGGTGCGCGGTCAGCGCCCGGTCCCGCAGGTCGTCGGGCAGCTGCGGCCTGGCAAGTACCAGCTGGGCCTGGTCGGCCGCCTCCCGGACCTGGCCGGCGGCACACAGCACCGAGGACAGGGCGCACCGCAGCCGGTCCTCCGGCAGCTGCGGCAGTGGCCTGGCGAGCACGTCGTGGGCGATCCTTGCGACCTGGTCCAGCCGGCCGGCCGCGGCCAGGGTCTCGGCGGCGGCCACCGCGCGTGGCAGCGCGGCAGGATCGGCAGGAGATGTCAGCTCCAGCGCGCGCAGCGCCAGGTCGGCCGCGGCCTGCGGTGCCGAGCGCAGCGCCCGCGCCGCCGCCACGTCCAGCCCGGTCAGCGACGCCGGGTCACCCGGATGCGCCGCCCGCTTCCTGGACCAGGTCGGCCAGGGCCTGGTCCGGCGGTGCGCCCAACGCGTCGGTGATCATGGCCGCCGCCGCTTCGTCATCGAGCGGGGCCAGAGTAACCCGGGCGGCCCCGTCTTTCTCCAGCAGGCCGAACATGTACTCCGCGGAGCGCCCGCGCGTGCTCGACCGGGAGAAGAGCCAGGCGACCCGGAACCCTTTCAGGTCCCGCGGCAATGCCCGCAGTACCGCCAGCGTGACCGGGCTGGCCCACTGCAGGTCATCCAGGCAGACCAGGACCGGAGCCGCCGCGGCCCGCTGCTGGATGCGCGCTCGCATCCGGGCGATCCACCATGCGGTCGCATCCGGCCGGTCACGACCGGGATCATCCGCGGCGAGCGGCTCATGCAGGCCGGTGCGCAGCGGGAAGAGGGGGATGGCCTGGCCCAGCGGGTCCGCTGTACCCGTGACCAGCGAAAAGCCCCGCTCCGCCGCCTCGTCGGTGGCGTCGCGGAGCAGCAGGGATTTGCCGATGCCCGGTTCCCCGTCTACCAGCAGCACGCCGCCGGCCCCCCGCTCGGCGTGACGCAGTAGCTCGAGGACCATCTTCTGTTCGGCCGCACGCCCGCGGACGATATCCCGGCTCGCCGATAGCCCTCGCGACGTCATCCCGCCGCGGGCACCGAGGGCGTCACTGACGATCGCGGTCATGGCGGCGGCGATCCGGTCATGGCAGGGTTCTCCTCCTAGTCCGATTCCTTCGCCTAGACGAGGTGCTCTCCGCCGTCGACTGGGATGGAGACGCCGGTCAGGAACCCGTTGGTCAGTACCGCCAGCGCCGCCGCCGCGATGTCGTCGGCGGTGCCGATGCGTCGGGCGGGATTGGTCTGCGACCTGGCATGCCGCCGCCCGGATCGAGCTTCGGATCACGCCGTCCATCTGGCCGTTCTGGCGGCGGGTTGCGAACTCCACCGTCGAGTTCAGCGGCTCCCGGCTGGGCAACAGCGCCCCGCACCCGGACCGGTTCGGGTAACGCATTTAACGGGAGCCCCGATTAGCCCACGGCCATAACGATCGCGTGCAGGGCTAGGCCTACGCTGGCGCCTACCACGGTGCCGTTGATGCGGATGAACTGGAGGTCGCGGCCGAGCAGCAGCTCTAGCTGGCTGGAGGTCTGCTCGGCGTCCCAGCGCTCGATGGTGCCGGTGACCAGGCCGGCCAGCTCGTCATGGAACTGGTCGGCGACGGACCTGACGCCCGACTCGATCATGCGCTCCATGCCCTCTTGCAGGGTGCGGTCCGAGCCGAGGCGGCGGCCGGTCGTTGCCAGCAGATCGGCTAGGCGGCGACGCAGTTCGGAGTCCGGGTCGGCTGCCTGGGTGCGCAGGGTTTCCTTGGCCTTCTGCCACAGCGAGGAAGACCAGTCCCGCAGGCCGGCGCTGGCGAGGACGTCGCGCTTGAGGCGCTCGCCGCGCTCGCGCAGCCCCGGGTCGGTCTCGAGGCGGTCGGGGAGGCCGGCGATCCAGGCGTCGAACTGGCGCCGGGTCGCGTCATGAGGATCGGCGGCCATGGCAGCCAGCCGCTCGCGCAGGCGGCTGTACAGGCGGTCGAATATCCGCCGGTAGACCGCATCGGGTATCCAGCGGGGAGCCTCGGTCTCGAACAGGTCGCGAAAATCCGCCTTGTGCTCGTCGAGGTAGCGGTCGGCGGCGGTCACGATGGTGTTGAACAGCTCGGCGTGGTGGCCTCCGGCGATGACGACTCGCAGCGCGCGCCCGGCCAGCGGCGCCACCTCTACGGCGTCTATCGCCCTGGTCAGTTCGGCGGTGAGAACGCTCTGCACATCCTCGTCACGGAGCGCCTCGGCCACGGTGACCACAAGATCCGCGGCGCGGCCCGCAAACCGGGCGGCGTTGGCCTGGTCGGCCAGCCAGGCGGCCAGCCGGGAAACCAGCCCGGCGGCGCGGATCCGTTCCGCCAGTACCTCGGCGTTCAGGAAGTTCTCCTGGACGAACTGGCCTAGTGTGCCAGCGAACCGGTTCTTCTGCTCGGCGATCAGCGCGGTGTGCGGTATCGGCAGGCCCAGCGGCCGGCGGAAGAGGGCGGTTACCGCGAACCAGTCCGCGACGCCACCGACCATGGCCGCCTCGGCGCCCGCCTGCACGTAGCCGGGGAACGTCCCGTGCGCGCCCGCCACGGTCACGGCCACGAACAGGGCGGTGACGACCCCGAGCAGGGCGGTGGCCCGCCGCCGCGCGGCGGCCAGGCGACGCGTCCGCAGCTCCACCGACTCGTGCTCGTGCGCCGATACCGGTGCGGCCGCCATCGCCGCCGTCTGGTCCATCAGCCCAGTGTCGCAGCATCTGCATGACCACTGGCAACAGGAGCCGGGAGGAGGTGCACCCCCGGACGCCGCAACATCGGCGAGGCCGGTTTCCCGCCGGCACCTATATAGAACACTTGACAGGCGCGGGGTACCTATTTAGAGTTCTTGCATGGCACTGCGGCTGACTGTTCAGGTGCAGCTGGTCTTGCAGACGCTGCTGCAGAACCCGGCCAGGGAGATGTACGGGCTGGAGCTGTCCGAGGAGACCGGGCTGCAGCCCGGGACCGCCTACCCGATCCTCCTGCGGCTGGAACATGAGGGGTGGGTGACCAGCCGCTGGGAGGACGTCGATCCGCGGGCGGAGAAACGCCCTGCCCGCCGGTACTACCGCCTGACGGCCGGCGGCGCGGTCCAGGCCAGTGCCGCGCTCGCGGGGGCGCGGCGTCCCACGGGCACAGCGCTGCGCCGTCTGGCCGGGAGAGGCGGCATCGCATGATGCCCGGCATCGACCCGCGTAACGACGCCAGGAAGAAGCGAGTGCGGGACGCCGCTTTCATCGGCGGCGGCGCGACCATGGCCTACGTGGCGCTGTCCGCGACCCGTTTCAGGGTCTGGGAGTGGGTGCCCCTAGCCGTCGGCTTGATCATCATTATCGTCATCGCCGTGGCCGGCATCGCCGGTCCCGGCGGTCGCGGGAGGGGCAGCGGCCTTGGCGGGCGCGGCCGGGACGATGGCGAGGACAGGCCGGCCGGCGCGCCAGCGCACCGGTGGCACATGCTGGTCATGGTGTCGCGGCTGATGCCCCGGTCCGCGGGGCGCCGGTGGCTGGCGGAGGCCGACAGCCTGCTGTCGGAGATCGCAGCCGCCCGGCGCGGGGCAGCGATCCGCAGCTATCTGCTGTCCGCGCCCCGGCTGGTGGTGATGATATGGGCGCGCGAGGCCTTGCGACGGGCACGGCTTGGCCCGCGGCAGCCGGGGTGATGGTCTTCTGTCGCGGGCATCAGCCTCGGCATGGCCTGGCTTAGCCGCCGCGGGGTACACTCGGTCGGAGAGAATGTTTCCGAAAATTTCGGAAGAGATGCCGTGACCTGGGCGATGACCTGGAGGTTTGTGTGCCGTCCGGACCCCCCCGGGTAGCGATCGTGGGGACGGGGGGCATCGCCCGGGTGCACGCTACCGCGCTGCAGCCTGGCGCGGTGCTCGTGGCGGCCGCCGACATCGACGCGGACCGGCTCGCCGCCTTTGCCGACGAGTTCGGGGTGCCTGCTACGTACGGCGACCTCGACGAACTGCTCCGGGAGGCGCGGCCGGACCTGGTGCACGTTTGCACGCCGCCGGACGCGCACTGCGAGCAGGCACTGAGGTGCCTGCGGGCC
>JBOHCG010000664.1:0-4329 GCA_050698735.1 Streptosporangiaceae bacterium | reverse complement strand
TCGCGTCCGTGGCGAGCCGGAGCATGGCCAGGGCGGCGCCGATGCCGTCCTTGTCCCGCACCACGTCCCCGACCATGTAGCCGAGCGCTTCCTCGTACCCGAACACAAAGCGCGCACCCGGCAGGCCGTCGGCCGCTCTGGAGATCCACTTGAACCCGGTCAGCGTCTCGGCGTAGCGGGCGCCCGCCGCGGCCGCGATCCTGGCCAGCAGCGTCGAGGAAACGATCGTGGACGCGACCAGCCGACGCTCCTCGCCCGCGGTCCAGCCCAGCAGCGCGGCGCCGAGCAGGGCGCCCACCTGATCCCCGGTCAGCATGCGCCACCCGGCGGTAACCGCGGGATCCGGCACCGCCACGGCGAGCCTGTCTCCGTCCGGGTCGCTGGCGATCACCAGGTCGGCGCCGAGCCGTAGCGCGTCGGCGAGCGCCAGGTCGAGGGCTCCGGGCTCCTCCGGATTGGGGAACGCCACGGTCGGAAAGTCCGGATCGGGTTTCGCCTGCGTCGCCACCACGTGCGGCGCCGGGAACCCGGCCTGCCGGACGGCCCGCAGCATCAGGTCCCCAGCGACCCCGTGCATCGGCGTGTACACGACGCTCAGCTCGGGCTGTCCCGCCGTCGGGGCCCCGGCGGCGACCGCGACGATCGCGTCCAGATAGGCACTGGCCACCTCGTCGCCGTGCCGGGTGATCAGCCGGTTATCGGAGTCCGCGACCGGAACAAGCGACAGCGGCCCGAGCTCGGCGATCCGCTTCTCGATCTCGGCGTCGATCGGCGGAATGACCTGCGCGCCGTCACTGAGGTAGAGCTTGTACCCGTTGTCCGCCGCCGGGTTGTGGCTCGCGGTGATCATCACCCCGGCCGCCGCACCCAGATGCCGGACCGCGAACGCCAGCAGGGGAGTAGGGCAGGGCAGCGGAAGCACATGCACCGCAATCCCCGCCCCCGCCAGCACCCTGGCCGCCTCATCCACGAATTCCGCCGACCGATGCCGCGCGTCACCCCCCACCACAACCGGCCCCACTCGGCCCTCTACCGCAGCCCCGCCCGGCCCGCCCGGCCCGCCCGGCCCGCCCGAATCGCTACCAGGCCCGACAGACCCACCAGGTCCACCGGTCACGCCAGCGCCGCCTGCCTCACCTGCTCCGCCAGAGTTGCCCGGCTCACCTGCTCCGCCAGCCCCGCTTAGCCCAACCAGCCAACCGGCCACCGCGGCGGTCGCCGCCCTGACCACGGCCCGGTTCATCCGGTTAGGACCCGCGGCCACCATCCCCCGCAACCCGGCCGTCCCGAACCTCAGCCGCCCCGCGAACCGATCCCGCAGCTCCGCCTCCGCACCAGCGGCCCCATCCGCATCCGCAACGGCGCGTTCGAGCAGCGCCTGCAGTTCGGCCCGGTCGCCGGCGTCCGGATCATCCGCGATCCAAGTCTCGATAACAGCCCGGAACTCAGCCTCAGTCGTCACTTTCACAACGTGTCTTCACACAGGATCCGCTTGTTGTGACGCCACTCGGAATGAATCCGGCCTCCGGACCGGAGATCCGGCCTCCGGGCCAGTCGGCCACGGCGGGAGCGCCCCAGACCGTCGCGCACCTCGGTGCCAGCCACGCGGGCGTCGACACGGTCGCGGGCCGCGCACCACTGCTCGTTCGGCATCAAGATTTTACGTAGGGGATGCCCTCGGCACGGGGACCGCGGACCTTGCCGACCAGGCCGGCCAGCACGATGATCGTGACGATGTACGGGGTCATCAGCAGCAGATTGGACTGGATCGGCACGTTGATCGTGGACAGGATCGACTGAAGCTGCGACGTGAAGCCGAACAGCAGCGCCGCGCCCACCGCGCCGAACGGCGAGTACCGCCCGAAGATCATGGCGGCCAGGGCGATGTAGCCCTCCCCGGAGGATATGTCCTTGCCGAACGCGCCGACCGAGCCGATCGTGAAGTAGGAGCCGCCGATCCCGGCGATGATCCCTGCGGCGATCACGTTGCGGTACCTCATCGCGATCACCTTGATGCCTACCGTGTCGGCCGCGACGGGGTGCTCGCCGATGGCCCGGGTGCGCAGGCCCCACCGGGTGGAGAACAGGCCGACCTGGACCGCTGCGAGCGCGATGTAGGTGAGGTACAGGAAGATGGTGGAGTCGAAGAGGACCGGGCCGAGGATCGGGATGTCGCCGAGCAGCGGGATCTTGACGGAGTTGAACGTGTTCGGCGAGTTCCAGGTGTTGGCGTTGGGGACCATCAGGTCGTCGTAGAGGTACCCGGTCAGGCCGAGGATCAGCGTGTTGATCACCACGCCGAGGACGACCTGGTCCACCCGGTAGCCGATGGCGAACACGGCGAGCAGCGCCCCGACCAGCGCGCCGCACAGCGCCCCGCTGATCAGGCCCAGCCACAGGTTGCCGGTTACGCTGGCCACCATGGCGGCGGCGAACGCGCCGGCCAGGAGCTGGCCCTCGATGGCGACGTTGATCACCCCGGACCGGGAGCAGATGACGCCGGTCAGCGCGCCTAGCATGATCGGGATCGACCCGGCGAGCGTGCCCTGCAGCAGGTTCACGATATTGAACGCGGTGGACAGCCCGGCGTCTGCCCAGCACAGCAGCGCGATGATGAGCAGGAAAACCACCACGGCCATGGCAATCCGGCGCAGCGCCTTGCCGAATGGCAGGAAGGCGCGCGCCGCCGCGATGGCGATCGATATCCCGCCGCACACGTAGCAGGTGCCCGCACCAGGCAGTGCCAGGTTCGGCACGGTCACCTTGGCGAACGGCTGGGAGAAGGCAAACACCGCGTCGCCCGAGTGCGAGAAGTAGCCGAGCACGAGGATGTCGATGAGCCCGAAGAGCAGGAACGTCGCGGGCGCCAGCCAGCGGCGGAACGAGCTGACCGGTGGCTCGCCGGTGAGCAGGACAGGCAGTTCGCGTTCGGTGACGGTCATGCGTTCCACCCCCTCGACAGCACCAGTAGGGCGCCGCCCGCGCCACGCAGCCGGAAGATCGTCCGGATCAGCGGCGGCGCGGCGACGAACAGCACCACCACCGCCTCAAGCACCTGGACCATGTCAACCGGCGTGCCTGTCACCGACTGCATCAGCGGCGCCCCGGCGTGCAGCGCCCCGAACAGCAGGCCTGCGAGGACCACGCCGAGCGGTCGCCCCGCGCCGAGCAGCGCGACCGTGATTGCGTCAATGCCGAAGGTGCCGTAGCTCTGGAAGTTGAGGCTGAAGTCGGTGCCCTGGATGACCGCGGACCCGGCCAGCCCGGCCAGGCCGCCGGCCAGCAGCATGACCAGGACCCAGTTCCGCTCCACGTTGATGCCCGCCACCCGGGCCGCGCTCGGGTTCTTGCCGATGCTGCGGAACTCGAACCCGGTGGTGGTGCGGCTCAGCAGCCACCACATGGCAAGCGCGCAGGCCAGCGCGACCAGGAAGCCCGCGTTGATCCGCAGGTGCGAGCCGAACAGCAGCGGCAGGTGCGCGTTGCCCGCGATGGTCGAGGTGATCTGGTTGCTGCTGCCCGGCTGCTGCATCAGGTAGTGATAGGAGAGCAGGTAGGCCAGCAGGTACTGCATCACGTAGTTGAGCATGATCGTGACGATGACCTCGTGCGCGCCGGTCCGCGCCTTCAACTCCCCGACGATCCAGCCGATGGCGGCACCGCCGACGAAACCGCCGAGCACGCACACCACCGTGTGGACGACGACCGGCAGGTTGACGCCGTAGCCGAGGTAGGTGCACACCAGCGCCCCGCCGATGAACTGACTCTGCCCGCCGATGTTGAACAGGCCCGCCCGGTAGGGCAGCGCGACCGCGAGCCCGGCCAGGATCAGCGGCGTGGCCTGCACGCACGTCTCCGACAGCGGGTTGAACACCGCGGACAGGTAGCCGTCGTGGATCGCGGTGCTGAAGGACGCCTGCTGGAACAGCGCCGCCACCGTGTGCGGGTTGAAGATCGATCCCTCGAACATCTCCACGTAGGCGCCGATCGCGGTGTCCCAGGCCAGCGAGAGCGCGTTGCCCGGTGCCGAGGTGAAGTTGCCCCAGGCGTGCAGCACGGTGGTGTTGGTGAACGCGTTGAGCAGGCCGCCGACCACCAGCGCGACCACCAGCGACAGCACCGTGACGACAAAGATGTTGCCGTGCACGACGAAGTGCAGCACCCTGGCCCAGCCACCGCCGCGAAGAGGTACGCCCCTCAGCTCCTCCCCGCCGCTGCCGGTCAGATCGTCAGGACTCGGCGACAGGATGCCCGGATCCTCGGCGGCACCAGACGGGCCGGACGGGCCGGCGGGGCCGGACGGGCCGGCGGGGCCGGACGGGCCGGCGG
>JBOHCG010000663.1:0-4330 GCA_050698735.1 Streptosporangiaceae bacterium | reverse complement strand
GGACCCGGCCGCCGCCGGCGCGACACCCCGGCCTCCGGCATGCCCACCGGAAGGAAACTACCCGCAGTAACCAAAAACGAGAACTACCCACAACCAGTCAAACGCCTAAAGCCCATGGCATTGGGGCTGCCCGGCCTTGGGAGCCTTGGGCGGGAGCTGGTGCCGGTACGCCCGTGAATAGCCACTGGAGCGTGATCTGTTCGCCTACCCCGAGCGGCTGGAGCGCAGCCAGGATGCTGGCGCTCGCGCGTTCGGCTCGTCCGTGGGCTAGGGGCCGCAGCACGTTCGTGAGCCTGGCCTCGGCTGCGATGAAGTAATCAAGACCCTGGTCGCTAGGCGGTACTTCCTCGATCCGAGCGGCGGGCAACGTCGCCCGTAGGCCCGCCAGCACTGAGCCGGTCAGGGCCTCGGGTACAAGAAGCGTGTGCGTGATACCTCGCGAATCGGCCGTGACCTCAAGACCGAGCGCGGGCGGCGTGCGAAAGGCAAAGCCGGTGGCGTGGGTCGTGGCGACCACATGGGCGAGCCAGCTTGTCACATCGTCGGCCGTCAGCGCCTGCGGCAAAGTAAGCCGATAAGCGGTGAGCGAGTCTCGCCAATCTCGCGCGTCGTAGGCACGCACCAGGACGAGCACCCCTATGACAGCAAGTCCACCGAGGAAGAGGACGACCGCGGCGGCCATCATTGCACGACCCCTTCGCGCAGGCTCACCGTGTGCTCGACCTCGGCGATGCGGTCGTGTGCGTCCTTGGCAATGGCCGCGTTCTTTTCTATGCCGATGAAACGGCGTCCCTCCAGAACGGCCGCGACACCGGTTGTACCCGAGCCCATGAACGGATCGAGCACAGTGGCCCCGCTTGCCGTGATCCCGATGAGCTGGCGAAGCAAGAGCAGCGGCTTCTGGGTGATGTGGACGCGCTCGTCGCCACGGGGCGAAGGCACGCTGTAGAGGCCCGGTAGGCACGCTCCGAGGGGTTGTGCGCCGAGGTGGCCGTTCGAGCCCCAGACGAGGTATTCGGCCGCGTTGGCGAACCGCCCGCGATGCGGCCGAGCGCCCGGCTTGTGCCAGACCACCAGGCCACGCCACACCCAGCCAGCGGCTTGCAGTGCGTCGGATGTCGCGGGCAGCTGCCGCCAATCGGTGAAGACCAGACAGATCCCGCGCGATTTGGTGAGGCGAAGGCACTCGGTGAGCCACAGGGTGCACCAGTAGGTGAACGAGCGCTGGTCACGTTGGTCGCCGTCGAAGTCGGCCAACGTGTGCGTGGCGTCCGTCGAAACATACTTGCGGCGGGCGGTCTGGTTTGTGCGGTCAACGGCCGTGATGCCGCCCGAGCAGTAGGGCGGATCGGCGATAACGGCGTCGACGCTCTGGGAAGGCAGTTCGCGCAAGGTCGTGAGCGCATCGCCAACGTACAGCATGCTTGATGGGTTGTCGTAGAAGGCCGTCACTGCGCGCCTCCCCCACCCGCCGCGACGGCCTGCTTGGCTCGTTTTTGCTTGTCATAGAGCGCGTATGCGTAGGCGATAAGCAGCCTCTTCCATACCATTTCGTCGAAGGGGCGAAGCTTAGCGATGACGACGATGCGGCGTGTGGTTGGCACAATAACCCTCCTTCCAGTTGCCTGGAGTTTGTTACCTAATATGTGGGCGTGGGAGTCGGCGGCCGCTTTCATGATGGAGCCGCCGACCCGATATTTAGAGGCCCTTACTTTGCCTTGTAGCGGTTCACAGAGGAACCGTCAAGGGCATTATTTTGGCTTGAAATAGCCGACGAGCCATGTCTGCAGGCTCAGTAATCGTGGGGCGAGGACTTTCGTAGTCTTCTTGTTGCTGCTGATGGAGTTCATGTTCGAGCGCGCGCAATGCCTCCTCGCGCTCTCGGCGTTCGACGTCTTCTTGTTTACCGACAAGCTGACGGCGGGACTTTCGGGGCATAGACCTCCCTGCCTGAATAAATGGAATTGAATGCTGGATGCGACAATCCCGACAGTGACACGGTTGGTGATGCGCGCGGGAGGGCGTGAGGTGGCAGTCAGGTGGCATCATCGAGGCCATGACCGAAGCAGGAAGCCAGCTATCACTCGATGACCTGGCATCAGAACTTGCTCTCGTGAGGGAAGCGGGCCTAGAACCGCTGGAGGTGGAAGCCCTCGTGCCGCGGCTTCAGGTGCTCGCTAGCTTGGGCGTGGTGCAGCATCGCACCCGGACTGACACCCCGCTCGCCGTTGCCATGAGCATGTGCCAAGTCGCGAAAGAGGCCGCCTCCGAGCGCCTGGTCGACGACGCTAATGCTCCCGGACCACCCGACCGCCCCACCCTGGTTGCTCAGGCGCAGATGCTCTTGCGCGTGCATTATGCGACCAAGGACCTCACGGTCGCAGAAGCCCGCACCCGGACGCAGGAAAGCTCAGGTGTCGGCGACCGCCAGTACCGTGCTCGTCACGAAGCCCGGCTCTTGCGGCTCGTCGCCCAAGCGATCCTCGAACTCGACGCCGAAGATGACCTGGCGCACTGGGGCCGGGCGCTCGAAGTCGGCGCTGACGTACCGCAAACCGTCGCCATGTACTGGCTCTACCTTTTTCGTGACCACTACTTCCGAATGGAGACGGCAGCCTACGCCTTGCAAGTCGACCTCATGACGGCACTGAGCCAGCTGCGCGACGACATGCCGACGTGGCGCGGCTTCTTGGAGACGGCCGTTTACTGGAACGTCGAGTTCTGCTTCTTGCGCCATCGGTTCTTCCGCCGCCACGGGCCGCTGTGGTTCACGCCGAGCGATGCTGGCGGCGGCAAGCTCAACGATGCCGTTGAGCGCATTGAGTACCACGACCCGTTCCCGGAAGACTTCATGGCCCGGCTGCGCCGTCTCTACGGAGCCTCAGCTGATCCAGATCACGACGACTTCAACGAGCGTCTCGAACAGGCCGACCTCAAGCAGTTCGTCTACGACAAGGCGGACGGCTGGCTACGGCGCTGCACCTGCCCTCGGGACGCGCACGGCGAGCGGTGTGAGGTGGGCCAGGTCATCCGGAACTGTGATGTGCTAGGCGAGACCGTCGAGGCGGAGTTCGAGCGCATCCAGCGCTGGTACTGGAATCCGCGGTTCGCGGCTGACGTCAGCATTAAGGACCTGATCCTGAACTACCGGACGCCGGGCAAAGAGCGTGGCAGTACTGGTAGATCGTAGGGTTCGCGCCCGAAGACGCCTGTCGTGGGGCCAGGCCAGGTCTGCTCTGATGGGCTGGCACACCAAGCGGTTGTCCGGAATGACCCCGTGTGTCGTCGCCGTCACTTCGATGCTCCGATGCGCGATAGAACGTTTCTCGTAATCTTGAACTGACCTGTTGCACGTCATCGAACGGGTGTGCTAGTGTCTCCCGTTACAACGGCGCCTCACAGCCTCGACCCCCCCGTTTCAGCCAGTCAGACGAGGCGACGTTCTCAAGGTAGATAGAGGGTGTTTTACATGCCGAACTGGCGAACGTGGTTCATCGGCCAAGACGAGTACGTGGAACGGCAACAACAGCCAGGCGAGCTAGACCACTGGCCAGCTCAGCCGCCGCTAGTAACGCGGTCGGGCCAACAGCCGATTCCGCCCTTCATGACGCCCCAAGATCTACAAGCGGCGGAAGAAGTACTTGAAATCATAAACGCCATGGACGCCGTGGATATTCTCACGAGGAAAATGCATCATCTCTCGCCACGTGACACAGAAACAGCTAGGATATTGGGCCGGTTCCGAGAGGCGTTCGCCTAGGGCAAGGAAGAGCACATCTACGACATGGCGCGCTATGGCCATCGACGCGGCTACCGGCGATACTAATGGCTAGCAACTTCGATCCCCGTAAGTTCCAGCTCGGAAGCAGCTATCGGTTCTTTTACCAGAACCTGAATCGGCTTCCGCGCAACCGGTGGACGCTCGCTATTGTACTTGTCGTGCTCGCACTTCTTGACCACTGGTTTATCTGGCCCATCCTCATCGGAGCCGCCATACTTGCATTCGGCTGGTTTATACGTGCAGTCATTCGCCGTTAGGCAAGCGAAGGGCCGCGAGCTGGATGCCCGCGGCCCGTTGGTCGCAGTGTCGGACTGGATGTCAGCCGCCCGTACCCAGCCCTTGCGGATCGGGTGCCAGCTCCTCGTCTACTTCGGACGTCGGGGCAGCGGCCATGGTGTTCTCCCCGTCCAGCTCCTGCCTGATCACTACAGTTCCGATCTCACGGTGAGTGATCCAGTGATCACCATTCGGGAGTGGTGGGCGGCACCCGACGCCAGAGGTGAATCTGAGTGCCAGTTACATAAGGTGACGACTCCGCGGAGGTCGGTG
>JBOHCG010000662.1:0-4333 GCA_050698735.1 Streptosporangiaceae bacterium | reverse complement strand
GCACAAGGAATCCGCGCTGGTTCACGTGTCCGGGCACGCACCGGCCGGCGAGCTGCTCTACGTGCTGAACCTGGTCCGCCCGCGCAACTTCATGCCGGTGCACGGCGAGTGGCGGCACCTGCGGGCGCACGCCCGGCTGGCCTCGCTGTCGGGCATACCCGACCGCAACATCGTGATCGCCGAGGACGGCGTGGTCGTCGACCTGGTGGCCGGACAGGCCAAGATCGCCGGCGCGGTGCCGTGCGGGTACATCTACGTGGACGGCCTCACGGTCGGCGGCGTCACCGAGTCCCAGCTTAAGGACCGGCGGATCCTCGGCGAGGAAGGCTTCGTCTCCGTCGTCATCGTGGTCGACGCCAGCTCAGGCAAGCTCGTGGCCGAGCCCGAGATGCACGCCCGCGGCTCCGGCATCGACGACGCCGCGTTTCGCGACGTGCTGCCCAAGATCGAGGAGGCGCTGGTCCTAGCCGCCGCCGAGGGCATCACCGATACCCACCAGATCAGCCAGCTAACCCGCCGCATAGTAGGCAAATGGGTCAGCGACAACTACCGCCGCCGCCCCATGATCATCCCCGTGGTAATCCAAGCCTGACCCCTCCACCTAACGCCCAACGCACCGGCCTGCCCGTCTCGGCGGTTCCCGCACCCCGAAGACCCCAAGGCCACCACAGTCCCCACGGGCACCGTGACACTCCGGTCGGCCGCGTCCCTCGGCCACGACGATGGACCATCGTGGTGCCTATAACAACGACAATGGTCCATCGTTGCGAAATTAGCCCGTTACATTCGCGGTGATTTGTGCCGATATGAGGTATTCGGTCCGGCCGCGACCCAAGCTGGACGCCCTGACAAAGACCAAAAACCACAGAGCTTATGAAGCGCTCGGCCCGTTCAGCACCCGCACCGGCGCGCCCGCGCCGAACGCCGCGATGTCCTCGGCCGCGTCACCGTAAAACACCCGGTAGGTCTCGTCGGTGACGTAGCCGAGGTGCGGTGTCAGCACCACGTTGGGCGCGGTCCGCAGCGGATCGTGGAGCGGCAGCGGCTCGACGTCGTACACGTCGAGCGCCGCCCCCGCGATCGAGCCGGAACGCAGCGCCGCGAGCAGCGCCGCGCTGTCCACGAGCGGTCCGCGCGAGGTGTTCACCAGGTAGGCGGACGGCTTCATCCACCCGAGCTCGGTCGCGCCGACAATCCCCGTGCTGCGCTCGGAGTGCTTGTAGTGCACGGTCACGACGTCCGAGGTGGCGAACAAGTCCTCCTTGCTGACCGCCTCGGCGTGGTGCTTCTTGGCGTGGTCCGGATCCAGGTTCTGGCTCCACGCCGCCACCTTCATGCCGAACGCCCTGCCGATCTTGGCCACCGTCTGCCCTTGTTTCCCGAGGCCGACGATGCCGAGCCGCTTGCCCTCCAGGTCCGTGCCGACCGTCATCTGCCAGCCGGAGCGCACGCTGAGCGCCGCGCCCCCGGCCCGCCCCGCGGTCTTCATCCGCTGGTCTTCCTCGGGGATGTGCCGGACCAAGGCCAGGATCAGCCCCCAGGTCAGCTCGGCCGTTGAGCCGGTGACGCCGTTCGTCCCGCAGACCGTGATGCCGCGGTCCCGCGCCGCGGTCATGTCGATCGAGGCGTTCCCCATGCCCGTGGTGACGAGCAGCCGCAGCCGCGGCAGCCGGCCGAGCCGCTCGGCGTCGAACGGGGTCCGCTCCCGCATCGCCACCACGACGTCGAACGGCTCAAGCGCGCTGACCAGGGCGTCGGTCCGCGCGATGTGCTCGGTGAACACGTAGATCTCGGCCTGCGCGGTCACCGCCGACCAGTCCGCGCTCGCCAGGGCCACCTGCTGATAATCATCAAGGATCGCGACCCGCATGCGCCCGACCCTACCGCGCCGCCGGCCCGGCCGCACCCCGCCCTGGTAGCCTCTGCCCCGGAGGAGGGCCGAACCCGTTGCAGGTCGATGACATCGAGCGCGCCGCCGCGCTGCACTGGCAGCCGCCGGACACCGAGCGCCTGGGGGAGTGGCTGCTGCGCGCCGCCGCCGGCTTCACCGGCCGGGCGAACTCGGCGCTGCCCGTCGGCGATCCCGGCAGCCCGCTGCCCGAGGCGGTGGCCGCCGTAGCGGACTGGTACCGCCGCCGCGGGATGCCGCCGATGATCGTCGTGCCCGGGGTCCTGCTCCAAGGCGCGCCCCCGTACCCGATAGAAGAATATTTGGCCGAACGGAAGTGGGTACTCCGCCCGGGTCCGGCCCTCGTCATGGTCGCCGATGTAAAAGACGTGACGGATGGTCCGCCTGCCACGGACATCGATTTCCGTCTAGACCCGGAACCCGACCAATCCTGGCTCGCGCTCTACCGCTACCGGGGCCAGCAACTGCCGCCGATGGCACGGATCCTGCTGATGTCGGCGCCGTGGCAGGCCTTCGGCAGCATCCGCCGGGACGGCCGCCAGGTGGCAGTCGGCCGGATCTCCATCGCCGCAGGCTGGGCCATGATCACCGCGGTCGAGGTCAGCCCCTCAACCCGCCGTCAGGGCCTGGGCGCCGCGATCACCCGCGCGCTAACCGCCGCGGCGGCGCAGCAAGGCGTACGCCGCATCATGCTCCAGGTCGAGGAGGACAATGCCCCGGCCCGCGCCCTCTACAGCCGATGCGGCTTCGCGTACTCCCACCGCTACCACTACCGCATCGCCCCGGCCCTATCGTCAGATGAAAGCGATCAGTAGCGCAACCAGCAGGATCCCCGCGACGACGATGGCGCCCGCGCCCAACCCGCCGTGTACCCGCATCCATGTGGCCAGGCCGTTCCGCCTCGGCTCGTCCACCGTGTCCTGCGGCGTGTCGGTTAGGTAAACGTGGTGAGCGTCGTTGAAGGTAGCCGGAAATGGCTGGTGGTCTGCGGGCGACTCGTGGCCCGTGACATGTCCTCCGACCACATGTCCCCCGGTGTTTCCGAACATGGGTACCTCCCCGTCAGTACTACGGAAAGGATAGGTTCGTCTCTGCCGCGTGTGCCGTCTCATCTGAGGCACGGACCGCGACACGCGCGCCGGGTGCTTGGGATGCCCTGGCGTTCTCGCTACGTTTGTAATCGTGGTGAGTCGTGCCCGTAACCGATCTGGACGCCCGCGCGGCGGGCTGGCCGACGCTGCCTTCGAGGCGCCGGGATACGACGAGGACGATTGGGACTACCCGCCAGGAAACCGGCAGAACCGGGGCGGATCCGGTGGCCGCGGCGGCAGCGGTGCCGGTAAGGGTGCCGGTAAGGGTGGCAGCAAGAACGGCAGGGGAGGCAAGGGGAGCAACGGATCAAGCCGGTCGACGGCGAGCCGCTCGCCCCGCGGAACGAGCGGGCAGCGGGGCCGGAATACCACTTCTCGTTCTGGCCAAAAAAAGAAAGGCACTAACCGCAAGGGGTCGGCGGGGAAGACCGGTACGGCGAGGCGCCGTCCGGCGGCCCGGAACCAGCCGCCGTCCCGGTCCCATGACCCGGTCGTGATCCTGGTCGGCTGGGTGGCGCGGGCCGTCGCGGGCGCGTGGATGGTGGTCGCGGGCGGGCTCGGGTTCCTCGTCAGGTCGATCGGCCGGGGCGCGCGCGACCTGGAGCCGCATCACCGCAGGGACGGACTCGGGCTGCTCATCTTCGGCGCGGCGATCGTGCTCGCGGCCAGCCTGTGGGTGCGGATGGACAACGCGGTCGGGCACGGCATCCACGCCGTGGCGATCGGCGCGTTCGGCTCGCTCGACATCCTGGTGCCGGTCCTGGTCGCGCTGCTCGCCTGGCGGTTCCTGCGTCATCCCGACCGCAACTCGGCCACCATGCGGGCGGTGATCGGCTGGACCGCGCTGCTGCTCGGCGCGCTCGGCCTGATCCACATCGCCAAGGGCACGCCCAGGCCCGCCGGAGGAGCCGCCGCGATGCACCGGGCAGGCGGCCTGATCGGGTACGCGGTGTCCAGCCCGCTGGCCAGCGCGCTGACGCCGTGGGTGGCGGCGCTGCTGCTCGGGCTGCTGTGCGCCTTCGGCGTCCTGGTCATCACCGGTACGCCGCTGCACCGGATCCCGGAGCGGCTGCGTGACCTGGGCGTCCTGCTGGGCCACGGCACGCCGCGGGCCTACCAGGACGACTACTCCGGCGAGGACGACGGCCTCCAGATCGACGAGGACTACGAGCTCGGCACCGGCCGTGCCAAGCGCCACCTGCCGGGTAAGGTCAGGCTCCGCCCGGCCCTCGAGGTCGGCGACCACGTCAAGCCGTATGACACGCCGCTGCTTGAGCAGGGCAAGCGGCGCGGCGGCGCGGTGCCGGGCGGCGCGCCGCCCAGCGCGCTGGAC
>JBOHCG010000661.1:0-4336 GCA_050698735.1 Streptosporangiaceae bacterium | reverse complement strand
CGGGGACGAGCAAGGCCACCGGGAGCCGCCAGGTCAGATCGGCGAGCAGCGGTCGCAGCCCGGCGTGCCTGGCGCCGGTCAGCACGTCGCGCCAGTGCAGTTCGGGCAGCGGCAGGGCGGTGTCGGTCCAGCCGCCGCGGCGCCGCAGGCCGGCCGGCAGCCGGGTCGCCACGGTGACCGCGTGCCCGCCGCGCAGGAAGGCGAAGGCGTGCTCGGCGGCCGGGCCCTCGCAGGCTAGCGAGGCGTAGCCACCCGCGAACCAGTCCGGATGCTCGCGCCGCAGCCGCAGCGCGCGGGAGGTAACCAGCAGCTTCTCCGCGTCCAGGCCGACCACCTGGCCCGGGCGGGCCTCCAGCGCGGCAAGCAGCCGCCTGCGGCGGTCGTAGTCGACGGGCCGCCGGTTGTCCGGGTCCACCAGCGACAGGCCGGCCAGCTCGCAGCCCTGGTAGACGTCGGGCACTCCCGGCATGGTGAGCTGCACCAGCTTGGCGCCGAGGGAGTTCACCCTGGCGTCGGGCGCGATCTTGGCGACGAAGCTTGCGATGCCCGCGGTCAGCTCGGGGTCGCCGAGGACGGCGTCGGCCAGGCCGAGCACCGCGGACTCGTAGCCGGGATCGGGTACCGTCCAGGAGGTTCGCGTCTTGGCCTCGTACATCGCCTTCCCGAGGTACCCGCGCAGCCGCTCGCCGCCGATCAGCCAGGCGCCCACCAGCGTCTGCCACATCAGGTATTCCAGGTCGGGCTCCGGCGCCCGCTGCGTGGCCTGGGCGGCGGCGCCATCGCTGAGCCAGATGGCCAGGCCGTGCCACTCGGCAACCTGGTGCGCCCATTCCTGCGGCCATTCGGCGAGCACCGCCAGCCTGGCCCGGACGTCTTCCTGGCGCTTGGTGTCATGCGTGGACAGCGTGGTCATGGTGGCAGGCCACCGGGCGGCCAGGCGCCCGGCCTCGGCGTGGAATTCGGCCGGGCTGACGCCGAAGACGGCCGGGCTGACGCCCACCTCGTTCAGCGCGGCCAGTCGCGGCCAGCGGTAGAAGGCGGTGTCCTCTACCCCCTTGGCCAGCACCGGGCCGGTGGTCTGGCCGAACCGGACCACGAGTTCGTCGCGCGCGGCCTGCTGGCTGGCGTCGTCGCAGACGCCGCCGAGCCCTAGCAGCGCGGCGGTCACGCCCTCGACGGCGGGATGCAGCCGGTCCTCCAGGTGGTCCCGCGCGTCGGAGGCGGCGGCCGTCAGCACGGCCACCGACGCGTCCGGCGCCGGCTTGCCTGGGGTCACGTAGGCCCGGTACACGCCGAACGCGGCCAGCAGTTCGACGAGCACGTCGTAGAGGTCCCCAGCGTCGAATCCGGCCAGGGCCGGGTATCCCGCGCGGTGCAGCAGCCTGGTCAGCCTGGACAGCTCGGCCGTAAAGGTGCCCTCGGCGATGTACCGCTTGGCCTCCTGCTCTACCTCCTCGAACCGCCGCTTCCCGCCGGTGAAGCCGACGTACTCCTGCGTCAGCGGCGCTTCCCCGGCCGGATCCACGAACAGACCACCGACCAGGCTGAGCGTGTCGTAGCCCGTGGTGCCCGCGCAGGGCCAGGGCGGCAGCTCCTCGCCATAGGCCAGGATCTTCTCCACCACCACCCAGGCCCGGCCGGTCGAGCTGGCCAGCCGGCCCAGGTAGCCCTCAGGGTCCGCGAGCCCGTCCGGGTGATCCACCCGCAGGCCGTCGATCAGGCCCCCGTCGACCAGCCGCAGCAGCACCCGATGGGTTTGCTCGAACACGTCCGGGTCCTGCACCCTGATCGCGATGAGCGAGTCGATGTCGAAAAACCGCCGCCAGTTAAGCTGGGTCGCCGCGTCACGCCAGTCGGTAAGCCGGTAATGCTGCTCGGCGAGCAGCATGCCAAGCGGCAGGTCGGCGACTCCGTCCCGCAGCGGCAGCACGTGGTCGAAGTACCGCAGCACCGGGCCTGCGTGCCCGTCGGCCCCGTCCGGCCAGGGGTCGCGCAGCGCCGTGTCGATGACCAGATCGCCCAGGCACTTCTCCAGCGGCCCGGCGAGGACCGGCATCAGCAGCTTGCCGTCCTGCGCCTCCCAGTCGATGTCGAACCAGTTCGCGAACATCGATGCCCTGCCCTCATACAGCACCGACCACAGCTGCCTGTTGCGCCACTCGGGCGTGGGGCGTGCCATGTGGTTGGGCACGATGTCGACCACCACCCCGAGGCCGCGGTGGTGCAGCCGGTCCGCCATCGCACGGAAGGCGGCTTCGCCGCCGAGGTCGACCGAGACGCGCGAGTGGTCCACCACGTCGTACCCGTGCGCGGATCCCGGGTTGGCCTGCAGGATCGGCGACAGGTAAACGTGCGTCACCCCTAGGTCCGCGAGGTAATCGGCGAGCCGGCCGGCCTCGGCGAAGCCGAAACCCTCTCGCAGCTGCAGCCGGTAGGTCGAACCGGGAACCCGCCGGGCCGCCGGGTAACCCGGCTCAGCCACGGCGCAGCAACTGGAGCGAGTAGTTGATCAGGGTCATCCTGTCTCCCGGCTTGACGGCGCCATCGTCTACAAACTCCGCCCCGGGCGCGGCCGTGTCCAGCACCCTGGTCCACCGCGGGCCGTACCGGCGCGGCGGGATCGTGAACGTCAAGTCGTGCTCGCTCGCGTTGAACATCAGCAGGAATGAGTCGTCCTGAATCCGGCCGCCGCGGCGGTCGGCCTCGCTGATCGCGCGGCCGTTCAGGAAGACGGCTAGCGACATGACGAATCCCGCGTCCCAGTCGTGGTCGGTCATCTCCTCGCCGGCCAGCGTGAGCCACGCGATGTCCAGCAGCCGCTGCCGCCCGCCGCGGACCGCCTGGCCGCGGAAGAACCTGCGGCGCCGGAACACCGGGTGGTCGGCGCGCAGCCTGATCAGCCTGCGCACGTAATCGAACAGCGCCTGGTCGTCCTCGGCGCGGACCGCCCAGTCGACCCAGGAGATCTCGTTGTCCTGGCAGTACGCGTTGTTGTTGCCTCGCTGGGTCCGTCCCATCTCGTCGCCCGCGAGCATCATCGGGACTCCCTGCGAGAGCATCAGGGTGGCCAGGAAGTTGCGCTTCTGCCTGGCCCGCAGGGCGAGCACCTCCTTGTCGTCGGCCGGGCCCTCGTGCCGGCAGTTCCACGACCGGTTGTCGTCGGTGCCGTCCCGGTTGTCCTCCCCGTTGGCCTCGTTGTGCTTGCGATCGTAAGAAACCAAGTCGGTCAGGGTGAACCCGTCATGGCAGGTGACGAAGTTGACCGAGGCGACGGGGCGCCTGCTGTCCTGCTGGTACAGATCGCTGGACCCGGTGAGTCTGGAGGCGAACTCCGGCAGCGTGGCGGGCTCGCCGCGCCAGAAGTCCCGGATCGTGTCCCGGTACTTGCCGTTCCATTCGGACCACAGCGGGGGGAAGTTGCCGACCTGGTAGCCGCCGTCGCCCACGTCCCAGGGCTCCGCGATCAGCTTTACCTGTGACACCACCGGATCCTGCTGGACCAGGTCGAAGAACGCCGACAGCCGGTCCACCTCGTAGAACTGGCGGGCCAGGGTGGCCGCCAGGTCGAACCTGAACCCGTCCACGTGCATCTCGAGCACCCAGTACCGCAGCGAGTCCATGATCATCTGCAGCACGTGCGGATGCCGCATGAGCAGGCTGTTCCCGGTTCCCGTGGTGTCCATGTAGTAGCGCCGGTCGTCGTCGACGAGCCGGTAGTAGGCCGAGTTGTCGATGCCGCGGAAAGACAGCGTCGGCCCCAGGTGGTTGCCCTCGGCGGTGTGGTTGTAGACCACGTCCAGGATCACCTCGATCCCGGCCTCGTGCAGGGCGCGGACCATGGTCTTGAACTCCTGCACCTGCTCGCCGCGGCGGCCGCTGGCGGCGTAGCCGTTATGCGGGGCGAAAAAGCCGATGGTGTTGTAGCCCCAGTAGTTGCGCAGGCCCCGGTCGTCCAGATAGTTGTCCGTGACGTACTGATGGACCGGCATCAGCTCGATCGCCGTGACCCCGAGGTCTTTCAGATGCGAGAGGATCGCCGGATGCGCCAGGCCCAGGTAGGTCCCGCGGTGCTCGTCGGGGATGACCGGATGCTCCCTGGTCAGGCCGCGGACGTGCGCCTCGTAGATGACGGTCTCGTGGTACGGCGTGCGCGGCGGCCGGTCGAGGTTCCAGTCGAAGTACGGGTTGATCACCACGGAGCGGGGCACGTACGGCGCTGAGTCGGCGCCGTTGCGCCGGTCCGGGTGCCCGAACTGGTAGGAGAAAACCGGCTGACCCCAGCTGACGGCTCCCTCGATCGCCTTCGCGTACGGGTCGAGCAGCAGCTTGGCCGGGT
>JBOHCG010000660.1:0-4361 GCA_050698735.1 Streptosporangiaceae bacterium | reverse complement strand
ATTCGCCGCCGCCTTCGACCGGCGCACCGGTCCGTCGGGGACCTGCAGGCGCCCCGGCTCGGCGGCGTCCTGCTACTACCAGCTGCGCACCTTCGCCCACTACCTGGCCGGGGTGCTCGACCCGCCGACGCGCCCCGACCAGCTGCGTCCCCGCCACCTGGACGGATACCGGGACGAGTACCGGGATCAGGCGACGCTCGCCCAGCGGGTCGGCGGGCTCAAGGCGGCGCTGCGCGCGATGGACGGCCTCGACGAGGCCGTCCTGCCGATGCTGGGGGTCGGCGGGATCGCGCGCGACCGCAACGCGAAGGTGGTCAGCTACCCGCTGGAGGACTTCCGGAAGATCATGAACAAGGCGCGGGGCGAGGCCCGCGCCACCGCGGCCGGAATCCGCGCCCACCGGCGGCTGCTGGCACGCTGGCGTCTCGGCGAGATCGACCAGGCCGGCCAGAACTGGGAGCTGGGCCGGCTGCTCGACCATATCGAGTCCACCGGGGACATCCCGCGCAAGCGCAGCGGCAAGGGCCGCGTCTACGCCGATCAGCGCGTGTTCGGCCACGGGCGGATCAGCGACCTGATCGCCTCGGTGCACCTGACGTGGCGTGAGGCGATGCCGTTTCTGGTCCTGCTGGTCGGGATGACCGGGCAGAACGGCGGCACCATCGCGGCCGCGCCGGCCGCGGCCCACCGCCCGGACGGCGGCCGGGGCACGGCGACCGGCATCGTGGAGCTGGTCAAGCCGCGGCGTGGAACGCGCAGCCACATGCCGGTCGCGCTGACCGGTCTGCCGGACTGGCTCAGCGCCGATCAGGCCGGCACCGAGGTCAGCGCCCGCGACGAGCTGCACACCCCGCTCGGGGTGTTCCTGCTGATGCGGGAGCTGACCGAACCGGTGCGGCGGATCACCGGCACCGATCGCCTCCTCGCGGTGCGCGGCCGCACCGGCTACCGGTCGGGCGCGCCGGCGAGTCCCGGACTGCTGGGGACGGCGATCGCCCGGTGGGGCGAACGCGCCGGCCTGACCTCCGACGCCAGCGCCGGCGAGCCGACCCGGATCGAGGTGAGCCTGCCCCGGCTGCGGCTGACCGCGGTCGAACACCGCCAGCAGGCCATCGCCCACACCGACCGGGTGCTGGCCAACGAGTACCTCGGGCGCGACCGGGGCAACCTGACCGCCTACCAGCAGCTCGTCGCGAAGGTCCTGGCCGATCAGGTCGCCAAGGCCAAGGCCAGCGCGGCGATGCCCGTGCTGACCGACGTCGACCTGGCCGAGGCCCGCGTCCACCCCGAGCAGGCCGCCGCCCGCTTCGGCATGGATGCCGACACATTCAACAGCATGCTCGCCGGGGACCTGGATACCGTGCTGGGCGCCTGCGTCGACCACCGCGGCGGCCCGCACGCGCCGCCGGGCGAGCCGTGCCGTGCCTCGTTCATGCGCTGCCTGGACTGCCCGTGCGCCCGGGCGACGCCGCGGCACCTGCCCGTGCAGGTCCTGGTGGCCGACGCGCTAGAGGCCCGCCGCGCCGATCTTCCGCCCGTCCGCTGGGCCCAGCGCTTCGCGCTGCCGCACGCACAACTGGCCGATCTGCTGTCCAAGCACCCGGCCGCGGCGATCGAACGCGCACGCGCAGCGGCCGGCGACGCCGACCGGCGCCTGGCCGAGCGTTTCCTCGCCCGCGAACTGGACTTCTCATGACCCTCGCCCGCCTCAAGGCTTCCCAGCCTCCGGCCGATCTGCCGCGCGCTGACACGCCGGTCCTGGTGAACCGGCCGCTGCGCCCCGGCGCGACGTGCGCCTGCGTGTTCTCCGACGACCGCTGGCAGCTGTCCGCCGCGTTCTTCGAGGAGCACATCTCCAGCATCAGCGTGAACTTCGCGTCCGTCCCGGAACCGTTCACGGCGACCGCCAAGCACTACCTGTGGCAACTGCTCAACGGCCAGGACCCGCCGGTGCTGCGGCGGATCTCCCAGCGGCGACCGGCTGTGCGCACGATCGTCTCGGCGTTCCCGTCGTTGACCAGCTTCCTGCTGTGGCTCGATGTCCGCGGGGTCGCACGGCTGGCCGATGTCGGCCCCGCCGACCTGGACGCCTACCTGGCGAACCTGCTGGACGCGGGCCTGTCTCGCGACACCCTCGGCGACCGGATCAGCGGGGTGCGCCGCCTGTGGGCCTGGCGCGGCCATCTTCCGCCCGACGACCGCCTCCCCCCGGCCCCGCCGTGGCACGGGCGGGACGCCGAGGAACTGGTCGGCCGCAAACGCCCCGCTGGAGAGAACCGCACGCCGCGCATCCCCGCAGCGACGATGGACCGGCTGCTGCTGTGGTCGCTGCGGTTCGTCGAGGACTTCGCCCCCGACATCCTCGCCATCCGCGACCAGTACGCCACCCTGCTGCCGCGCAGCTTCACCGACCGGCACCGCCACGGCGGCCACGACGATCAGCGCACCCCCGACCAGTTCCACGCCGATCTTGAGCGGCTGCTCGACGCCCTGGCCGCCGCCGGCGCCCCGCTGCCCGGCAAGACCGGCCCGGACGGCACGCCGGTGCTGGACCGCCAGCACCTCGGCCGCCTGCTAAACTGCCCGACCCACTGGGTGGGCCGCGCCGCCAGCCGCACGGCCATGGCGGCAAGCCGACTGCCGATCGCGGACGGCGCCTACCTGGACGCGCCGATCCTCGCCCGCCTGGACGGCCAGCCGTGGCGGGACCGCCCGATCTCCTTCAGCGAGGCCGGCGGTCTGCTGCGGCACCTGTTCGTCGCGAGCTTCATCCTCGTGGCCTACCTGTCAGGCGCCCGCCCCGGAGAGGTCCTCGCGCTGCGCCGCGGCTGCGTGAGCAGGGATCCGGTCTCCGGCCTGTGGCTGACGCAGGGACGCAAATGGAAGGGCGCCGTCGACGAGAACGGCGACAAGCGGCCCGAAGGGGAAGAACGCGCCGATCCGTGGGTCGTGGTCAAGCCGGTCGCCGACGCGGTCGCCGTGCTCGAACGGCTCCACGACCGGCCGCTGCTGTTCCCCGCGGCCGCGTTCGACACCCGCGTGGCCCGTGCGCTGACCAAAGACCGGCTCGGCCGTGCCATGACCACCCAGGTTCTGGCCAAGTTCATCGGCCAGTTCACCGATTGGATCGACGACTACTGCGCATCCACCGGGCGCGAGGAACGGATCCCGCCGGACCCCAGCGGCAAGATGTTCTATCCCGTCCGCTTCCGTCGCACCCTGGCCTGGCATATCGTGCGCCGACCGCGCGGACTGGTCGCGGCCGCGATCCAGTACTCCCACGTCCACGTCGGAGTAACCCTCGGCTACAGCGGCACCTATGCCTCCGGGTTCCCCGACGAGCACGCCTTCGAGACGTGGCTGCACCGCTTGGAGCAGCTCGCCGACGCCGACCAGCGCCTACGACAGGGGGAACACGTCAGCGGCCCGGCCGCCGCCGAATACAGCCGTCGGGTCCACGCCTCCGGCCGGTTCGCCGGCCGCGTGCTGACCACCAGCCGCCAAGCCGGCGACCTGCTCGCCAATCCCAGCCTGCAGATCCACGAAGGGAAGGGCATGACCTGCGTCTTCGACCCCGCGAAAGCCAAGTGTCAACTCAGCGCCGAGGCCGGCAGCACCCGGCGCACCCCGGACCTGACCGACTGCCGGCCCGGATGCCAGAACATCGCCCGCACCGACCGGGACATCGCCGGACTGCGAGTGCTCGCAGCCGAGTTGGAACAACTCGTCGACGATCCGCTCGGCCCCGCCCCGCGACGCGAGCGGGAACGCCGTGAACTGGCCCGCCTACAGGCCGTCCTCGACGAACACGAGCACACCCGCCCCCAGGATTCGCCGTGAACGCCGATACCGCGGACCGCGCAGCGATCAAGGCCGCCGCCGACCGGCTGCTGGCGGGCACGCCGCTCCGCTCGACCGGAGAGCTGACCGTCGTCCAGCTCGCGGTCGAGGCCGACGTGAAGCGCTGGCTGCTCACCCACAAGCACCGCGACCTCGCCGAGCACTTCCAGGCCCGAGCCCGCCTCCTCGCCGGGGACCCGCCGCCCGTCGCGGCACTGAAGACGAGGATCGGCGAGCTGGAGGAGGCCAACGCCCGACTCAAGACGAACGCCGCCGAGCAGCAGACGCTGGCCGAGTTCTACGCGCACGCCATCAACGAACTGTCCACCGAACTCGACAGCGTCACCGCCGAACGCGACCAGCTCCTCGGCAACGTGCGCTCCATCTCCCTGGCACCCAGCCGCAGATCCGTGGACTGACCTTCTCTTCCAGGTCCCGTCGCGGGCATCCTCGGGCATGATCAGCAACAGGGACAGACCGGCGAGAGAACCGTAGGGGGCGATGTGCGACCAGAACAGCGG
>JBOHCG010000659.1:0-4377 GCA_050698735.1 Streptosporangiaceae bacterium | reverse complement strand
GGGTCAGGGACGACGCCTGGGCCCGGATGGATCCCGGGCACCGCGACGCGCACCGGCGGCTGTGGACCGACGTCGTCCGGCGGGCACAGCCCGGGCACGTGGCGGCGCCCGCGTCCCTGCTCGCGTTCGTCGCCTGGCAGTGCGGCGATGGAGCGCTGGCGAATGTCGCCCTCGACCGGGCGCTGGCCGACGATCCCGGCTATTCCATGGCGCTACTGCTCCGCCAGGTGATCAGCGCCGGCGCCCCGCCGTCGCTGGCCAGGCTGCCGATGTCGCCGGAGGAGGTTGCCGCCTCCTACGCCGGCCTCGACGAGGCCGGCGATGAGGTCGACGGCGATGAGGTCGACGGCGATGAGGTCGACGGCGATGAGGTCGACGGCGATGAGGTCGACGACGAGGACCACGAGGACTACGCAGACGAGGACGACGAGGACTACAGCCACCTGCCCAACCCGTGCCCAGTCCGCTACGAGCCGGACCCGGGCGACGAATGCTGAGATCACGAGGCTCTCAGGGACGGTCGTGAAGTTCGTCAGGGACCAGGCCGGGTTACACTGCCTGGGACCTTGGTCCAGCTCAGCCTGGTCTAGGCCTTTCGTCTTCATCGTCTGTTCCCCATCATGGATAGCAGCCCTTAACCGGAAGGATGTCCGCATGACAGCCGACGCGCACGAGGCCGCGGTGGCCAGACTGCGTGACGCCTACGCCGCCTGGCCCCCTGCCATACCGGTCCGGCTGGCCAAGCACACAACGAACCTGTTCAGGTTCCGCGACCCCAACACGAAGACCTCGACGGCTGCCCAGACCGCATCGGCCGGCCTGGACGTCTCCGCGTTCGACCACGTCATCCACGTCGACCCGGCCGCGAGGACGGCTTGGGTCGGCGGCATGACGACCTACGAAGACCTGTGCGACGCCACCCTCAGGCACGGCCTGATGCCGTTTGTGGTCCCCCAGCTCAAGACGATCACACTGGGCGGCGCGGTTACCGGGCTCGGCATCGAGTCGACCTCGCTGCGCAGCGGCATGCCGCACGAGTCCGTCACCGAGATGGAGATCCTGACCGGCGACGGCCGCGTCGTCCGCGCCACGCAGGACAACGAGCACTCCGATCTGTTCTTCGGCTTCCCCAACTCCTACGGCAGCCTCGGCTACGCCCTGTCGCTCACGATCGAACTGGAGCCGGTAAAGCCCTTCGTGCACCTACGGCACTTCCGTTTCGCCGACCCGCAGGCCTGCATGGACGCGATAGGCCAGATAGCCGCCGAGGGAAGCTTCCGCGGCCACCGCGCGGATTTCCTCGACGGCACCGCGTTCTCAACCGGCGAGCTCTACCTCACCGTGGGCGCGTTCAGCGACGTCGCGCCCTGGCGCGGCGATTACACCCGGCAGCAGATCTACTACCAGTCGGTCAGGCGGGAGAATGAGGACTTCCTCACCATCTACGACTACCTGTGGCGCTGGGACACCGACTGGTTCTGGTGCTCCCGCGCGCTCGGCCTGCAGAGCCCCGCGATCCGCCGGCTGTGGCCGCGCCGCTACCGGCGCTCGGACGTCTACCGCAAGCTGGTCGCCTACTACCGGCGGCACGGCCTTGGCGAAGCGCTGAACGCACGGCGCCAGCTCCCGCCCCGTGAAGCGGTGATGCAGGACGTGGAGATCCCGGTCTCTCGCGGCGCCGAGTTCCTGCGCTTCTTCGCGTCGGGGGTGGGGATGACCCCGGTGTGGATGTGCCCGCTGCGGCTGCGCGGCGAGCGCACCTGGCCGCTGTACCCGCTGGGGCCGCACGAGGTATACGTGAACTTCGGCTTCTGGGGGACCGTGGCACTGCCGCCGGGGCGCACCGACGGCTACTACAACCGCCTCGTCGAGGACGAGGTGGCGAAGCTGGACGGGCACAAGTCGCTGTACTCGACGTCGTTCTACGCCGAGGACGACTTCTACCGGCGTTACAACGGCGCCGCCTACTTCAAGCTCAAGAACGCCTACGACGGCGAGGGCCGGCTGCTCGGCCTGTACGAGAAGTGCGTCAGGGGACGCTGAGGAACGGAAGGAACGGTACGCATGTCACTGGCGGAGGTCTTCGAGACGCTCATGGGGTCCGATACCCCGGTGGAGTTCGCGGCCTATGACGGCAGCCGCGCGGGCACGGCGGGGTCAGGCGTGAAGATCACGGTCCGTTCCCCTGTGGCCGTGGCCTACCTGGCGCAGGCGCCCGGCGAGCTCGGGCTGGCCCGCGCTTACGTATCTGGGCACCTGGACGTGGACGGCGACATGTACGAGGCCCTGTCCAGGATGACCAAGACCCAGTCCATCAGCTTGGGAATCGCGGAGAAGCTGCGCCTGCTGCAGGCCCTGGGCGGACCGAAGCTGCTGCTGAACCGGATGCCGCCGCCGCCGCAGGAGGTCAGGGCGAGCCGCCGCTGGATGGTCGGCCGACCGCACTCCAAGAGCCGCGACGCCACGGCTATCTCCCATCATTACGACGTGTCCAACCGGTTCTACGAGTGGGTGCTCGGCCCGACGATGGCCTACACCTGCGCCTGCTACCCGAGCGAGGACGCGACCCTGGAAGAGGCGCAGACGAACAAGTTCGACCTGGTCGCGCGCAAGCTGGCGCTGCAGCCAGGGATGCGCCTGCTGGACGTGGGCTGCGGCTGGGGCGGCATGGTGATTCACGCCGCGAGGGAGTACGGCGTGAAGGCGCTCGGCGCCACCCTGTCCGCCCAGCAGGCGGCCTGGGCCCAGGCCGCGATCGAGCGAGAGGGCCTGTCCGGGCTCGCCGAGGTGCGGCACCTGGACTACCGTGACGTGCCTGAGACGGGCTTCGACGCGGTCAGCTCTATAGGGCTCACCGAGCACATCGGCAAGCAGAACCTCCCGTCATACTTCTCCTTCCTCCTCGGCAAGCTGAAGGTGGGCGGCCGTCTGCTCAACCACTGCATCACCCGGCCCGACAACATCGAGCCGCCCATCCGCAAGGCCGGCTTCATCAACCGGTATGTGTTCCCCGACGGCGAGCTTGAGGGCCCCGGCTACCTGATCTCGCTCATGCACGACACCGGCCTCGAGGTCCGGCACGAGGAGAACCTGCGCGAGCATTACGCGAAGACCCTTGCCGCCTGGTGCGCGAACCTGGACGCGCACTGGGACGAGGCGGTCGCAGAGGTCGGCCAGGGCACGGCGCGGGTTTGGCGGCTGTACATGGCGGGCTCGCAACTCGCCTTCGACCGCAACCACATCGAGCTGCACCAGGTGCTGGGCGTCCGGCTGCACGCAGACGGCACCTCGGGCGTGCCGCTGCGCCCAGACTGGGAGTTGCCGAGGGTACTGGCCCAATAATCTTTATGCAGAACGGGCCGACGGTATCGCCGATAACGCCTGGTCCAGCGGTTGCTGCGGTTCCGCATCCCGCATCTGCGGCACCGTCCCGGTCGCCAGCATGCTCCCAGGCCCGGCGAGGAACGGGGCCAGGTCGGCGACGGCCCCGGCCGCGAACAGTGCGGCGACTGCCTGGGCCGAGATCACGGAGTTGGCGTCCAGGGTGCCGTGTTTCGTCGCGGGAAGGGCGATGGCGGGCAATCCGCAGCACCCGGCGGCCACGGCCGCGAGCCCGTCATCCGGTCCTACGATCACCATTAGGTCAGTCCGCATGCTCCCCCCGGACCCTTGGACCCCTCCAGGCCTTCCGGCCTCTTCCAGCAGTTCGCTCCCTCCGCCCTCCTCGGCCGCCGCCGTCAGCGCCTGGCCGAACAGCACGGGCAGGCTCAGCTGGCGGGCCAGCAGGTCCGCGATGTCGTCGCCGGGCGAGGTCAGGCGGCCGGTGATGGTGGAGATCAGCCGCCGCTGCGGCGGCGCGAATGGCGTGCCGGCCAGGACGCTCCGCAACGGGGCGGTGCAGTTGGCCATCGCCGGGGAGTGCTGAGCGCTGGCCACCCCGAGCACCTGCGCGGCCAGGCCCGCTGCCTCGGCCCGCCGGACCATGTCCCGGATGCCCGCGATGGAACCCGCGACTACCTGCGCGCGCGGCCCTTCGTAGGCGGCGATATGCAGACGGCCGGGTGCGCACAAGGCGCGCACGGCCCGGGTATCCGCCCCGATCCTGGCCATAGCCGCTGGCCCGGTACTGCAGCCCAGCAGGATCTGACCACGCTGGGCCACCAGCCGCGCAGCCTCGGCCGCGGGCAGGCAGCCTGCCCAGACCAGCCCGGTGATCTCGCCCAGGCTGTAACCGACTGCGGCGCCCGGTCTGGCCCCGGCGAGCTCCAGGGTTCGCAGCCCGGCGAGCGAGCCGGCCAGCAGCGCCGAATGCCCGGCCCCCGACTCCGCCAGCCCGGGAAAGATCACCACCACGTTCCCGGCCGCCCCGGCCGAGAT
>JBOHCG010000658.1:0-4380 GCA_050698735.1 Streptosporangiaceae bacterium | reverse complement strand
GCTTATGCAGGTCATCGGCCCCGGCGGCGACTCCGACCGGGAACTGTTGCGGCAGCTTGCCGGCGAACTGGGCTACCTGCCGCTTGCGCTGGAACAGGCCGCCGCCTACATCCAGTACACCGCGATCACCCCGGCCGCCTACCTCGACCGCCTACGCCGGTACCCCGCCCGCATGTTCGCTGCCTCCGCCGCCCCCGATGCAGCCGAGGAGTCCGACCGGCAGCGCACCATCGCCCGCGTCTGGCAACTGTCCCTCGAAGCCATCGAGCGCGACCAGTCCGCACCGGGCCAGATCCTGCGTGCCCTTGCCTGGTTCGGCCCCGACCCGATCCCTCGTGACCTGGCCTACCAGTTGCACGACGACCCGCTGACCATCGATGACGCCCTCGCCTTGCTGAACGCCTACAGCATGATCACGCTGACCCCGCAGACGGTCACCGTCCACCGCCTGGTACAAGCCGTTGCCCGCATCCCCGACCCTGCCGACCCCCACCGCACCTCCGACGCGGTTAGCCAGGCCCGCGACCGCGCCGCAAAGCTCCTGCTTGACTCCCTTCCGGAAAACCCCCTGTTCAACGTGGACAGTTGGCCCCGGTGGCGGGCACTTCTCCCGCACGCCCTAGCTCTCACCAGCCACATAGGCCCAGACCAGGACACCCCGGCAACTGCGGGCATCCTGCTTGCCGCGTCCGCGTTCCTGCAAGGCGATGGCCACTACGACCAGGCCGTCACGTCCGCTCAGCGGGCCGTTGACGCCTGCCGGCGCATCCACGGCCCCGACGCTCTAGACACCCTGATAGCCCGTAGCTTCCTCGCCTCCGCGTACAGGGCCGCGGGCGACCTCGCCGCGGCGGCCCCCTTGCACCAGCGCAACCTTGCCGACTCCGAGCGCGTTCTAGGCGAGGACCACCCGGAGACCCTGACCGCGCGGGCCAACCTCGCCTACCTCTACGCCCTACAGCAGGACGAGGCCCGCGCCCTCCAGCTACACGAGCGCAACCTTGCCGACTATGAACGCATCCACGGCCCCGACCACCTCCACACCCTCAACGCCCGCGCTAACCTGGCCAGCTCCTACCGGGCAACCGGCAACCTCGCCCGCGCCATCGAACTGCACCAGCAGTCCGTTACCGACTACGCCCGCGTCTACGGCCCCGACCACTCCGAAACCGTCACCGCGCGCAGCAATCTTGCCTACGCCTACCAGCTAGCCGGCGATCTCAACCGGGCCATCCCCCTCTACCGGCAAGTACTCACCGACCGCGAACGGCTCTACGGCCCAGACCACCACTACACCCAGATAGCCCGCCAACTTCTCACCACAGCCGAGCACCAAGCAGCCGAGCACGAGCCAGCGAGCACCCCGGACAACCTGCAAGCCGGGGAGTAGCAACACCAAGCACCGAGCGGCGGGGAAGCGCGTTCCGGCCGCTTCACCACCGCCGCTTTTTGACGATGGCCAGCGGGACCAATTCGCCGTCCACGGTCACGGTCATACTCCACCTGCCGTGGGCAGTAAGCGAGTGCTCAACCGCGCCCGAATCGAACGACGCGTTGACCGTCACGGCACCCCGTGCCCCCGCCTCCGGATCACGCGCCAAGAAGTTGGTGATGGCCTCAGCCACAACAGACCGGGCATCTCGGAAGTTCTTCACCTGCACAGTCGTGTTGCCCACGCTGACCCTGTAGCTACTCACCCGACTAACGCTAGCCTTCGGTGGACAGTAGCGCGCATGACAAAACGCCCCGCCGTCCGGCCGGACGGCGGGGACGCTGCCGTGGTCGCCTGCTACTACTTGATCCGGTCCGCGAACGCCCGCCACGCGCTCACGCTGAACTGGAGCACCGGGCCGCGCCCGTCCTGCTTGGTGTCGCGCACGAGCACGGCTCGCCGGACGGAGCCAGCCTCTACGCAGTTGCCGCCGTTGTTGCCGCTGTAGCTGGACTTCCGCCAGCTAGCGACGTCGCTTCTTTCCATCTCCCTGCCACACTCTCAATCCGTGTCCGTGAGGCACCCTTGGGCAGTGCCTCACTACGAAGGGCATTGAAGCGCAACACGACCTCCGCGACGGTAGCCGCGTCCTCGGAGACGCGCCCGCCTATAACGTCCTCGATGAATACGATACGCGCCGCGCTGGGGCGGTCAGCGATGACGAACGCGCCCAGAAGTCCGCTGTGCCCACCAGCATCGTAGGGGACGACCTGGATCGTGACATTCGGTTTTCTCGACAGGTCGACCAGGTGCGCTAGCTGATCGTGCATCACGGCAGGCGGCGCTACCGGGCGGTTCAGCGCGCCTTCATCGACCAGGGCATACATCAGCGGGGCTGGCGGGTCATCCCTGCCCAGCACCGACTGTCGGGCCAGCCTCCCGGCCACCAGGTCCTCTACTTCATCGTCGCTGACGTTCGGCTTGGTCTCCAGCACCGCTCTCGCGTACTCCTGTGTCTGGAGAAGTCCCGGAATAAGGGAGTGCTCGAACATGGAGAGTGTCGCGGCCTCTGCCTCGTGCGGCGCGAAGCTGCGGAATGACGCCGGGAACGGCAGGTTACGAAGCCTGCGTTCCATCCTGGCGTACGTCCCCGAGGTGCCGAATGCCTTGTCTAGCGCTTTGGCCAGCGACGCCGTGGGCGGGCGCTGGTAGCTCTCCACCATCGCTATTGAAGACTCGCTGCAATGTGCCTGCCTGGCTAGCTCTGCCTGCGACCATTTGCGATGTGCGCGGTCTCAGATCTCCGGCGAGAGCCGTGTGCCTTCGTGTTAAATGCCGCGGTGCGGGGTGATCTGGTAGGTGATGGGGCGGGTGTCGCCGGGCATGGCGGGCGGGGTGGCGTTGATCTCGTCGATGAGCAGGGTCAGGGCGCGGGTGACGCGCTGTGAGGCGGGTCGATGGAGGGTGACGGTCATCGCGGCGGGGGTGCAGGTGATGGTGCCAGCCAGGCCGCGGATGATGGTTTCGCGGGTGATGGCGCGGTATTCGTCGTCGTCGCCGAGGTAGGCGTTGAGGTGGTTCGAGAGCCAGTGCTCGGCGTTGTGGGCCAGGAGCCGCAGGACCATCTGCAGGCCGCGCCGGCCGGCGCGCAGCACCGCGGTTCTCGCGTCCGGGTCGATGCTGCTGGCGGGCAGTTTGGCGGGGACCGGCTTGCGGGCCGCGACGGCGGCGGCCGCCGCGGCGCGGGCCCGGGTGATGTTCTCCTGCAAGCCCGGGATGCGGTCGTTCTTGGCCGCGGGGCTGAGACCGGGGTCCTCGAGCAGGACGGCAAGGCCGCGTTCAGCGGCGGCCAGGGTCTTCTCCGCGTCCCGGACGGCGGCGTTGGCCTGATCGCGGGCCGGGTTGCGGATCAGTTTCGCGTTCGTCTCGATGGTGGCGAGGTAGTCGCAGATCTTGTCTATGCCGTAGTTCTCGCTGGCGTACTTGAGGAAGTTCTCTTCCCGCCACCGTGATTTCAGCCAGGAAAGGATCTCCGCCGGGCACGCATCGCAGTCCGAGGTCAGGATCTGCAAGGCGACCCGGCCGTGCTCGAACAGGGTGATCTGCCGGGCGTCGCCGTAGTCCTTGAGCTGCACCGTCTCCTCGGCCCAGCTGATCTGCCGGGTCCGGCCTGCGTAAGTGATCGTGGTGATGACGGGCAGCTTCGCGGGGACGGCCAGCGGTGCCCGGCGGTAGGTGACCCAGTGCACCTTCTGCTCGCGGCAGAGCGCGAACACCTGCGGGTACGCGCCGCCGCGGTCGAAACCGAGCATGATTCTCGCGCCGGGACCTGCGGCTTTCTTCAGCTCGGCCAGCGCCTTGGGGAGCGTGGTGCTCAGCCCGGACGGCTCCCCGGACACGAAGCACACCGCCCGCCCGTCATGCGCGGTCACGTGCGTGTCCGCGCGGCCCCGCTCGGCACGCCCGCGCTTGTTGTTCCAGCCCTTGGCGACCGGTTTCGCGCCCGTATAGGGGACGAAGTGGTCATCGACGTAGTAGACGCCGGAGGTCACCGGGTCCGCGGCGAGCATCGCCGCCGCGAACAGCGACTGCAGCCGCAGCGGGTCGGCCGCGTCGGCGATCCTTGCCAGCTCCGGGCGCAGCGCCCGCAGCCCTGGCAGCGCGCTCAGGCCGGCCAGCGCCCCGGCCTCGGCGGCGGCTAGGTGCTTGAACTGCTCGGTCGTCGCGGCGCCGAGCGCGAAGCACATGCTGACGGCCGTCAGCAGCGCCACGTCTTCCGGTCCCGCGGCGGCGCCAGCGAGCGCCGTCCCGGCGGCCGCCCGCGCGAAGAACGCGTGCAGCAGCATCGCCCCCGCATACCGGGACCTGACCGTTTCCGGCCGCGCGTCCCCGTCCCTAGCCCCGGAGCCGTCCCCGCCCCCGGAGCCGCCCGCTCCTGCGGGCTCCGC
>JBOHCG010000657.1:0-4382 GCA_050698735.1 Streptosporangiaceae bacterium | reverse complement strand
ACATACGGCAGGTTGTCATCCCCCAGGACCAGCGTGCCGAACCGCCCCTCCTGATGACGGAACGCCCGGTCCAGCGCCTCCTGCTCCGCGCCGCTCGCCCCCGCGTCGGCGAACCACCGGCGCAGGTCCATCTGCCGGGCCACGAACGAGACCAGCGGGACCGCCCGGGCCCCCACCCCGGTCTCCACCAGCTTCGTCAGCTTCTGCGACTCCCGGCGGAAGAACTCCCGGTCCTGCACCGAGAAGGCCAGCCACAGCACCAGCTCGTCGAGGAACAGCACCACCGCGTGATAGCCCAGGCCCTTCGCGTGCGCGGCCATCGCCGCCAGGCCAGTGTCGAGATCCACATAGGAAGCCTGCCGGGTGAACGCGCCGAAGTAGTTCTCCACCAGCGCGGTCACCAGCAGCTGGCGCTGCTCCGTGCCCGGTTCCGCCGCCCGGGCCGCCGCATAAGACTCAGCCGTCCAGGCGCCGGTGCTGCCGATCAGCCCCGACCACGCGTCCGCGCCGCCGCCCCCCGCCGCGCCGCCGTTCAGCCCGGCCAGGAACCGCCCGTCCCCGTCCCGGGCCCGCAGCCGCTCGGCATCTCGCATGATGGCATCGGACTCGTGCAGCGCGGGCAGCGGCGCCCCCGGATGCAGCCGGGCGATCTGCCGCAGGTACCCGCGGAACAACGCCTGCTCCAGCGACTCCGCGCCGATCAGGTGGAAGGCCAGCGGCAGCACCTGTTTGTCGAGCAGCACGTCATCGTGCCGGGCGATGACTGGCTGCAGCTCGGCCTTGGCCCGGGCCGCCGGGTCATGCCGCAGCAGCGCGTGCAAGATGGCCATGAAGTGGCTCTTGCCCGACCCGAACGACCCGGCCAGGAACGCCCCCCGGCTCACCCCCGACGTCAGCGACTCGGCCACCAGCCCGAGCGCCGCGTCGAACGCTTCCGCGAGCGCCGGCGTCACGACGTACTCATCCACCGTGCGGGCGACCGCGTCGGGCTCGATGCTGTCGGTCAACCGCAGCACATAATCCTCGGCGCCCGCCTGCCGGGGGATGTCGAGCACCTCACGCAGCAACGCGCTCACGGCTGACCTGCTCTCATGTCGTACTCCTCGCGCGGCGCCCGCGCGCCGCCAGGACGGGACGCCACGCGGCCAGTTCCTTCAGCGTCCTGCCGACCTGGGCGGCGCGCGCCGTGAGCTGCTCCCGGCAGAACGCCGCCAGGCTCACCCCGTAGCCCGGATCGACCTCCCCATGCCACTGCTCCACCCACGGCTGCAACTCCGCCAGCCCCGCCACCAGCGGAACGAGCCGCTCATCCTCCCAGCCGTCCCGCTCCCGCTCCCCGATGACCAGCGACAGCGCCAGCGACTGCTGCGCGTGATCCCACCCCGCCCAGCCGAGCAGCGGCGTCGGATCGGTCTCCCGCCCCGCGTCCGGATACAAGATGAACCGCTCCTTCGGCACATCCAGCTTCCCCCGCGCCTGCCAGTACGAGTTCTTCCTGAAGTCCGCCGACGTGTACTTCGGCGGCACCGCGATCGCCCCGACCCTCTTCCCGGCGTCCTCAAGGCGCTGCAGCCGCCACGTCTCCTCCCACGCCTCCCGCTTCCGCAGCCCCGAATCCTTGTACCGGTACGCCGCCAGATACGGCACGGCCTCATCCCCAAGCAACCGCACCAGCGACTGCGTCACCGGCACGTCCGGCCGCCCCTCCCACAACGCCAGCACCGACACCAGATCAGCGTCCCGGGTCACATCATCGGCCAACTGAGCGACGCTTCGCGGCAATGGCCGCCCCTGCCCGTCAAACCAGAACCGCCGATCCTCCACCCGGTCCAGCAGCCAGTCCCGCACCGCCCGCTCCTGCCGCCTCTCCCACGACTCCTGCGCCCACCGCCGCTTGTACTCCGGCCTCTCCAGCAACCGAATCGACGGATCGGACGCGATGAGATCAAGCCGCCGCTGAACAAGCCCCCGATATGCAGTTGGCCAGTGCTCCGGGATCTCCGTGACCGCCGTCGACCCGTGCCGCGCAAACCAGGCCGTCTCCTCCTCGCCCGCCCGCACAGCACGAGCCAGCACAATCTCAAACGCCCGCTCCCCAAGCGCCAGCCGCGGCAGATCATCGCCGCTGTAGGTCAGGTCGTCCTCAATCAGCCCATACAGCCGGTAACACTCCCAGTCAAGCTCCTCCTGCACGGTGATCATCCGCGCCCGCAGCTTCTCGTTCGCAACACGCACGAGATTAAGTTCCCCGGCAGCCGGTTTGCGAGGCGAGAAAACGGCGACCGGATCGTGCGTTTCTGCTTCCCACCCCAGCCGGTCAAGCTCGCGCCCCCGCTCCAGCGGCAGAACCGCGGGAAGCGGCAGATCCTGTACATTCGAGCCGTTGAACTGATAGCGATCCATCCAGTGCTCCGGCTGAATTCCTCGGCCGATACCGCTGCCCGCCTTGCTTTGGCAGGCTTGCTTTAGCCAGAAGCAGGCGGTCGATGAGTTCAGCACTCCTACCAGCGCCAGATGATCACCCTCCGTCGCTTCCGATGGCAACTTGATCACTGGGGCGGTCTGCTTGAATATCTTCCCGCCACGATCGAGTACGAAGTGATTGTGCGTCGCGACCTCCGCGAAGGCGATCGATAGCGGCGTACCGTACGCGCTGCTGGTGTGTTGCATGTATTCCCACCATGCGAGATCAGCAGTAGCCATGTCTCCGCTGAAGGTTCCCCGGGCAGCGAGGGCGGCTCTTAGTGGCCAAAGTTCGGAGCTGAGTCCGTCATCACACCGACTTCCTGTCCCGTAGATGTACGGGTACAACATGTTGAGTTCAGGGCACCCAGTCCAATCCCTGACATCCTCACCAGTCAGTAGTGCACGAAGGCGGCTTTGAAGATCTGCGTTCCTCGGCTTCCAGTTCAATGGGCGGGCGAACGCTTCGTCTGCCCCGGCTCTGATCGCGCGACCGATGGGAGGAACGATCTTCGACGAGAGGCGAGCCTGCGATGCGGTTTGAAGGGCCTCCATGAGCTGAACGGCCCCGCCTCCGCTAAGGCTCCACGGGTGAGTCGCGAGCAACGCCCGGTCGAGGTCAGTGACGGTAACCCACCCGTCGTCCCAGCCTGGAATGTCGACATGTTCGGCGATCGATGCCCAGACAAGGCCCTTCGCGGGATTGTCGGGACGTCCTGGTTCTCCGCGAACGCCCAAGATTGCGCGGACGGTTGAACCGACTGGCCCCTGGTTTCGGCCGACGATGATGACAGTCGGCGTACCGTGGCCAGGGATATAGGCACCTGATGTGTCCACGACGAGGCGCAGATCCTGGTGGGCGAGGAAATTCTCGATCAGCGGTGCGCCGAACTCGCGCTTCATGAACGAGTTACCGGTAATCTGGCCAGCCCATCCGGCGGGTGTGCTCTTCTTGGCAAGGGCGAAGAACTGCGCCATGAACGGAACGGTCATCGCGTAGGTACCCTTGAAGACGTTCGCGTACTTGGAGCGGTAGATCTGGTTGAGGGCCTTGTCTTTGACGGTGATGTAGGGAGGGTTGCCAACCACGACGTCGTAGCGGCCCTCCTCCAGCATGGTCAGGAGCAGCGCCCCGTCCTCTGTTGCGTACGTGAAGGACATGTAGGCGGTGCGGTCACCCATGCCGGGGAGCACATCAGGGTCGGGGCCATGGATGAGGGAGTCGCCGACGGCTAGGTGGAAGGTGAACGCCGGGGCGGCTTCCAGCGACTTGAGGCCGGACGCCTGCAGGGCGGCGACGGTGAGGCGGAAGCGGGCGATGGCTACGGCGAACGGATTGAGGTCGACGCCGTGGATCGCGTCGAGCGCCGCCTGCACCCGGGCCTGGAGTTCCAGGCCGGGGGCATGCCGGTGCCATCTGTCCAGGAGCCGGTCAAAAGCGCCGAGCAGGAAATGCCCGGACCCGCAGGTCGGGTCGATGAGCCTGAAACCTTCGAGGGAGCGTTCCTTCAGCGCCGGTTCGAGGGTGCGGTCGAGGATGAATTCCTCGATGAAGACCGGGGTCTGCAGCAGCGCGTAGGTGTCTTTCGCGTGCTGGGAGAGGTCCTGGTACAGGTTGCCGAGGAAGCGCGTGGACCATGACGTGTCGGCGAGGTCGTGGACGAGCGCGTCGCCCTCGCCGCGGTCACGCCAGAAGTCGAGCAGTTTGGTCACCGCGTTACCTGACGGTGCGACCAGGTGCAGCGCCGAACGGGAGTCGACGAGCGCCTTCGGCGCCGGCAGCGCCGCAAGAGGATCGATGGCCGCCTGAAGCCATTCGCGGTCGGTGTCTTCGGGGTGGGTGCGGAAGAACGCGAGTTGGGCGTCGAGCGCCTCTTGCTTGCGGTGGACCGGCCCGGCGATCCATACCGGTCCCACTA
>JBOHCG010000656.1:0-4386 GCA_050698735.1 Streptosporangiaceae bacterium | reverse complement strand
CCGGACCGTTCCGCTCGTCGGCCGGTCCAGCCCCGCGATCAGGTTGAGCAGCGTGGACTTCCCGCTGCCCGACGGGCCCATGATCGCGACGGCCTCGCCTTCGGCGACCGACAGGCTGACGTCTGCCACCGCCGCGGTTCCGTCAGGCCGCAGGCTGTCGTACTTCTTTGTCACGTGCTCAAGCTGCACCAGGGAGTCCATCTCGCCCTCGATTCGGTCACAGTTGCGGGCGCTTGAAGTACCGGAAGTAAGCGTCGGCGCTGCGCGGCCACAGCAACGCGACGGATGCGAGCCCGAGAGCAGCCACGGCGAAGCTGAAGATCAGGTTCACCGTGCTCCGGCCGGCGCTGACGTCGTAGATACCGAACAGCACACCAAGCACGGCAAGCACGGCTGCGGTGATCCGAGCCGAGTTCTTGCCCCGCGTGCACGCGCGCGCGATCCAGACGAACAGAACCGCGCCAATCACCGCGATGACCGCGGTGGCGATGACCGTGACGCTCGTGAGCGTGCTGAGCGCCCCGGCCGACAGGTTCGGGTGCTTCTGTTGGAGAGCCATCTTCGTGGCCCCGGTCGTCACCAAGACGACGACTGCGTGGCTGGCGGAAGCAACCGCTCCCGCGTACATGACCCGGCAGGCGTTCCGGATAGCAGCCGGGACGTCCGGCTCACGGGTGCCAGGGGGCTGGCTCGTCGCTGTGCGGTTCTCGATCATTTCCTATTTCCTCTTTTCCCGATCGGATTTAAGAAGGGATCCTGGCTGGCGTTCCCCGGGAGCCTGCGCGGTGGCGGGCTGCGCCATCGCGGTCTCCCGAGGGGTGCGGAACGCTACCGGTCCCAGAGCCGCCGCAGGTGCGGGACCAGGTCCTCGGACCGCTCCTCGGGGAAGAAGAGCTTCGCCCCTTCGATCTCGACGACCTCGCGCGCTCCGGGGATCAGGTCCCGCAGGTGGTACGCCCACGTGACGGCGAAATTCGTATCCGCGGTACCCCAGACCAGCAGGGTCGGCACCTTGAGGGCGCGCAGCTGGCCGCCGGCGGCCTCGATGTCGGCCGCGTCGAGCGAGGCGACCAGCCGCTCGCCCTCTCGGGCGCGCTCGATGGTCCCGGCGATCCCGGTCAGGTAGTCCCGCCACGCGTCCTGGGGGACCCGGTCCGGGTACTGGTAGCCCACGCTCAGCGGGTTCGTCGGCCAGGTCTCCGGATCCGCCGCGAGCCCGGCCATCAGCGGCGCCAGCTCGCCCTGCCGCGCCAACTCGATGAACGGCGCGAAGTCCGGCGACGGGAAGTTGCCCTCGCATTCACAGTTGGTGAGGGTGAGCGACCGGATCTGGCCCGGGTGGCGGGCGGCGAAGATCTGCGCGATCGCGCCGCCGGTGTCGTTGCCGACCAGGTCGACCTGGCCGAGCCCGAGGCTGTCGCACAGGTCGGCGAGCGCCTCGGCCAGCGCGGCGACGGACATGTTGTCGCGGGCCGGGCTGGCGCCGTGCGCGGGCAGGTCGACCGCAATGCAGCGGCTGGTGCCGCTCAGGTCCTCGATGACCTGCCGCCACAGCGCGCCGCTGATGCCGACGCCGTGTACGAACAGCGCGGCCGGCCCCGCGCCGAACTCGGTGCAGGCGATCTCGCCGGACGGGGTGGCCAGGGACCGGCGGTGGGAGAGGAACGTGTTGACGTCCACGAGAGGGTCTCCTATGTTTTACATACCGACTGTTGGTCTAATAAATACATACCAACAGTCGGTCTGTCAAGATTCTGGCCCGAAGTTCTTCCCGGAACGAAGGGATGCTCCGCCAGGGGCGTAACACGAGGTACAAATGAGTTCCATGACCGAACGGCAGGCCACCGCGCCGAAGGAGACCGCCCCGGGCAAGCGGGCAGCCCAGGGCCGTGCCACGCGCGGGCAGCTCATCGAGGTGGCCACCAGCCTGTTCGCCGAACACGGCTACGAGGGCACCTCGATCGAGGCGGTGCTGGGCGCCGCGGGGGTGAGCCGGGGCGCGCTCTACCACCACTTCGCGGGCAAGGAAGCCCTGTTCGCGGCCGTCCTTGAAGCACTCAACGAGCGGGTCACGGAGGAGATCACCGAAGCCGTCCGCGACTGCACCGACCCCGTCGACGCGATGCACACCGGCGCCCTGGCCTGGATCGACCTGGCCGGAGACCCGGTCATCCAGCGCGTCATCCTGGTGGACGCGCCCTCGGTGCTCGGCTGGGAGCAGTGGCGGGCCATGGACGAGGGGCGCACGGTGGCTGCCATGCGGGGCATGTTGCAGGCGGTCAGCGACAGCGGCCGCCTGCCGCAGGAACTCGTAGAGCCGTTCTCCCACATGATCCTCGCAGCCCTCGACGAGGCCGCCATGGTCGTCGCCCGTGCCCCCGACTCCGGGGCAGCGGTCGCCGAGGGCCGCCAGGCAGTCGAGGAACTCCTCAACCGCCTCCTGCGCCCCTAAGCCCCAAAGTTCCCGGACGCCGTCCACGGCCGGTGGCCAGCAAGAACCGGACGGCCGTCACCAGGCTCGACGTCCGGTAACCCTGGCCTGCGGAAACTAGCTGACGTTTACGAGTCAAGATCCGTAGCATCCTGGCGGATCCCCGGCCGTGGAAGGTCTTGAAAATCCGGCCGTAGGTGGCGATCGCCTCGCCCAGTGCGGTGGGGTGCCCGTCCCGCTGCAGTGCCCGGACCACGTCGTACGCGCTGACCTCGCTGGTGTAGATCGAGCCGGTCAGCCGCAGGATCTCCACCCAGTGCCGCCGCACCTTGCCCAGGTCGAGCTTCCCCCGGGCGAACGTGCCCAGCGGCCCGTAGTCGGCGCCGCCATCAGCCCGCCACCCTAATGGTCGGGCAGGCCGGCCAGCGCCGGGCGGTAGTCCACGCCCAGCAGCTGCGCGATCCCGAAGACCAGGTCCGAATATGACCCGGTATCGGTGATGAGCACCTCGGGCAGGTTCGCCGCACCGGAGCCGAAGAACAGGTCGATAGCGTGCAGGCAGTCCCGGTCGGTGCCGGCAACGATTTTATGGCCGATCCCGAACGCCTGGTCATTTACCGGGGACGTGCACTTATTCCAGGGGTGCACTATTCTCCTGCCCGGGGGACGAGGCGAGCCAGTGACGTACCGAGTTCGGCGGCTGCCCTGCAGCCACCGGGCCCAGGCGAGGGTCTCGGTCACGACGCGGATCGAGCCGAGCGCGGCAGCGGTGGCGTGCTTGCTGAGGCCGAGCAGGGACAGCCCGAACGCGTCGTTGGCCTCAGTAACCATCATCAGGACCTGCCCGGGCACCTTGACCGGCATCGCGTGAGGAAAGCGCGGGTCGCCCATCTCCCCTGCTGACCCGTAGTGGGCGAAGCTCTGCTGGATGATCGGGCCCAGGCCGTTCAGCAACTCTGCTCCGGCCTGGCGGACGGCCTGGAGCAGTTGCCTGTCGGTCATGTCGGCAGGGTGCGGGGAGGGGCTGCACGGGCGGGCGCGGGATGAGCTGTTCGGCCTGTTTGCCGAGCCAGTGGAAGATGACGGTCATCGTGTCGAAGACCGGGTTGCCGGTCCTTGGAAGGTCGTCCTGGCTCATGGTGCTCATTGCCTTCCTGGGGCGGCGGCGGACGGTGCCGCGTGGTGTGCCACATGCCTCAGTTAAGTGAGATGACACTACTTCTCCGTGGTGGTGTTGCGAGCCTTCGTCCTAGCAGGCTGGTGAGGGAGATCGGCTGTGAGTTTGTCGGTGAGGGCGCGGCGCTCCGCGCGCTCGGCATCCAGGGCGGCCTCGGCCCGCTCGGCGCGCGCGATCGCGGAGTCGGCAAGAGACCGTGCGGCATCGGCCTGTGCCTGGCAGGCTGCTTGGACGGCCGCGACTTCACGGGTGTCCCGCGTCTCTGAGGGTGGCCATGGGGCCGAGGGGTTCCGTCGTTGACGGTGTCGTTGTGAGGTAATCGGGCGGTTCGGGGTGCGCGGGGTGGTGGACGGCGCCACCGTGGCTATGACGGTGATGGCAGCGGCCTTCCCCGTGATCATTTTCGGGATGGACTCGGGGAAGGCCGCCTGGAGGTGCCGGAGGTGGCACCCGGTGATGACGGTACGAGGTTCACGGAAGAGTGTCGAGGTCCGGCTGGCGGCCGGGGTGCTGCGCTGCCCGTGCTGCGGCGGGCGGCTGGCGCGGTGGGGGTGGGCGCTGCCGCGGGTGGTGATGATGGCGGCGGGTGAGGAGGAGTTCCGGCCGCGGCGGGGCCGGTGCCGGGAGTGCGGCCGTACGCATGTGCTGCTGCCGTCGGTGCTGTGGTCGCGGCGCAGGTACGGCGCGGCGGTGATCATGCTGGCGCTGGTCCTGGCGGTGCAGGCCGCGGCGGCGGGGCGGGTGCCGGCGCGGCCGTGGGTGGCGGTCCGGGGTGGGG
>JBOHCG010000655.1:0-4410 GCA_050698735.1 Streptosporangiaceae bacterium | reverse complement strand
TCAATCAGACCGGTCACGTGACGTAACGTAACCTACGTGCCACACAAGTACCGGATACTCGTAAGGCACGGGCGTGTCGCACCCCCGAACCCACGTCCCTAACAGGGGTAAGGCAGTACAGATAACGTAAGAATGCCGCAGGCTGTGGACGACCAGGGCAACCGGGAGGCCGAGGGCCTCGCGGTAGGCGACGAACCGGGCGTTGATCTCCGCCGGCTTCACCCGCCCTCCCCGTTCGGTCACCCACAACGCCGGATGATCGGCGCAGCCGAACCGGGGCCGCACGTTCTCCACGTAGTCGGCGACCGCCTCGACCGCCCAGCCCATCACGGCGGCGACATTCCGGCGCCGGGGCGGCTGGCCTTTCTTCGCCTTGCCGTACCGGACGTTGAGCATCCCGAACCGGCCGAACTCCGGAGCCGCCGGATTCCGGCCGAAGTCCACCAGATCCAGCTTCGAGGTCTCGGTGCGCCGCAGCCCCCAGCCGTAGATCACCTTAAACAAGGTCGCATCCCGGTAGGCAGCCAGCGCGCCCTTGCGCTTGGAGTTCGCCGCCCGCTCCACCTGATCGTCGGCGTAATCCAGGAACCGCTGCAGCTCCTGGCGGCTGAACGGCCGGGCTTCGGGGTTGCCCTCGTAATCGTTGAGATGAGCGATCGTGTTCCACTCATGCGCGATCGCCACCGGGTGCCGCCCGGGGCCGAACGCCTGCTCGCACGCAACCGCCCAGCCGTACCGGCCGTCGATCAGGAACTCGCTGAACTGCCGGAGGGTGCACTGATAAGACCGGATCGTAGACGGGGCCAGGTGCAGCTCGGCAGTCAGGGACAGCGACCACTCGTCCATGTGCCCCGGCGTCCACGCCCACGGGTACTCGTTGGTGAACTCCAGGAACCGGCGCACCAGCCGCTCCCGCGGCGCGACCGTGTCATCGCGCAGGCCGCGTGCCTTCTGCTGCGCCTGCCAGCCCCGCAGCATCGCCTCGACCATCGCGTCCTCCGGACGCAACTGCACCACGCCTGCGACCAGCTCCATATGAGCCGCGCCCGCAAGATCCGCTCGCCGCAACCTGCCTCCGCCCGTCAAAATCCAGCCCGTTTCAAGGGCAGATCTTGCACCAGGCGGGATAGTCCTGGCAAATCACCTGATCAGGCAGCCATGCCGAACGTTACCGAAAACCCGGATGGGCACTGCTCTGACATGGTGACCTGCGGTTTCTCGCCCCTCTGATGCAATTCCTGAGAGTTGGTGTAGATCCGGGTGGACTCCGGCGAGGCATGGCCGAGCCGCTTCTGCAAGGTCAGCTCCCGCATTCCGCCCTCCCACATTGCTGTGGCGTGGGTATGCCTGCATGCGTGCGGAGTCACCCAGGGCTCACGGACCCCGGCCCGGGTCGTGGCCCGGGTGAACATCTTGACCAGCCCGTCGTAGCTGAGCGCCTCCAGCCGTCGCCTGCCGCGGCCGCCGATGAGAAACACCAGCGGGCTGCCGGCATCGGCTGGGCGTTCGTCCATCACGTAGGCGCTGACGGCGGCCAGGGTCTCCGGCTCGTGCAGGTCGACCACACGCTCGTAGCGGGACTTGGACCGGGCACCCTTCGGGTGGTCGTCACGGTGCCGGACGACCACCCGGCGCCGCCCGTAGGCGACGTCTTCCAGATGCAGGCCGAGAACCTCTCCTGGCCGCAGCCCTCCCTGCAGCATGAGCAGCACGATCGCCCGGTCCCGGTTGCGGCGAAGCTGTCCCAGCAGAGCCTGGACCTGGGCGTCGCTCATCGGCCGCGGAACCCGCTGGACCGTCTTGACCCGGACCGCGCGGCGGACCGGGCGCTGCCGGCTGGCGCCGCCCATGAACGGGCGGTGCCGTTCCGAGACCCGCTGCTGGGCAGGGTCCGGACGCTTCTCGATCGGATTCAGCCGTTCGAACAGTCCCGCCATGATGACGTACTCATAGAACGAGGAGACCGCGGCAAGGATCCGGTTCACGGTGGTCGCGGCCAGCCTGGTCGCCGGCCCGTCCGCGGCTGCCACGACCACCGTCAGTGTCATCCGCTGCCGGGGCCTGCACGACGGCACCGACCGCAGGTACTCCAGAAGGGCGATCGAGTGCCGAGGAGCGAACTCCTCCCAGGTCAGACCATCCCGGTCGAAGAACCGCCACAAGTGACGAAGGTCGTAGGCGTACGAGACGAGCGTGTTCGGTGAGCAATCCTGGGCCGCCAGGAACCGCAAGAAGCCCGAGACCACGGCGATCGGCTCGCCGTCCCCGCCGAGCAGGTCGACCCGATGGGAACCGTCCTTGCCGCGCTGGTGCAGCACCCGCACGAACACCTCCAGATTCGGCCTCTCTTCATGCTCAACCCAGCGAATCCTGATGTCGGTGGGGTAAGAGAGGCAATAGGTGTCCATGTAACAACAAACGTGGTGTTCGGCCTGCTGGAGCTGCTAGGGATCTCCTACCGGCCCGCACTGGCCGACCTGCCCGACCAGAAGGGCTGGCGGATCAGCCCGGACGCAGACTACGGCCCCTTGAACACCTTCGCCCGCGGCAAGATCGACCTGGCCCGGGTCCGCCGCCACTGGGAGGACATCCTGCGGGTCGTCGCCTCGATCTACACCGGCACGGTGCGCGCCTACGACGTGGTGACGATGCTGCAGCGCGACGGGCACCCCACAACCCTGGGCGAGGCCATCGCCGCCTACGGCCGGATCTTCAAGTCCTTGCACATCCTCGCCTACATCGACGTGGACGAGACCTACCGGCGCGACATCAAGGGCATCCGCAACCTGCAGGAAGGCCGCCACGCCCTCGCCCGTAAGATCTGCCACGGCAAGAAGGGCGAGCTGTCACCGCTACGAGCGGGGCCTGGAGAACCAGCTCGGCGTCCTCGGGCTCGTCCTGAACTGCGTCGTCCTGTGGACGACCGTGTACCTGGACGCCGCCGTCCGCCAGCTCAGGGCGCAGGGCTACCCGGTCCGCGAGGAGGACATGGCCCGGCTGTCCCCGTTCGTCAGCCGGCATCTCGGGGTGCACGGCGCCTACAGCTTCCTGCTGCCCGACCTGGCCCCTGGCGCGATCCGCGACCTGCGCGACCCCGACACGCCCGATGACGACGGGGACGAGGCCTAATTAAAGCGTCAACTCTGTACAGCAGTAAGTACAGCAACAAGGGCGCGCAACCGCTCGCATGCGCGACCACAAACACCATGAGCAAACACCATGAGCTAGCTGCCGAGGTCAACCAGTCGTCGCACGCGCCAGTAGTTCGCATCGAGGTGGGGGCCCGCTACCTGGCCCGGCGGGACTCCCGGGTGCTCGGGCACGTCGGGGCCCGCGGCACCGCGTTCTGGAATGTTGTCCTCCTCGACGAGCTGTTCAGCCTGGATGAGATCCGGGTCACCAGCCGCAGGCTCGAGTCGCGGGTGGCCTTCGCGCGACAGCTGGCCGCGGTTACCGCGACGCGCATCCGGGTCACGGCCACCGCCGAGGAGGCGTTCGACGGGGCCGACATCCTGGTCGAGGCGTCACGGCTGACGGTCCCCGAGCCGCTGCTCCGCGCCGCCTGGGTCAAGCCCGGCGCCTTCGTCGTCCCGTACGGCACGGTCAGCGCGGTCGAACTCGGCCTGCTCGACGTGATGGACAAGGTGGTCGTGGACGACTGGCGGGAGGCGCAGTCGGGCCGGTTCGGCGCGCTGCGCCCGCACGTGGACACCGGCCGGCTGACCGCGGCCTCGCTCTACGCCGAGCTCGGCCAGATCGTCACCGGCCGGGTGCCCGGCCGGGAATCCAGCCAGGAGCGGATCCTGCTGTGGCACCGCGGGCTCGCCATCCTCGACATCGCGGTCGGCCTGGCCATCCTGCGCCGAGCGGAAGCGCAGGACGCGGGCACGATGCTCAGGTACCGATAGCGATGCCTGCGATCCTGATTACCGAGGGCGGCGACACGGATCTCGGGCTCATCAGGGCCGTCGCCGTCGGCGGCGGCGTCGCCATCGGGACGGACCTGCTCAAGGAGGTCGAGGACCGCTGCGAGCAGGCCCGGCGGGCGCTCGGCGACGGGCGGCTGGTGTACGGCGTGAACACGGGCCTGGGGGCGCTGGCCTCGGTCCGCCTGACCGAGCAGGAGCAGCGCTCCCACCAGCGCAACGTCCTGCTAGCACGGGCCACGGGAGGCCCGCCATGGCTGGACGAGCCCCGAGGTGCGGGCGGTCTACGCGGCCCGGCTGCTGACGTTCCTCTCCGGTGACGCCGGCGTGTCGGGCGGGCTCTGCGAGCGGCTCGCGGATTTCCTCAACCACGGCATCGTGCCGGCCGTGCCGCGCACCGGCATGGGCGCCGCGGGCGAGATCATGCAGCTCGCGCACGCGTTCGGGCCGGTGGCCGGGATCGGCCAGGTCATCGGGCCCGATG
>JBOHCG010000654.1:0-4411 GCA_050698735.1 Streptosporangiaceae bacterium | reverse complement strand
GTCACCGGGCAGGCTCGCGCTGATGCCTCAGCTCGCGCCTCGCGCCCGGCCTGGACACGTGCGCTTTGTGCCGCTTTCAGCGCGTTCCGCTCGGCCGGGTCGATCACCGGGCAATCCCGCGGCCTAGCCTGCGCCTCGGCGTCCGTGACGGGGATCCGCCCGGCCAGGCCGCGCTGCCTGAGCTCGGCCTCGGCGGTCCGGGCGGCGGTTGCCCGCCCGGCGTTCGCCTCGGCCCATTCCTGGCGGGCAGCGCCGGCCACCTGCAAGTCCGCCAGGCGCGCGCCGAGAGTCCCGGCCAGGCCGGCGGCACCGCGGGCGATCTCGTCATTCCCGGCCTCAGCGGCGGTCTCGGCCTGCCGTGAGGCGTAGTCGCGCTGCCGGGTGACCGAGTCCAGCTCGGCGGTGACGTCAGCCGGGGCGAAGGCCCGCACCCGGTCGTACTCCCGAACCCGCGCCTCGAGGTCGCCGCGGCCCATCGCGGCCAGCATGGCCTGCTCGTTCTCGAGCTCCAGCGCGCGGACGGATGCGTGGAACATCTCCCGCGCGGCTGCCTGGCCGACCGGCGCCGGGCCGATCGCCACCTTCGGGTCGGTGATCCCGGTTACCTCGCGGTAGTAGCCGACCAGCCCGGCACGTTTCTGCCAGTCGCCGAGGAGCGCCCCGGGTCCGGCCGGCGGCGGTCCCCATGCCCGCGTAGCCCATTCTTCGGGGTTCGCGGCGAGCTGGCGGCCGATCTCAGCCTGCCGGGCGTCGGCCGCCTCGTACGCTTCGCGGGTCAGCGGCGCGGCCCCGCCCGGCGCGCGCTCAGCGAATGTCGTCGTCTGGCCCCGGGCGGGGGCCGCTTCTTTTTCCAGGCGGCCATGCAGGACGCCCGCGATGCTGCGGGCACCCTCGAAGGACCGGCCGGTGATCGCGTCGAGGCTGTCCCCGATGCTCCGGCCGCCGATCTCGTGCGCCCTGAGCGCCTGCAGCAGGGCCGGGCGCTCCGGGTCCCGGAGATAGCGCTCGTACTCGCGCGGGCCGATCCGCTGGCGCACCGCCTCGTTTATCTGCGGCGCGACCTCGACTTGCCAGAATGCCTCACTGAGCTGGAGCAGGTGGCCGCCGTTGGTGACGAGATCCTGTCCGGCCTTCATCTGCTCGAGCGCGGTGCCGAGCGGGTCGTCCTTGTGCAGCACCTGGGCGACGACGGCTTGCCATGGCGCCCGCGGCCGGGCCGGCTCCGGCTCAGGCGCCGCGAGGTTGACTCCCATCGCGCCTTCGGTGTCGCCCGCGTTGAGCAGGGCGACCGCCTCGGCGACGCGCTCCCGCTCGATCGCCTCGCGCTCGCGGCGGGTCATCGCCTCCGGTTCGGGCGGCCCGGTCTGCACGTACATCCGGTTCTGCTCGCGCCCGCGGGTCATCCCGACATACAGCGAGTCGCGGGTCATGTCCTCGCCGACCACCAGGTGCGCGGTGTCGACCGTCGCGCCCTGGGCCACGTAGACGTTGCCGGCGTAAGCCAGCTCGGCATGTTCCTCGAGGTAGGCCGCGGGGACCTCAAACCGGGCAGGCCACTCCCCAGGCCCGGCCTGCCGCTCGGCGAGGGCAACGCGGGCTGTCCCGCTCCCCCGCCATCCGGTGATCCTCAGCGTGTCGCGGTTGCTGAGGGTCTGCCCGCCCGCGTCGATCTTCGTGTTCAGCCGGGCCCGGACCAGATCCCCGGTCCCGGCCGCGTTCCCGTCCGAAAGCGTGATCTCACGGGCCCCGCTGAGCCGGCCGCGCTCGGCGAGCCGCTCGCGGGCCAGCCGGGCTAGCTGCGCCGCTTCCTCATTGCTCCCGGCGAGCAAGAGCGCGCTCTTACCTGCCAGGAAGTCAGTCAGCCAGCAGTCAACCGCATCGTCGCGCATGCGGTCCTGGGCGCCGTCCCGGACCATCCCGTGACCCTTGTAAGCCAGCAGGGCCTCGATGTCACCCTCGCGCAGCTTGAGCGAGGCGTCCCGCTCCCACGCCCGGGTGAACCTGCGCACGTCGTACAGGCGCCGGGATCCGTGCCGGGCGGCGATGAGCGGGAACATGCCCCCCGCCTCGACCGCGCCGAGCTGCTCAGGGTCGAACGTCCCGACGATCATCGCGCCCGCCCGCGCGGCGATCTGCATGATCCGCAGCAGGTCAGCGGTGCTGACCTGGGTGGCCTCGTCCACCACGACGACGTCGCCCTCGTGCACCGGCACGTGCGGCCGGATCTGGTCAGAGTCCTTGAGCTTGCCGAGGAACCGGGCGATGTTGTAGGTCTCCGTCATGCCTTCCCCGGCCAGCACCCGCGCGGCGTTCTCCGAGGTGGTCAGCCCGATGACCCGGCATCCGGTCTCGGCGATCCAGGCGTAGGAGAACGCCGCCATGGCGCGGGTCTTGCCGGTCCCGGCCGGGGCGACGAGGCAGTTGACCAGCCGCCGCGAGGTCAGGAAGCCCTTGACCGCCTCGGCCTGGTGCCAGTCGAGGTCGGCGCCGGAGACGCGTGCCGCTGCCGCCTGCGCGGTGACCCGCTGCGGCACCGGGCTGATCGCGGTCCTGAGGATCCATTCCTCATGGTCGAGGTGCTCGGCGGTGACGTACCGCGCCTCGCCCGGGCGCCGGTAGACAGACGCGCCGTCCTTGCGGTGATCCAGCCGCGAGGTGTCGACCACATCGGGCACCGGCGCTATCCGGATCACGTTGACGTCCGGGTTGCGGCCCGTCAGCGCCTCGTCGGCCAGCGCCTCGAGGTACGGCACCGGGTCGACGCCGGCGGGCAGCGCCGGCAGTGCCCGCTGGAGCTCGAAGAGCAGCTTCGAGCGGGTCCACGCCGCGTTCTGGCGCTGCACCTCGGCGACGGCGATCCGGACCGCCCGGGCCCGCTCCGATCCGCTCGGCGCTCCGCTCGGCGGGTGCTCCGCCGCGTACGCGGCCACGATCCCGGGCAGCGTCTCGAGGCGCTGGACATTCTCGTCCTCGGCGCGGCGCACCCACCTGGCGAGCGCGTCCTCAGCTTCCGGAGCGCCTTTGTGCTTCGCCTTGCGCGTTTCGAGCGTGGCCCGCTTCCGCAGCATGAACAGCGCCCGCCGGTCCGGAGCGTGCCCGAACATCTGCTCATACTCGGCGAGCAGCTCGTCGAGCCGCCGGTTGATCCCGGCCGTCCTCGTCGAGAACGCATCCATGGTTTCCTGCGTGACGCCGCCGACGTCGAAGCCGTTCCCGCTCGCCTGCTGCACCAGCGGAATGCCCAGCGCGCTGAGCTTCTGGGCGAGGATCCGCGTGTCCAGCGCGGCCAGGCCGAGCCGCTCGGCCCACAGCGGGCTGCCGTCGAGCGCCCGCCACTTGTCATCCGCTCCGTCCGCCCGCTGCGCGCGGTTCAGGATCGTCATCTGAATATGAAGGTTCGGCTCGCCGTTGCGGTTGTCGTGCTGGAGGAACGCACCGGCGACCAGGCCGCGGGCATCGCGCCACTGGCCGCTCGCCGCGCTGTGATGGCCGGTGCGGACGATCGCCGTCTTCTGCTCCATCAGCGCGACGTGTTCCCGGGCGGTCTCGATCAGCGCCCGCTCGATCGCGCTCGCCTTCGCTTCGAGCTGCTCCGCGTCCTGCTCGCGCTGCTCGTCCCGCGCCCGCTTCGCCGCCGCCCGGTAGCCGGCATACAGCAGGCTGACCGACTTCGGGACGCTCAAGGTGAAATCGTAAAAAGGCGTCTGCGTGCGGATCTTGGCCTTCTCGCGAAGCTCGATCGCGCGGATTTCCTCCGGGGTCGCGAACCGGCCGAGGTCGGCCACCGCCGCGGCGATCGCCGCCTGGGCGCGTTCCTCGACGGCAGCCACCCGGTACCTCGGCTTGCGCTGCCGGGTGGTCAGCGGCTCGCCATCCGGCCCCACGTCATGGTGGTACAGCGCCCGCATCGTGTCCGCGTCGACGGCGCCGCGCAGGCCGAGGCCCTCGGCGCCGGTCCCCATCCAGATCCCGGGCGGCTCGCCAGCGGCCGTCAGGTAGTAATCCGCCCCGACCTGATCGAGGTAGTAGTCGACGTCGAACCCGGTCTTCAGCGTCAGCTGGGCCACCGGCTCACCTCCTTAACGATCTTGAACTTCTGCTTTTGCTTTTGAGCGGAGCAAAAGCGATCGCGACCATGATCATCATTCATGATGCACGTGACTGGTTGAACTTAGCGCTTGCCCTGGAATGGTACCCCGGAATGGCCGGGAAATACCCGTTGCCTTTCGGCGTGAGCCATGTCCGCCATCATGTCCAGGGACCTCACTGGGCTATCCGGTAGTGGACTGGTACCCCGGTGCAGCCGCATCCCGGGAGCGTGGGCCAGCGAGTCATGATCAGCTGCGCCGGCTTTGCGGGCGGCGACGCCGCCGAGCTGGCTGGTGCCCTCCTGGCCAGCTCGGACCCGGAG
>JBOHCG010000653.1:0-4421 GCA_050698735.1 Streptosporangiaceae bacterium | reverse complement strand
GGGTCCGTTTCAGGAATGATCGACACCCGCCCGTCAGGGTCTTAGATTCCAGCCTGACATATCGGCATCGGGGATCCCCGACGTGGAATGCCCCGATGCTAAAAGCCAGGGCCGCGGCGCGGCGTCTTCGACGGCTACCTGGCGGCGCTCGAGCAGGCCCCGCTGGACGGCGACACCCGTCGCGCCTACGGCTCGCGTGTCCGCTCCTACCTCGCCTGGCTCGACTCCGCCGCCATCGACGGCCCTGATCCCCTCGCCGACGCGCACGGCCGCGACTTCGCCGGCCGCGACTACCGGTCCTACCTCAAGACCACCGCCAAGAGGGCCGCGAGCACCGTCAACGCGCACTTGACGGCGCTGGACCACTTCTACGAGCACCTCGGCCTGGGCGCGGTGCGGGTCCAGCGCGACCAGCTACCCCGGCGCGTCCCCAGGGCGCTGGACGCACGGCAGCAGAGGCGGTACCTGCGCGCCGTGGAGGCCCGGCCGCTGGCGCGGGACCGGGCGATCGGGTACCTGCTCTTCTACTCAGGCGTGCGGGTCGACGAGCTGGTCTCCCTCGACGAGGACGACGTGCCCCTGTCGGCCCGCAAGGGCAAGGTCATCGTCCGGGAGGGCAAGGGCGGCGACTCCCGCGAGGTCCCGCTCATGGACCAGGTGGCGAGATCCTCGGTCTCGGCCCTCTGCTCCCGAACGTGTCCCGGGCCGCCAAGTAGCTGGGTGATAGATCACGATTGCGGTTCGTGATCATCACGGGTGGGTGAATCGTCGGCTTTTGCCTGTTGTCCATCGAAATCGTGATGGCGTCGGTCGTTGGCGCCCCCGGTGGCGCGGTTCGGTGGAGGTGGTCGGGGTGCGTCGGGAGTGGGAGCCGGAGGACCTGATCGCGGCGTGGACGCTGTTGGACAGCGACTGGGACCTGATCAAGAACAAGACGGGGGCGACGCGTCTGGGGTTCTGCCTTCTGCTGAAGTTCTTCGAGCAGGAGGCCCGGTTCCCGCGGTATGCGGGTGAGCTGCCCAAGGCGGCGGTGGACTACGTGGCCGGCCAGGTGAAGGTCGATCCGGCGCTGCTGGCCGACTACGACTGGTCGGGCCGGTCGATCGAGCGGCAGCGCCCGCAGATCCGGGAAGCGCTGGGATTCCGGGAGCCGACGCGGGCGGATGAGGATGCGCTGGCGGAGTGGCTGGCCACGGAGATGTGCCCGATGGTGCTCACTGACGACGGACTGCGGACGGCGCTGCTGGCCCGCTGCCGGAATCTGAGGATCGAGCCGCCGGGCCGGGTGGAGCGGATCCTGGGGGCGTGCCGGGCCCGGTTCGAGCGGGAGTTCTGCCTGAAGGTGCTGAACGTATTGCCGGCGGACTCAGCGCGGGCGTTGTGGGAGCTGGCCACCGGCGAGGACGGGTTCCTGCTGGAGCTGAAGACCGATCCGGGCAGGCTGGGGCTGGAAACGCTGCTGGAGGAGATCGTCAAGCTGCGGCGGGCCACGGCGCTGGGGCTGCCCGCGGACCTGTTCGGCGGCGTGTCGGACAAGCTGGCGGCCTCGTGGCGGGCCAGGGCGATGGCGTCGCATCCCTCGGACCTGGCGGAGAACCAGCCGCCGGTCCGCTTGACGCTGATGGCGGCGCTGGCCTGGTCACGGACATCGGAGATCACCGATGCGCTAGTCGACCTGTTCATCAGCCTGGTGTCGAAGATCAACACGCGGGCGGAGCGGAAGGTCGAGCGGGCGATGGAGGCCGAGGCGAAGAAGGTGCACCGCAAGACCGAGAAGCTGTTCTCGATCGCGGAGGCGTCGCTGGAGAAGCCGGACGACACCGTACGGCGGGTGGTCTACCCGGCGGTGCCCGGCGGGGAGGCGACGCTCAAAGCGCTGGTCGCCGAGGCCAGGGCCGATCAGAAGGCCTACAAGGCGCGGGTGCGCACGGTGCTGACGTCGTCATACTCCAGTTACTACCGGCGGATGCTGCCCAAGCTGCTGGCCGCAATCGAGTTCAAGTGCAACAACACCGCCTACCGGCCGGTGATGGACGCCCTTGAGCTGCTGCGGCGCTACGCCGACATCCCCAACGGCGTCCGGCACTACGACGCTTCCGAGACTGTCCCGGTCAAGGGCGTGGTGCCTGACGGGTGGCTGGAGGCGGTGGCCGGCGAAGACGGGATCATCGAGCGGGCTTCCTACGAGCTGTGCGTGATCGTGGCGTTGAAGGACGCCCTGCGACGCCGCGAAATCTACGTGGCGGGGGCCCGCCGGTGGCGCAACCCCGAGGAGGACCTGCCCGCCGATTTCGAGGACAACCGGGACGTCCACTACGAGAACCTGGCGCAGCCGCTGGACCCGGCTGAGTTCATCGGCGCGCTGAAGGAGCAGATGCGCGCCTCGATGGCCGCGTGTGCCGAGGCGGTCAGCAAGAACCGCTCCGGCGGCACGAAGGTGAAGACATACCGGGGCGAACCACGCTGGCACATCCCGGACCTGGGCAAGCTGGCCGTGCCCGACAGCCTGCGGGCGCTGCACACCGAGGTCGCCGCCCGCTGGGGGATCATCGACCTGCTGGAATTCCTGAAGGAGTCCGACTTCGTCACCGGCTTCACCGACGCGTTCACAACGGTCGCGACACGCGAGGCGACCCCGCGGGAGGTGATCCGCAAGCGCCTGCTCCTGGTCCTGTACGCGCTGGGCACGAACGTCGGGGTCAAGCGGGTCGCCGACGGCGGCCGCCACGGCGAGACCGAGGCAGCCCTGCGGGCCACCCGCCACCTGTTCATCAACCGCGACAACCTGCGCAAGGCAACCGCCACCCTGGTGAACGCCACCCTGAAGATGCGCGACCCGCTATGGTGGGGCAACGGCACCGCGTGCGCGTCCGATTCGAAGAAGTTCGGGTCGTGGTCCTCGAACATGATGACCGAGTACCACGTCCGCTACGGCGGCAACGGAGTCATGATCTACTGGCACGTGGACCGCAAGTCGGTGTGCGTCTACTCCCAGCTGCGGTCATGCAACGCCTCCGAGGTCGCCGCGATGATGGAGGGCGTGCTGCGGCACTGCACCGACGCCACCATCGACCGCCAGTACACCGACACCCACGGCCAGAGCCTGGTCGGGTTCGCGTTCTCTTACCTGCTGGGATTCAAGCTGCTCCCGCGGATGAAGAACATCGCCCGCCAGAAACTCGCCAAGGCCGACGCCGACGACCAGGTCCCGTCCTGCCTGGCCGGAATGGCGGACGGCAAACCGGTCGACTGGGAGATCATCGCGCAGCAGTACGACCAGATGGTGAAATACGCCACCGCGCTGCGGTTGGGCACGGCCGAGGCCGAGCAGGTACTGCGCCGCTTCACCCGCGGCGGCCCCAAGCACCCCACCTACAAGGCCATCGAGGAGCTGGGCAAGGCGGTCAAGAGCGTGTTCGTCGCCGAGTACATCGCCTCCGAGGGACTGCGCCGGGAGATCCACGAGGGCTTGCAGGTCGTGGAGAACTGGAACTCGGCCAACACCGACCTGTACTACGGCAACTCCGGCATCCTCGGCGGCAGCGACAAGGAGCACCAGGAAGTCTCCATGCTCTGCCTGCACCTGCTCCAGTCCGCGCTGGTGTTCATCAACACCCTGCTGGTCCAGTCGGTCCTCAAGGACCCCGCCTGGCAGAAGAAGATGACCGCTGCCGACCGGCGCGGCTTGTCCCCGCTGTTCTGGTCCAACGCCAACCTCTACGGAACCATCGACATCGAGATGGACCGTCACCTCGACCTCGGCCTCGCAGCCTGACCAGTGCTGCGGGGCAGTCAGTCGCCCATACCCATCAGCTCGCCGGCCGCGGTGTGCAGGCCGGCGTCACCAGATGCGGCCTTGAGCGCGGTCATCGCCTTGACCAGGCCCTGCCCGGCCACCGCGAGGTCGCCGTCTTGCCGGTCCGGGCCGGCGGCGGCGTGCGCAGCCTTGAGCATGCCCGACAGGGCGGCGGCCGTCAGCCGGATGGTGCGCATCAGCGTGTCCCCGGACCCGACGTTGCCCTCCCGCGGGATTGGGCCCGGGAAGTCCAGCGCGCCGAGCGCGCCAGCCAGCCGGGTCGCCTGCCAGGACATCAGCGCCAGCTCATCGGCGGCAGAGCGGCAGTTGATCCCCGCGAACGCCATCAAGGAAGCCTGGGTGATGTGCTCCCAGGTCTCCTTGTCGTCCTCGCCGTTCGCGCACGCGCTGATCCGGTAAGCGTCCTCGGCCCGGGACGCGTGCGCCTGGACACAGCCGGCCAGCGCGTGCGCCATCTGCATCGCCTGGTAGTCCAGTTCCGCATGCCGGCCGGCCTTCACGATCATCCCGAACGGGGCCAGCATCTCCGCCAGCTCCTCCAGGCCGATCACCTTGCCCATGTACTCGCCCGGCCTCTTCGATCCCGCCATGCCCGGCCCTTCCC
>JBOHCG010000652.1:0-4422 GCA_050698735.1 Streptosporangiaceae bacterium | reverse complement strand
GAAAGTAGGTGCCGCAGAAGAACGGCTCCTTCTGCGGGGTCATGAACACCGTCATCGGCCAGCCGCCCTGGCCGGTCATCGCCTGCGTCGCGGTCATGTAGACGTCGTCGACGTCGGGCCGTTCCTCCCGGTCCACCTTGACCGCGACCACGTGCTGGTTGAGCAACGCGGCCGTCTGCGCGTCCTCGAACGACTCGTGCGCCATCACGTGGCACCAGTGGCAGGCGGCGTAGCCAACCGACAGCATGACCGGGACGTCCCGCCTGGCCGCCTCCTCGAAGGCCTGCTCGCACCACGGCCACCAGTCCACCGGGTTGTCCGCGTGCTGGAGCAGATACGGGCTCGTAGAATCCTTCAGCCGGTTCACCTTTCACACGCTACGCGGTGCTGGCCCGGAGGGACGACCCCCCGGAACCCCCCGCCGCGCTACGCGCCCCGGCTGCGGTGCTCGCCGTAGTACCGGCGCTCACCCGGGCGCAAGGCCCGGGTTCGCTGGCCGGTCGGAGCTTCGCTCCGTCCGGCGCCGTATCGCGGCGTACGCCCGGCCGCCGAGGAAGAAGACGCCGCCCGCGACGCCGACGAAGAAGCCGAGCGGCCAGTTGGTCTGGTAGGAGACCATGATCCCGACCCAGACCGTGACAAGCGCGATCACCACCGACAGGGTCATCGCGAGGCCCGGCCGCGCGGTCAGCGACCTGGCCGCGGCCGCCGGGCCGATCATCAGGCTGAACATCAGCAGCGCGCCGACCACCGGCACGGTCATGCTGGTGGCCAGCGCCATCACGACCAGGAACGCGAGTTCCATCCGGCGGGCCGAGACGCCCCGCGCCGCCGCCACCTCCGGCAGCGCCGAGGACAGCATCAGCGGCCGGAACATGACCATGATGGCCGCGATCGACACCGCGCCGAGCACGACGATCGGCACCACCTCGTCCTGCGCGACGCCGAACACCTCGCCGAACAGCAGCGCGTATGCCTCCTGCGCGTACTCGGTGCTCCAGCTGACGAACAGCGCGCCGATCCCGAGCATCATCACGAACGTCAGCGCGGTGGCCACGTCGCTGCGGGCCCGGCGGCTGAGCCCGGCGATGCCGAGCGCGCCCGCCACCGAGAAGACGGCGAGCCCCGCAAGCGGGTTGAACCCGAGCAGCGTCGCGCCGGCCGCCCCGGCGAACGCGCCGTTGGGTATCGCGTGCGCCGCGAACGTGGAACCGCGCAGCACCGCGAAGAATCCCGTCACCCCCGCGATCACCGCGACCGCGGTCGCCGCGATCCAGGTGTTCAGCATCAGACCGGTGAACATGCCTGCTCCGTGTCCGCGTTCTCCGGCAGGGCGATCCCGTAGCCCCGGCGTGCCTGCGGGCGCAGGTCGGCGGCCAGGTAGCCGACGACGACGAGCGTCACGACGAAGAAGCTGACCGGCCAGCCGCGCCCGGCGGGCGGCCAGTAGAAGCTGTCGTAGGCAAGCAGGATGCCGAGCCAGACGGCAAGCACGCCGATGCCCGCCGCCGTCACCATCGCCCGGACGGGGCCCTTGACCAGCCGCAGCGCGGTGGCGGCCGGCCCGACGAGCAGCGCCGTGCTCAGCACCGCGCCGATGATCACCGCGGAGAGCGCCACCGACACGGCGAGCGCCATCAGGAAGAGCGCGCCGATGGCGCGGACCGGCACGCCGCGGGCCGCGGCGATGTCCGGGCTCAGCGAGCTCAGCAGCAGCATCCGGGCCAGCACCACCACGGTGGCCAGCGCGAGCAGCGCCGAGGTGATCAGCGCCGGGACGGTGGACGAGGTCAGCACGAAGATCGAGCCGAACAGGATCGTGAACGACGCGCCGGTGGTCGAGCTGTACTGGGTGCCGAGGTAGAGGAAGAGCGCGGCAAGGCCGAGGCCCGCGCCGAGCACCACGCCGGTGGCCACGTCCCGCCCGCGGCGGCGCTGGACGCCTATCATCTCCATGAACGCGGCCGCTCCCGCGCCGAAGGCCAGGTACCCCCAGAACTGGTTGACGCCGACGAGGAACGCGCCCGAGCCGCCGGTGGTGGCGATGTCGGCGAGCGAATGGCCGGCAAACGACTGGCCCCTGGTGACCGTGAACACCCCCACCACGGCCGAGGTGATCGCGATCACGGTGCCGACCGCGAGCGCGATGTGCACCGGGCTGCTGGCGAAGAAGCCCGGCTCGAAGACGTGCCCCATCCTTATCCCACCACGCTCGCGTCCTCGGCGGCGGCCGCTGCCTCGTCGACTCCTTCGGCGGCGACCACCAGGACCCGGCCGTGCACCCGGATCACGTCGACGTGCCTGCCGTACAGGCGGCTGAGCACCTCGGGCTGGACCACCTCGTCGGTGCTGCCGACCGCGACCCGGCCCGCGGCCACGTAGACGATCCGGTCCATGACCGGCATCAGCGGGTTCATGTCGTGCGCCGAGAGCAGCACCGCGATCCGCTCCGCCTTGGCCAGCCTGGCAAGCACCGAGACGATGCCCTGCTCGCTGGAGATGTCCAGGTTGGCCAGCGGCTCGTCGAGCAGCAGCAGCCGCGGCCTGCTGATCAGCGCGTGCGCGATCATCACCCGCTGCTGCTCGCCGCCGGACAGCTCGCCGATCCTGGCGTCGGCGTACCGCTGCGCGCCGACCGCCGTCAGCATGTCGCTGACCTGCTCGCGGCGCGCCCGGGACGGCAGCCGCAGGCCGAACTTGTGCCCGTCGATGCCGAGCGCGACCACGTCCCTGACCCGCAGCGGCATGTCGGGCTCGATGGCCAGCTTCTGCGGCACGTAGCCGATCGAGGCGTCCCGCGGCACCCGCGGCCTGCCCTCGATCGCCACCGTGCCCGAGGTGACCGGCTGCAGGCCGAGGATGACCCGGAGCAGGGTGGTCTTGCCCGCGCCGTTCGGCCCGATGAGCCCGGTGAACTCGCCGGGGCGAATGGTCAGCGAGACGTCGCAGAGGACCTCCCTGCCGCCAAGCCGAACCCCGACACCGTCAAGCCGGACCAGTTCATCCATCACAGTCGCTCGCTCGATACTCCGCTGACCACAGCCTTCTGCAGATCCTTGACCTCGGCCAGCATCCACGACTGGTAATCGTAACCGGGCGCCGGCATGGTCTCGTAGACGCCGACGACGGGGATGCCGCTCGCCTTGGCCAGGGCGATGAACGATTCGGTCAGCGAGTCCGTCACCTGCTGGTTGTAGAGGAACACCTTGACCTTGTGCTGGGTGAACAGGCTCCGCTCCGCCGCGACGTCCTGCGCCGACGGATCGGTGCCGTTCATGATGTCGGCCTGCAGCGCCCAGGGCGTCATGTTGTCCGCGCCGGCCGCCTGGAGCATGTAGTCGGCCACCGGCTCGGTGGTCGCCACCGGCGTGCCGGAGTACTTCGCCTTGAACGCGGAGATCGCCTGGTTCCAGGCGTCGAGCGAGCCGATGAACGCGGCCGCGTTGGCCTTGAAGTAGGAGGCGTGCGCGGGCTGCAGCGCGGCCAGGTCGGCGGCCACGGCGTTCGCGACGGCCGGCATAGTGCTCGGCTTGTACCACAGGTGCGGGTTCGGCGTGTCGGTCGGCAGGCCGAGCAGGTCCTGCACGGTGATGACCTTGCGCGCCGAGTCCTGCGCGGCGTTCTCGATCGTGTTCATGAACGTGTCGTAGCCCACGCCGTTCTGCACCACTAGCTGGGCGGCGCTGACCTCCCGGGCCACGGACGCGCTCGCCTCGAACGTGTGCGGGTCGGTGTTAGGGTTACTCATGATGGCGCTGACCTGGACGTACTTCCCGCCCACCTGCTGGATGACGTTCGCGTACTCGTTCTCCGCACCTACCGCGACCACCACCCCTGGCGGGTCGCCCTGGGTCGCCGAGCACCCGCCCGACAGCAGCCCCAGCCCGACAGCCAGCGCCACGGCGCACGCCCCGTACCGGTTCCGCATGATCGACCCTCCTGGGAATCGCGACTGAGACCCTGAACGTTAGCGATAACGATAATGATTCCCAGTTTCGCTTGCAAACCGGAACCTGGGGCCCGAATCTAAGGGCAGGGCGTTGGGAGGAACGACGTTGACGATGTACCGTGCGACTGTGGCACAGGAGCCGACAGGTCGCGGCACCAGGACGCGCGGGACCAGGCAGGCACAGGCGCTGGCCGCCGCGCTTGACAGCATGCCCGGCTTCTGCAGCGCCCAGGAGATCCACGCCGAACTGCGGCGCCGCGGCGAGCAAGTGGGCCTGGCCACCGTCTACCGGCACCTGCAGGCGCTCTGCGAGCAGGGCAGCGTGGACGCGATCCGCGACGCCAGCGGCGAGACGCTCTACCGGCAGTGCGAGACCAGCGTGCATCACCACCACCTGACCTGCCGCAACTGCGGGCGCAGCGTGGAGGTGGAGGGCCGGGCGGTGGAGCAGTGGGCGGAGCGCGTCGCAAAGG
>JBOHCG010000651.1:0-4439 GCA_050698735.1 Streptosporangiaceae bacterium | reverse complement strand
GCTAGCGTCATGCCGAGCGGCGCGTTGAGCGCGCCGCCGATGGAGATGGTCGTGGCGACGGCCTGCATCGCGTTGCCGCGGGTCAGCGCCTGGGGGATGGCCGAGATCGTGTTGGTCATCGTGTCCGCCACGTACAGCGTCCCGCTCCGGCTCAGCGCCAGGCCGGTGGGCGCCAGGACCAGCGCCGCCTTATTCGCCCGCCACGGGTAGCCGGTCCCGATGACGGTCGACCTCGTCAGCACGGGTGGGCCAGACGAGCTGAGCGAGAGGTCCAGCCGCACCGTCGGCCGGCACCGTCCAGGCCACTATGGTTCACCGTGCTCCCCTCTTGGAAGGCAGTGCCCCCCTCTGACGAGCGGCCGACGATGTAGGCCGCTGGACTGTCCATACGCGGGCAGGCGACGGCCCCCCGTGGTCCCCGCCCTGATAAACGGGTGCGGGCTCGGGCCGGTTCAGCCGTGGGTCAATCCATCCGGTCGAGAATCTGCCGGTTGCCCGTCCGTGCGAACCTGGGCACAGTTGTTGGTGCGATCCTGGCCGACTGACCGGAGGAACACGATGCGCGCACGCGAACCGGACTACGAGAGTGCACCTGGCTGCCTGCGACCTGGCTGTGGTCCAGGGCGGGCTGACCACGACCATGGAACTGGCGGCGGCGCGCAGGCCGTTCATCTACGTGCCGCTGGCCCGCCATTTCGAGCAGCAGATCCATGTGGCCCGCCGGCTGGCTCAGTACCGCGCCGGGAGACGGTTACCCCGGCGGCCTCCTGTCTGTGACCGAGGCGCAGGTAGGTCTCGGCAAGTTCGGCTGCGGGGGACAGATCGGCATCCAGCATGCCGCGCGAGCGGAGAGGGGCGCGCTGTTCTTCGAACTGAGCAAGCGCGGCTTCTGGCCGACCCAGGCTGAGCTCAAGGTCACCCAGCGTGGCGAGCGCCCACACCTCGACCCATCCGAGGCCCATTTCGCGAGCTAGGCGAAGCGCCTCGTCGGCGTGCAGGCGACTGCGCTGCGACTTGCCCTGCCAGGCTTCTATCAACGCGAGGCGAGCCAAGGCGGCGGACAGGTCGCTGAGCTGACCAGTCTCCCTGGCCAGGCCGATCGCTTCGTGGAACCCAGCGCTTGCTTCGGCCCATCGATCCGCACCCGCCTGATCCATCGCCAGGCGGGTCAGCAGGACTGGTAGCACGCCGATAGCAGACGTCCGGCGCGCCTCCTCGAGCGCCCGGCCACCCAGGCGGGCCTGACCCGCTTCCGCCGGGCTGGCGAGACGCCGTTCAACGTCGTGTTCGAGGTCAGGCCGTAGCGAGCCCGAACCATGAACGGGAGGACGAGATGCAAACCAGCGTGATGTTCCTGGACTGCCCGGCCTACATGGATGAGTGCGGCGCGGTCAGGTGCGGGCTGCCGGCCGCCGTGGGGTACTGGTACACCGTCGAATCGACCGACGGTCCGCTTGACAGCGCGCAGATCCGCTGCCCACGCGGTCATCTATTCAACGGTCCGGTCGCGTACCTCAGTCCATCCGGTCGAGAATCTGCCGGACCAGGTCCATCGAGGTCTGCGGATGCAGGAACGCAAACCTGGCCACGGTCTCGTCCTCCCATGCGCTCGGCGGGATGAAGGCGATCTGATCGCGCAGCAGCCGGTCGGCCCACCGGGTGTACTGCCCGGTGTCCCAGCCGAGGCGGCGGAAGAGCACCACCCCGAGTTCGGGTTCCCTGATCAGCTCGAGGTTGTCCCTGGCCGTGATCTCCGCCGCGGTATGCCGGGCCAGGCTGATGGCCGCCTCGATCGCCTCGGTGTAGGCGTCGACGCCGTACACCGACAGCGAGAACCACAGCGGCAGGCCGCGCGCCCGTCTGGTCAGGTGGTAGGCGTAATCGGTCGGGTTCCACTCGCCCGGCGTGTCGTGGATGACGTCGAGGTAGGAGGCGTCCTGCTTGTGCACGGACCGGGCGAGCGCCGGGTCCCGGTACAGCAGCGCCGCGCAGTCGAACGGGGCGAACAGCCACTTGTGCGGGTCCACGATGAACGAGTCGGCGTGCTCGATCCCGTGATACCTGTACCGGACGCTCGGCGCGAACAGCCCGGCGCCGCCGTAGGCGCCGTCCACGTGGAACCACAGGCCGTAGTCGCGCGCCACGGCTGCCACGCCCTTCAGGTCGTCGATGATGCCCGCGTTCGTGGTCCCCGAGGTGGCCACGACCGCGGCGAGGGACCCGGGGTCGCCGTCCGCCTCGATGGCCGCGCGCAGCCCGGCCCCGGTCACCCGGTGATCGTCGGAGCGCACCACGAGCGCGTCCATCTCCAGGATCTTCAGCGTGTTGATGATCGAGGAATGCGCGTCCTCGCCGACCGCCACCCGCCACCGCCGGCCGTTCCCCGCCGCGCTGGTTCGCCGCTTCGCCATCTCGCGCGCCACGACGAGCGCGGACAGGTTCGCGGCCGATCCGCCGGAGACGAAGCACCCGCCGGCCGAGGCCGGCATCCCGGCCCGGTCCGCGATCAGCCGCAGCACCTGGTTCTCCGCCTGGATCGCGCCCGCCGCCTCCAGCCAGGAGATGCCCTGGATCGACGCGCACGAGATGAGCATGTCGAAAAGCAGCGACGCCTTCGTCGGCGCGGCCGGGATGAACCCGAGGAAGCGCGGGCTGTCCGCCGAGATCACCGCGGGCGCGATGACCGAGGCGTACACGCCGAGCACCTGGTCGCTGTCGTGCGGGTCGCGGCCGAGCAGCCCCCTCAGCGCCGCGTCGAGCTCGGCCGGGTCCCGTGAGCCCTTGTCGAGCGGTACCGGGTTGAGCCGCAGCCTGTTCTCCGCGTACGCGAGCACCGACCTGATCATCGCCTCGGTGGTGGCGTCCACACTGTGCATTCCACGACGATAATCTCCAAGAGCTGTTGCCTGCGGGAGTGGAGGAGTTATCGTGACCAACCCGGCCCATCCGCTGGACCCGCTGACCGAGGCGGAGATCCGCCAGGCGGCGGCGATCCTCAGACGCGACCGCGGCGTCGGCCCCGGCTGGCGGTTCGCCTCGATCGAGCTCAGGGAGCCGCCTAAGGGCGAGTTGGCGGACCTCGAGACCGATCCGGAGGCCCGCCGCGAGGCCATCGTCGTGTGCTGGGATCGCTCGGACGGCGAGGCCTACCGCGCGGTGGTGTCGCTGACCGATGACAACGTCGGCGGGTGGGAGCGCCTGCCGGGCATTCAGCCGAACATGACCGTGGACGAGTGGCATGAGTGCGATGAGATGCTCCGCGCGCATCCGGCAATCGCCGAGGCGCTGGCGCGGCGCGGGATCACCGACATGTCGCTCGTGCTCACGGACATGTGGGCCTACGGCGCCGCGCTGGTGCCCGAGCGCTACCGCGGCCAGCGGATCGGCTGGTCCGACGTCTGGTACCGCGGCAGCGAGCTGGGCAGCCCGTACGCCCATCACGTCACGGGCCTGCACCCGATCGTCGACCTGAACAGCATGACGCTGCTGGAAATCGAGGACACGCCGGATATAACCGCCCAGCCCGAGGTGATGGGGGAGTACCTGCCCGAGCTGACCGGGATGCCGCCGCGCGAGGTCAAGCCGCTGCAGATCACCCAGCCGGAAGGCGTCGGCTTCACCCTGGACGGCCACCTGCTGTCATGGGAGAACTGGCGGCTGCGACTGGGCTTCAACTATCGCGAGGGCCTGGTGCTGCATCAAGTGGCCGTGCGCGACGGACAGCGATGGCGCCCTGTGGCGCACCGGTTCTCGTTCGCCGAGATGTTCGTGCCGTACCGCGACGCCACCCTCGACCACTACCGCCGGACCGCGTTCGACATCGGCGAGTGGGGCCTGGGCTTCATGACCACGTCGCTTGCCCTCGGCTGCGACTGCCTGGGCGAGATCGCCTACCTGGACGCGGCGGTGCACGACTCCCGCGGCGAGCCCCGCACGATACCGAACGCGATCTGCATCCACGAGGAGGACAGCGGCATCCTGTGGAAGCATGTGGACGAGCGGGCCGGCGCGACCTCGCGGCGCGCCCGGCGGCTCGTGGTCTCCTTCCACGTCACCGTGGCCAACTACGAGTACCTCGTGTACTGGCGCTTCTACCAGGACGGGAACATCGAGTGCGAGGTCCGCGCCACCGGGATCCTGGTCACCTCGCACTTCGGCGAGGGCGGCCCGCCGCCGACCGGGACCCTGGTCGACCAGGGCACCTACGCGCCGTTCCACCAGCACTTCATCGTCGCCCGGCTCGACCTGGACGTGGACGGGGCGGACAACACCGTCTACGTGACCGACTCGCGCGTGAGCGGCGACGACCCGTACGGGCTGGGCCTGGTCGTAGACAGCACGCCGCTGCGCACCGAGGCAGAGGGCAGGCAGGACTACGACTGGTCCACCCAGCGAGGCTGGAAGGTGGTCAACGACAACGTGCGGAACGGCCTCGGCAC
>JBOHCG010000650.1:0-4445 GCA_050698735.1 Streptosporangiaceae bacterium | reverse complement strand
GAGCTGGCGGTTCCCCGGCGCGACCGCCTCGGCAAGGCCGGAGCCGGGCAACCGGGGCAGTAGCACGATCGGCCGCCGGCTGCTGGCCAGCAGGCCAGCGGCGGCCTCGTCCACCTCGCACAGCCGGCGGGCCGCCGCGACGTCGGCCACCATCACGGCGAACGGCTTGTCCTCGCGGTGCTTGCGTGCCCGCAACGCCGCTGCCGCCGCCTCGCCGGACGCGTCGACGGCCAGGTGATAGCCGCCCAGCCCCTTTACCGCGAGTACCCTTCCCTCCAGCAGCATGGCCGCCGCGGCCGTGAGCGGCTCACCGGACGCAGCCGTCCCCCCGGGACCGAGCAGGCACAGCGCCGGGCCGCAGGCCGGGCAGCAGGTCGGCTGGGCGTGGAAGCGCCGGTCGGCCGGATCGTGATACTCCGCCGCGCACAGGTCGCACATCGCGAATGGGGCCATCGTGGTGCGCTGGCGGTCGTAGGGCACGTCGCGGACAATCGTGAACCGCGGGCCGCAGTTGGTGCAGTTGATGAACGGATAGCCGAACCGCCGGTCGCCGGGGTCAGCGAGTTCGGCCAGGCAGTCCGCGCAGGTCGCGGTGTCGGCGGAGACGAGCGTCCGCCGCTGGGCACCCGGCTGGCTCGGCGCGATCGCGAACGACGTGGTGCCGTCGGGCCGCAGGGCCGACGTGGTGACCCGCTCGATCCGCGCCAGCGGGGGCGCGTTGCTGGCCAGCCCCGCCAGGAACTCCTCGACCAGCGCCGGGTCCCCCTCGACCTCGGCGAACACCCCGTCGGCGTCGTTGCCGACCAGGCCGCCAAGCCCGAGGCTGGTCGCGAGCGAGTACACGAACGGTCGGAAGCCGACCCCCTGGACGACCCCCTCGACACGGACCGCGGTCCGGATCCGCTGGCTCACCCCGCAGCAGACCTGCTGTGCACCGGCTCCGCGATCAGCAGGTGATCACCGGAGGCCACGACCGGGTCCTCGCCGACGCCGAGCACGACCTTGCCGACGCGCACCAGGCCGAGCACGAGCCCGGCCTGCTCGGCGCGGACCGCGGACAGGCGCTTGCCGATCGCGTCGCCGGATGCCTCGGTCTCGGTGAGGCTGTGCCGGTCCGACTCCACCAGGTGGCTGAGCAGCTCGCCCGCGTGCGGCGCCTCCAGGCTCATGGCCAGCGTGTGCGCGATCAGGCCCTCGGCCGAGATGGTCAGCTCGACACCCAGGTCCCGCAGGGCCTCGCGGACCGACGCCGACCGGACCAGGGCGACGATCGGCAGATTGGGCGCCAGCTTGCGCAGCAGCACGGCGCTGACCAGCACGTCACCGTCGGTCGCCCCGGTGATCAGTGCCTGCTGCGCCGCCGCTGGCTTGACCGACCGGATCACCGTCTCCTGGGTCGGGTCGCCGCGGACCACGTGCACCTCGCCGCGGACCTTGGCCGGCTCCACGTCCGCGACCAGCACGACCGGGTCGCCGACCTTCACGAGCTCGTCGAGGATCGCGGGCACCGCCGGGTCCATGCCGACCACAATGCGGTAACCGCTCTCCGGGAATCGCCGCCCCATCGCCAGCACCCTCCGTATTCCAGCCGCCGCGGCGGCTCCGGTCACCAGCGCGAAAACCGAGGCAAGCATCGGGATCGTGGTCAGCATCGTCAGCGAGGCCACGACCCGGCCCGACGCATTGTGCGGTGTCACATCACCGTAACCCACCGTCGTCGCTGTCGTGATCGCCCAGTAAAGGCCCGTGGTGAACGGAGCCTTCTGGGTAGCCGCGAACACGGCTCCGCCGACCACCGTGCAGGCGATGGCCCCGGCCAGCAGGAACACCACGTTCCGACGGTGACCCTTGCCGAGGACGCGGGTCAGAAGCGCGATCATGCCCCATATCGTCCCGCAGATGGGCCCGTAAACCGAAGTTGCTGTGACTCTGCGTAGAACTCTTGGTCCTGACCTGCATGGATGGCGACTGCCTGGCCGGACAGTGTAGCCAGGAAAATCTTGGTGTCGTGAACGCGGATCGCTGCGTTCTCCGATATCATGATGGTTATGGCAGAGCAGGCAGCGGCGATGCATGTGGCCAGGATCCGTAGCGGCTACAGCGGCAGGGACGGCCAGCGCCGCGACTATGAGTCCCGCTACCTGCGGCGCAGCTACCGGGACGCCGGGAAGGTCCGGCACGAGACGCTGGCGAACCTGTCCGGGCTGCCCGATCAGGTGGTCGACTCGATCGAGGCGGCGCTGAAGGGCACCGTGCTGGTGCCGGCCGGGAGCGCGGTGACGATCGAGTCCTCGGTGCCGCACGGGCACGTCGCCGCGGTGCACGCGATGGCGGTGAAGCTCGGCCTGCCGCAGCTGCTCGGCGCGGCCTGCCCGCAGCGGGACCGGGCGCTGGCGCTGATCATCTCCCGGGTGGCGGCGCCGGCCTCCAAGCTGTCCACCTTGTCGTGGTGGGCCGACACGACGCTGGGCGCCGACCTGGGCGTGGCGGCCTGCTCCACCGACGAGCTGTACGCGGCGATGGACTGGCTGGCGGCCCGGCAGGACCAGATCGAGGCGAGGCTGGCCGCCCGGCACCTGGCGCCGCAGCCGAACCCGTCGAAGATGGCCCTGTTCGACCTGTCCAGCTCGTGGCTGGAAGGCCGGTGCTGCCCGCTGGCCGCCCGCGGCTACTCCCGCGACGGCAAGAAGGGCCGGCTGCAGATCGAGTACGGGCTGCTCACCGACCCGGCCGGCCGCCCGGTCGCGGTCCGGGTGTTCCCCGGCAGCACCGGCGACCCCGCGTCCTTCGCCGAGATCGTGCAGGTGGTGCGGGACAAGTTCGGGCTGGAGCAGATGGTCATGGTCGGCGATCGCGGCATGATCACCACAGCCCGGATCAAGGCCCTGAACCAGATGGCCGACGGGACGCAGCGCGACGACGCCTATGCCTACAGCTGGGTCACCGCGCTGCGCGCCCCCGCCATCCGCAAGCTGATGGCCGACGGCGGCCCGCTGCAGCTGTCCCTGTTCGACGAGCAGAACCTGGCCGAGATCACCTCCGGTGACTTCCCCGGCGAGCGGCTGATCGCCTGCCGCAACCCGGTCCTGGCCGCCGACCGGGCCCGCACCCGCGAGGAGCTGCTGGCCGCCACCGAGAAGCTGCTCGCCCCCATCACCGCCCGGGTGCGGGCCGGGCGGGTGGCCGGCGCCGGCGAGATCGGCGTCGCGGTCGGCAAGGTGATCAGCAGGTACAAGACCGGCAAGCACTTCGAGGTCACCATCACCGACGACAGCCTGGCCGTCACCCGCCGCCAGGACCGGATCGACGCCGAAGCCGCCCTGGACGGCTTCTACGTGCTGCGCACCCCCGTGCCGGCCGGCCAGCTCGACGCGCCCGCCGCGGTCATCGCCTACAAGAACCTCAAGTACGTCGAGCGTGACTTCCGCTACCTCAAGGCCGACGACCTTGACTTGCGGCCCATCTGGCATCACCTCGAAGAACGGGTGAAGGCGCACGTGCTGATCTGCATGCTCGCCTGCTACCTGACCTGGCACCTGCGCAAGGCATGGGCGCCGCTGACCTTCACCGACGAGCAGCCGCCCGCCCCCGCCGACCCCGTCGCCCCTGCCAGCCGCTCCGCCGCCGCCCAGGCCAAGGCCTCCCGCCGCCGCGACAGCGCCGGCCAGCCCTGCCGCAGCTTCCGCGGCCTGCTCGCCCACCTGGCCACCCTGACCCGCAACCAGGTCCGCTTCGCCGGCACCACCACCGCCATCGCGATGCTCGCCGACCCCACCCCCGCCCAGCGGGAAGCCTTCCAGCTCATCGGAGCCCCCATCCCCCTCACCCTCAGATAGCCGCACCCGAGGAGAACCCGTGACCACCGGCCCCGCACCCCCGTCGCGTTACGATGGCGTTACGATACGGACCTGCCCGGGCTGCGGGCAGCCCTTCACCGCCTCCGGCCGCCGCCGGTGGTGCTCCGATGCCTGCAAGCAGGCTGCCTGGCGCCGCCGCGGCGCCGCCGTCCCCGAGCCGCCCGCCCCGCCCCGCGGCACCCGGCGCGCCGTCACCGTCTATGAATGCGGCAGCTGCGGCTACCGGGCACTGGGAAGTCAGCGCTGCGACGAGTGCGGCACGTTCATGCACGCGATCGGCCCCGGCGGCCTGTGTCCCGGCTGCGACGAGCCGGTCGCCGCCCGGGAACTCAGCCCCGGAAACCAGTGACCACCCGTCCCCAAAGCCCAGACCACGCACCGTAGCCAGAACCCCGCCACAACCCCAGCAGCAAACCCCAGGTCAGGCCGCCAGCAACCCACCCAGAGCGAACGTAACTTCGGATTAACACCGCGAGCATCGGCGGCCGGCTCGCTGGCTGGACCGGAACCGATTACTCCGCCGCGAAGGCAGCCGTGATCCAGCTGACCCGCTCCGCTGCGATTGAGCTGGGCCAGCGCGGGATCCGG
>JBOHCG010000649.1:0-4469 GCA_050698735.1 Streptosporangiaceae bacterium | reverse complement strand
GGAACGCCAACCCGCGGCCCTTCACCTGGACCAAGACCGCCCACGAGATCCTGGACTCACTGGCAAAATATATCGCGAAGATTTCCGGCGCGGCATACTAGATAGGTCCCGCTATAGGACGGCCTGGTTTCGGGTTTGATATTACTGTCGGCCGGCTCGGCGTGTCGTGTTGCTTACGGAGGGCCGGCTGCAGTGAGATACGGCTTGTGTCCGATATGTCCCCCGCGGCTGGTGAGCTGGCCGCGCTGCAGGCAGCCAATGCCGGGCTGCGTGCCGCGAACGCGCAGCTGCGCCGGCTGCTGGAGGAACGGGACGCGGAGATAGCGGAGCTGCGGCTGCAGGTCACGGCGAGGGACGCCGAGATCGCGGGACTGCGCGAGCAGCTGGAGCAGCTGGCCGCGCAGGTCGCTGAACTTGCTGCCCGGGTGACGAAGAACTCGAAGAATTCCAGCAAGCCGCCGTCGCAGGACGGGCTGGGCAAGCCGGCGCCGCAGTCGCTGCGCAAGAAGTCCGGCCGCGGGCCGGGCCGCCCGAAGGGCCAGCCGGGCAAGACGATGGAGCTGACCGATCATCCTGATCACGTGATCCGGCACGAGCCGGGCTGCTGCGGGAACTGCCGCTCCGGGCTGGACGGCGCGCCGGTGACCGGGATGGAACGGCGGCAGGTGACCGAGATCCCGCCGGTCAGGGCCGAGATCACCGAGCACCAGATGATCGAGCGGGAATGCCCCGGCTGCGGTGCCCGCACGAAGGCAGAGGCCCCGGACGGGGTGAACGCCCCGGCGCAGTACGGGCCGCGGGCATCAGCGCTGGCCACCTACCTGTGGCACGGGCAGTTCCTGTCCCGGGACCGGGCCGCCGCGGCGCTGGCGGACATGTTCGGCTGCGCGCCGTCCCCGTCGGTGATCGCCTCGATGGCGAAGAAGATCGCCGGGTGCATCGCCCCGGCCCTGGACACGATCATCAAGGCGCTGCTCAGCAGCGAGGTCGTCCATTTCGACGAGACCGGGTTCCGGGTCGCCGGCAAGCTCGCCTGGGTCCACTCCGCCTCGGCCGGGAAGCACGTCCTGATCACCGTGCACCCCAAGCGCGGCACCAAGGCCATGGACGCCGCCGGGGTGCTGTCCTCGTTCACCGGGATCGCCTGCCATGACGCCTGGGCACCCTATGACACCTACGCCAGCGTCGCCGGGCACGCCCTGTGTAACGCCCATGTCCTGCGTGAGCTGGTCGCGGTCACCCAGACCGGGACGGACCTGGACGTGATCTGGGCTCAGCAGGCCATCGACGCGCTGCTGGCGCTGAAGGGCGCCGCTGAGGCGGCACGCGCCGCCGGCCAGGCCGGCATCGGTCCCGAGATCGCGGGCAAGCACTCCAGGGACTTCCGCGACGCGGCAGCCGCCGGGGTCGCGGTCAACGCCGGCCGCCGCTCGGCTCTGCAGAAGAAACGGCACGCCCTGGCCACCCGGATGCGCGACCGCGAGGCGGACTATCTCCGGTTCGCCCATGACCTGCGGGTTCCCTTCGATAACAACGAAGCGGAAAGGGTCATCCGGATGAGCAAGCTCCGCATCAAGGTCTCCGGCTGCATGCGGTCCATGACCGGAGCCGAGAACTTCTGCGCCATCCGCTCCTACCTGGCCACCGCTGCCTTCTCCAGGGGTCCGCGTCGCGAGCGGAGGTCTGTTCACCGCGTTTGCGCAGCTCAGAGGCTGATAGTGAGAACATTACCGTGTGCGACGGGTGTGGTGCAAGTTTGTTACTGGCGTGTCGTGGCGGTGGTGTGGTTGAGCTGTGTCATGAGCTCTCGGTTGGCGGCGCGGGCTGCGTTCAGGTCCTGGTCGCGTTCATCGAGCCGGAGGCGCAGGTCGGCGGCCTGCTGCTCCAGATGGGTGATCTTCTGGTGCAGGGCGTCGATATCGGCCGGCGCGCCGAGCCCCGATTCGCGCCACGCCCGTTCGCCGAGCGCTTCGGAGAGCCGTTTTTCGAGCTGCCGGTTCCGGGCGTCGAGCCGCAGGGCACGTTCGTGGGCGGCGAGCAGGTCCGCTTGCAGGGACGCGCGGGTGACCGCCGGGCCCGGCGCGGTCCCGGCGGATGGCGGGGCGGCTTCGAGGGCGTGGATTTTCTCCAGCAGGTCCCGGTGCCGGTAGAGGAAGGTGCGGTCGACCGCGGCTTCTCTGAACTAAAGATGATCATCGATATAGTCCGGGTTTGGGGCGTTTCCCGGAGGCGTGGAGAATCGCGGTGACCAGTCGGGCGACGTTGTCGTCGTCGAGGCCGGTGACGGCGTCGTTCAGGTCGACGGGGGTGCCGCCGGCGAGGCTGGACGACAGTTGGAGTATGCGGCGTTCCCCGCCGGAGCAGGGCAGTTCGCCAGCGTGCAGGGCGGTGATCGCGGTCTCCCAGTCGATGGAGGCCATCAAGGTGATGCCGTCGCTGATGCTGGTGCCGGTTGTGATGAAGCGGCTGGTGAAATCGGGGCGGCGCAGGAACGTCCCGTTGCCGGCGAGCAGGGCGACGCCGGCTTCGAGAGGGTAGAGCCCGGCGGCGCAGGCATGAAGCGCCGCGGTGAGTTCGTCAGCGGTCATGGCGGGCGCTGGCTTCCTGCTGAGGGCCGACGGGGATCGTGGCGCCGATGTCGACGGGGCCGCCGGGCTTCGGGCGGCGGTCGATCTGGGCGAGCTTGCCGCTGGCGCCGGCGAGGCTGATCTTGAGGCCCTCGATCTCGCCGAGCCAGCCTTCGCGCTCGGCTTCGGCGATGCGGGCGGTGAGGTTGTCGCGGATCTCGGCGATCCGGTGCCGCTGAGCGGGGTCCGGCCAGTGCATGCTGCATCTCAGGCACGCATGCTCGTGAATACAAGGAGTGCTGAACGCGCGGCCGCATATCCCGGTGGCGACTTTGCGGCGCTCGAAGTGACCGAGGAATTCCTGCCATTCTTCCTCGCTGGGGACCCGGTATTCATCGGAAGGCCGCAATCCCCGCCTCCGGGCGAGGAATGCCAGGTGGGACTGGATTGCCTCTTCAGGGTAGACGGCTTTGTATCCGATTGTCACGTTGATGTCCCGGTGGCCGACGATGACCTGCGCTATATGCGGCGGGAGCCCGTTCATGACGGCATCCGTGATAAAGAGCCTCCGGAAGTCATGGGGGGTATAGCGCAGGGGGCCGCCGTCGGCCGGGTCGGTGAGGCCGGTGTCGCGGAGTGCGTCGGCGAGCAGGTCCCGGGCAACGTCAGGGCTGATCCGCCGGTTCTCGGCGGCGATCCGGCGCTGGAACAGCAGGGGCAGCGGCGGGTTCCAGATCTTCTCGTGATTGTCGTATGCGGTAATAGACGGCACCTTCCCGGTGCTGCCAAGGACGCGCCTTATGATGACGGAAAGGACCTCTGACAGCTCCGGGGAAACGACGAGAAGTCTTTCCGCGTCGGTTTTCGAGGGGGCTATCTGCAGAAGCGGTATTACATCCCCGGTATCCGGCAGCTTGTACTGAACAAGGCTGTGATGGCTGATTTCCAGGAGTTCCTCAATGCGCATGCCCGTGTTCCTGAGGACTTCCACGATCGCCCAGGTCCAGAATGCCTTTTCTTCTTCGAAGGTGAGGTCGCGGCGTTTCCCTGTCGCCGGGTCGGCGGCCCATATCCTGCCCACGGCGGTGCCGTGCCGGGTGATGACGCGGGTCAGCGTCTGCCCGCCGGCGGTGAAGGACTCCCCGTGCCCGGCCGGGCGGGCGGCCTCGAGCAGTTCCCGGGCTTCCTGCAGCCGCTGGGTGACGGTCTGGACCAGGACCGGCAGGACGGGCAGGCGCTCGCGGGTGCGCGCGTCCATCCGGGACTTGCGGTGCCGGCGTTCCTTGCGCCGGCTGGTCTCCTCGTCGCGGACGGGGCAGGGCGCGACCCACGGCCCCCACCGGGCGGGGTCATCGGCAGCCCACTGGGCGATGTCCAGGTAGAAGGCCCGCACCGGGATGAGGCATTCCCAGTAGTTCAGCCGGGGCACCTGGACCTGGGCCGTCGTGCCGTCCGGGCCGGTGACCGTCTCGGTCTTGGTGCGCAGGCGTTCCTTCCACGCGCCGGCGACCTCGCGGGACAGGTTCAGGCTGCTGATGCCGGGATTGTGGCGCTCCAGGTCCTGCCAGAAGCGCATGCCCAGGTTGCAGGCGAGGGAGGTCAGGCTCCCGTAGTCCAGCACCGGCTGGCGCTCGCGGAGGTAGTCCACGAGCAGGTCGCGGACCGGACGGCACTCCAGCCGGTAGCGGTCGATGAGTTCCTCGGGAGTGCGCTGGCCGGTGCTGCGGACCTCCCGCCATGTCGCCGGAGCGCCCGGCCCGAAGATGCCCATGGCCCGCAGCAGCCGGTAGAACACCGCGACATCGCCGGGAATCGCGGACAGCTCCCCGAGCTCGACGTCCAGCAGCTCCAGCACGTCGCCGACGGTGATGTCCGCGATCCCGCCGCCCCTGGCCGCGGCGA
>JBOHCG010000648.1:0-4469 GCA_050698735.1 Streptosporangiaceae bacterium | reverse complement strand
TTCAGGGTGCGGGGCCCGCAGCCCCCGATAGGTGGGGGCAAGGGGCCCCGCACCCCGGCCGACGGACGCGAGCGTTCAGGGTGCGGGGCCCGCAGGCCCCGATAGGCGGGGCTAGGGGGACACGCACCCCGTAGGGTAGGGGCGTCGGGAATACGCACGTGCGGGAGAACTGGATAAATGGGACAAATGGGCGCCGGTGCGACCGAAGAGAGCGGCGTGGGCGCGTCGGATGACGGGCCGGCGACCCGGTTGTGGGGCGGGCGGTTCGCGGCCGGGCCGGCCGATGCGCTGGCGCGGCTGTCGGTCAGCGTCCAGTTCGACTGGCGGCTCGCCCGGTATGACCTGCGCGCCTCCCGGGCGCATGCCCGGGTGCTGCACGGGGCCGGCCTGCTGACCGACGACGAGCTGGCCGCGATGCTCAAGGCACTCGACGACCTGGACCGGTCGGCCGCCGCCGGGACGTTCCGGCCGACGGTAGCCGACGAGGACGTGCACACCGCGCTCGAGCGCGGCCTGCTCGAACGGCTCGGCACGCTCGGCGGCAAGCTGCGGGCCGGCCGCAGCCGCAACGATCAGGTTGCCACCGATCTGCGTCTTTACCTGCGAGATCACGTGCGGTTCATCACCAGCAGGATCGCCGAGCTGGAATCCGCGCTGATCGACCAGGCGGTGGCGAACGGTGACGTGCCCGCGCCTGGCATGACGCACCTGCAGCACGCTCAGCCGGTGCTGTTCGGCCATCAGCTGCTCGCGCACGTCCAGGCGCTTGTCCGGGACGTGAGCAGGCTGCGGGACTGGGACCGTCGCGCCGCCGTCAGCCCGCTCGGATCCGGCGCGCTTGCCGGGTCCTCGCTGCCGCTGGATCCCGAGCTGCTCGCCGCCGAGCTGGGCTTCGAGTCGGCCGCGCCGAACTCCATGGACGCGGTAAGCGACCGGGACTTCGCCGCCGAGTTCTGCTTCGCTGCGGCGCTGATCGGCGTGCACCTGTCCCGGCTCGGCGAGGAGATAGTGCTGTGGTCCTCGCAGGAGTTCGGCTGGGTCGAGATCGACGACGCCTACGCGACCGGGTCCTCGATTATGCCGCAGAAGAAGAACCCGGACGTGGCCGAGCTTGCCCGCGGCAAGGCGGGCCGCCTGATCGGCGGGCTGACCGGCCTGCTCACCACGCTGAAGGGCCTGCCGCTGACCTATAACAGGGACCTGCAGGAAGACAAGGAGCCGGTGTTCGACGCGGTCGATACCCTGCTGCTCGTCTTGCCGGCCATGGCAGGCCTGATCGCTACCATGCGGGTGAACCCGGAACGCCTGCGCCGCGGCTCCTCCTCCGGCTTCACGCTGGCCACCGACCTGGCCGAATATCTCGTGCGCCGCGGCGTCCCGTTCCGCGAGGCGCACGAGGTGGTGGGGCACCTCGTGGTGTGGTGCCAGGTGCACGACTGCGACCTGGACGAGGTGAGCGACGCTGACCTGGCCAAGGTCTCTGACCACCTGACCCCGGACGTCCGGCAGGTGCTGACGGTGGACGGCGCCCTCGCGGCCCGCAAGGGCCACGGCGGTACCGCCCCGGAACGCGTCGCCGAGCAGGTCGCCGCGCTCCGGGCGACGGTCGACGAGCACGCCGCCTGGGCAGCGTCCCGGTAGCCCGGGGTGCCGGTCTCCAGGGATTTCTTCGCCCGGCCATCCGTCCTTGTCGCGCCGGATCTGCTCGGCTGCGTCCTGGAGCACGAGACGGCCGACGGCCTGGTCGCGGTCGAGCTCACCGAGGTCGAGGCGTACGCGGGCCAGACGGATCCGGCCTCGCACGCCTACCGGGGCAAGACCGCGAGGAACGCGGTCATGTTCGGCCCGCCCGGCCATGCCTACGTCTACTTCACCTACGGCATGTACTTCTGCGTGAACCTGGTCTGCCTGGGCGACAACAGCGCGTCCGCAGTCCTGCTGCGGGCAGGCGCGATCATCGAGGGCGAGGAACTTGCCCGCGCCCGCCGGTCCGGCCGCAAGCCAGGCGGCTACGAGGAGGCGGACGTCTCGGCCGCAAGGCCGCTGGCGGCGCGTGACCTGGCCCGCGGCCCGGCGCGGCTCTGCCAGGCCCTCGCCATCGATCGCTCGCAGGATGGCGCGGACGTCTGCGTCGCCGGTTCGCCGCTCCGGGTCACAAGCGGCCGTATCTGGCCGCGCACCACCGATCGTTCGGAAGAAATGAAAGAAATAAGCACCGGCCCGCGGGTCGGTGTCAGCCGCGCGGCCGAGATCCCCTGGCGGTTCTGGATCACCGGCGAGCCAACCGTGTCCGTCTACCGCCCCGCCGCAAACCGGTTACCCCTTAGGCACCCGAAGATGGCACCATGCTGGCGTGGACGACATCATCGACGAGCTTTCCTGGCGGGGCCTGCTCGCCATCACGACCGATATCGACGAGCTGCGCGAGGCCCTGAATTCCGGGCAGGTCACGTTCTACGCGGGCTTCGACCCGACGGCACCCGGCCTGCACATCGGCCACCTGGCGCTGCTGCTGACCATGCGCCGGCTGCAGCTCGCCGGGCACCGGCCGGTCGGCCTGGTCGGCGGGGCCACCGGGCTGATCGGTGACCCGAGCGGCAAGTCGGCCGAGCGGGTACTGAACCCGCTCGAGGTCGTTGCCGGGTGGGTCGAGCGGATCCGCGGCGAGGTGGCCAGGTTCCTCGACTTCGACGCCGGATCGGCCAGCGCGCTGATTGTTAGCAACCTGGAATGGACGGGGCCCATGACGGCGCTGGAGTTCCTTCGCGACGTCGGCAAGCATTTCTCGGTCAACCGGATGCTGGACCGGGAGTCGGTGAAGGCCAGGCTGGAAGGCGGCGGGATCAGTTACACCGAGTTCAGCTACCAGCTTCTGCAGGCCCTGGACTTTCTTGAGCTGCATCGGCGCCACGGGTGCACCCTGCAGCTCGGCGGCAGCGACCAGTGGGGAAACCTGGTCGCGGGCGTGGACCTGATCAGGCGGGTGGAAAGCGCGTCGGTGCACGCCGTGGCCATACCGCTGATCACCAAGCCGGACGGGACCAAGTACGGCAAGACCGAGGGCGGGGCGATCTGGCTCAGCGCCGACCTGATGTCGCCGTACGCGTTCTACCAGTTCTGGCTGAACGTGTCCGACGCCGAGGTGCCCGGCCTGCTGAAGGTGTTCAGCTTCAGGACACGGGAGGAGATCCAGGCCCTGGCGGCGGAGACCGCGGAGCGGCCTGCCGCCCGGCTCGGCCAGCGCGCGCTGGCCGAGGAGGTCGCCACGCTCGTACACGGAGCCGAAGAAACGTGCCGCGTCATCGCCGCCAGCCAGGCCCTGTTCGGCCACGGGGAGCTCGCAGAAATAGACGAGCGGACCCTGGCGGCCGCCAAGGCCGAGATCCCCTCCGCTGATGTCCAATTCGGCCGAGAGCTGAATGGGACAGGCCGCCAGCTCCCGTCCATTACCGACCTGATGGCGGAGACGGGGATCGTTGCGAGCAAGTCCGCCGCTCGCCGGGCCATCACCGAGGGCGGCGCCTACCTGAACAACAGGAAGGTGATCGACGTGGACGCCGCCCCCGACACCGGTGACCTGCTCTGCGGGCGCTTCCTGATCCTGCGCCGTGGCAAGCGCACCGTCGCCGCCGTCGAGGTCGTCCCTGCCTGACGGGGCCTGCGTCGGCTCCAGTTCGGCGTGATTGTTCTTTACGTGGTCGATCCGGACCAGGCGGCAGATCGGGGCGCTATCGTGCGCTCATTTTGCCGCGAAGCGCCTATCGAGGAAATTTTTCGAGGCCTCCTCCGTTGCGGGGTGCTCGCGCGCCACCGCGTCTAACCGGCTGACCTGCAGTAACGCGGATCGCCAAGATTGTGCCGCGAGAATCGCGATTCGATTTGACGAGGAGGCCAAGGTTCTCTAAAGTTCATCTTGCCCCGAGGGGATGACTTCGCAACGCGGGTCAGGTCCCGGGGAGCCACCAGGAACGTCGACTAGTTAGGACCTGTGCTGTGCGCGCAGGTCTCTGGTATCGGCTACGCTGGGGGCAGGCAAGGTTCATGAGTTGGCAAAGTTCTGGCGAACTGAGTTGACGAGAGGTACCTCGCCTGGTAAGTTTAGATGGTTGCCCTAGAGGAGGACGAGAGTTCTCCGAAGGTGTGCGCCCGCTCCTTGAGAACTCAACAGCGTGCTAAAAGCCAGTGCACATAAGCACAAACCCCGTCAGTGGGGAATGCCCGCATGGGCTGACCTCACTAACGGCGGCCATGATCGCTTCCAAAGCGGCTGAAAGGCCATCTCGGAAGCACTCTCAATTTGTCAGCAATCCGTCGGCGATCGTCGGCGGTTGTGAATAGACATTCAACGGAGAGTTTGATCCTGGCTCAGGACGAACGCTGGCGGCGTGCTTAACACATGCAAGTCGAGCGGAAAGGCCCTTCGGGGTACTCGAGCGGCGAACGGGTGAGTAACACGTGAGTAATCTGCC
>JBOHCG010000647.1:0-4476 GCA_050698735.1 Streptosporangiaceae bacterium | reverse complement strand
CACCAGCGCTGCCGCCGGATTCGGCAAGGCCGCCGAGGCCCTCCGCGGGCTGATCGAGCTGGCCGAGATGACCGGACGGTCCGGCCGCACCGGCAAGACGGATCTGAACTGAGCCGGGTCAGGGTGTCTATACGGGGAACTGGTCGATGACCTGGTCGTAGGTGTCCTGGGCGGGGCCGAGGGCGATCTTGGAGTAGATCTCCAGCGAGGCCCGGCGGGCGTGGCCGGAGTAGGGCTGGATGAGGGCGTCATCGATGCCCTGGGTCTTGAGCCAGGTGAACAGGAAGTGCCGCAGCCGGTGCGGGGGCATGTTGCGGGGCAGGCCGGAACGCTGGGCGTAGCGGGCGAGCATGGCCCGGACTCCGCGGGTGGAGTAGGGGCTGATGTAGCAGAGGAACGAAAACTCCCGCCAGAGTGCCCGTGAGGGGCCGGCTTACCGGGAGTTCCCGGTCGAGATCTACATCTTCGGAGTTGCCTGTTACTTCCGTCGCCGGGCGGGGTCGGTGTCGGCCATCAGCTTGGCGACGGCTTCTTGGCTGGGCTTGACGTACTGCTGGAGGGTGGCGAGCTGCTTGTGGCCGGAGATGGTCATCAGCAGGGGCGCGCTCACGTTCGCGTCGCCGAGGTGGGTAAGTCGGCTGTGCCGCAGCTGGTGGAGGGTCCTGCCCTTGGTGGCGTCCTTGAACAACTGCCCGGCCATCTCGTAGGACAGCCGGGCCCGGCCGGTTTCCGGGTCCAGGTCGGCGGGGGCGGTGACCCGGTGGGAGGCGGCGCGGCGGTCGGTGAGGAACACGGGCCCGGACTCGCGTCCCGCGATCAGTTTGGCCAGCAGGCGGGCGGCACCGGTCTGGAAGTGCAGCAGGTGGACGTGGCCGCCCTTGACGCGGGCGCGTGCCTGCCGGTTGGCCAGGTCGAGGTCGGGCACGTCCAGGCCAAGGACCGCCTCCGCCCGGGATGCCGAGTCGTACAGCAGCCGCCACAGCGCCCGCTCGCGCAGCGGGATGTCCTTCTTCGTCCACAGCCGCTCCAGCTCGTGCAGCGGGATGGCCTTGGAGTCGTCGGCGGCAGCCGGCTTGCGGTCGGCCGCCAGGTAGAGCCCGCCGGCGGGCCAGCCGTGCTCGCGGCACCATGAGAGGAACGAGCGGACGGTGGCGAGGTGCCGGTTCCAGGTCCGCGGGGCCAGGTGCCCCCATAGTTCCTGGACCGCATCAGCGAGCTCGCCGTCCGTGACGTCGGCGAGGGGCCGGTCCCGGCCGAGCCGGGCGGCCAGGTGCTCCATAGTCCCGGCGTAGGTGCGGGCGGTGGTGTCCGGCCGGGACACGGACAGGAACGCGTCCACCGCCGCCCCGAGGGTGCGCCCGGCGCCCGCGATCGCCGCTACCGCACCGCCGCGTCCCGGCTTCCCGGCCACCAGCACCCTCCCAGCCCCAGTTATCACAGAGAATCAGCTCTCCCAGACCTTATCCCGAACGTCTCTCCCGGTCACGCCCGCCTCCCCAGCCAGCAGCTTTGCGAAGTTGACCGCCGGCCGCCGGGCCGCCTTGCGCCCCTTTTACCACAGAGAATAAGCTATTCTCTGTGGTAAAGGGCCGATAGCGAGGAGGGCTGACGTGGCCGCCCAGCCAGGATGGGTGGCGCTTTCGCTCGTTCAAGGGGACCATCAGCAAGCTGGGCGAACCGGCTTAGCGTTCAATCGCCGAGCCCCTGGACGGGTCCGCTGCCTGCTGCCAGGTACAAGGCGCCTGCCGAGCTGGCCGCGGACCTCCGCCGCTAGCGTCCCCGGGGGCGGGCCATCGACCGTCGGCGGGCCTCAGTCGGGGATCTCGTCGTCTTCGGCGTCGGGGTCGCGCAGCTCGCGGACGCCGGCCTCGCCCAGGTCGGGCAGCAGGAAGCTGTACTTGCCGACGACATTCTTATCTGGACAACCTGCTGAGGGATCTTTCTTGATTCCTTCCCATTGGTCGTTCTTCGTCTCATACGTTGCTCGTGCTGTTGCTGGCACGAGGCGAGGAGACGCGGGTGCGGGTCATCAAGGAGCGGGATGGTGGCATCGTCCGCCGGGTACGGCTGGTCGGTGATGACGGCGAGCCGGTGGGGCCGGCCTGCCGGTTCCTGGATCATCTTGGGGATCGGGAGTTCTCGCCGAACACGCTGGCCGCCTACGGGTATGACCTGAAGTACCTGTTCACCTTCCTTGATCGTGAGGGCCTGGACTGGCAGGACTTCAGGGCGCCGCACATGCTGGCTCTGCTGGCGTTCCTGCGGCGGGTGCCGAGCCGCCGCCCGGCGCAGCGGCTCGGCCTAGCGGTGGTCGCCGACGGGCAGGACGGGCCGGGCAGGTTGCTCTCGCCGGCCACGGTGGACCGGATCCTGGCCGCGGTGTCCAGCTTCTATGACTGGGCGATCGTCGCCGAGGAGTACGAGTACGGCGTCTCGCCGGTCCAGATGCGGGCCGATCCGGCGCTGGCCCGGGTGCCCGGTCGTCATCAGCCATACATGGGGCGGGCCAGCCGTCAGCCGCCGGTCCGCCGGGTGGTGCAGGTGAAACGGCCGCGCAGGCTGCCCCGGCCGATGAACGAGCCAGACCTGGAAGCGCTGCTGTCGGGGCTGAAGCGGCTGCGGGACCTGGCGATGCTGCTGCTCATGCTGGACGGCGGGCTCCGCCCGGGCGAGGTGCTGTCGCTGCACCTTGGGGACATCTCCTACGGCCGGCGCCGGGTGACGATCCGCAAACGCGACGACCATCCCCGCGGAGCCCGCGGCAAGTCCCGCACCGAACGGGTCGTCGACCTGCACGAACCCCGCACGCTGGAGGCGGTCAGCCGCTACGTGATGCACGAGCGGCCACTCGAGGCGACCAGCCCGTTCGTGTTCCTGGTCGGCCGGGGCAGGCAGAGGTGCGAGCCGCTCAGCTACGACACCCTGGTCCGGTTGTTCTCCCGCCGGATGAGCGCGCTCGGTTTGCGCACCCCCGAGACGACCCCGCATGCCCTGCGCCACACACACGCCACGGCCATGTGGGAGGGCGGCATGCGGGAGCTGTCGCTGCAGAAACGCCTCGGCCACGCTTCGCCGGAATCGGTGAAGGTCTACACCCGGGTCTCTGACGAGGCCGTGCTGGCCGAGTACACCCAGGCGCTGGAGAACAAGCGGTGACCGCCGTTGCCCTGACGGCAGAGCCCGCGGCACGGCGCCGGCACGCGTCCCGGGAGGAGTACTTCACCTGGCTGGACACCGTCTTCAACGCCGGGATACGCGCTCGGGGCCAGGCCCGCATCCCCGTGATCAAATCCCGCCGCTACTTCTACGACCGGTTCCTCAAGCACTGGCCTGACTTGGAGGAATGGTTCGCCGCACCGCTGCTGACCCGGCTGGATCTGGGCCCGGACGGTGCTCCGGCCCTGTCGGCCGCGGGGAAGCGGAACGGCCCCTCCTGCGAGGCGGGCCCCTACCTGATCTACCTGTCGATGGTCCACCGCATGCCGATAGACGCCGGCTACGTCATGAGCCGCAACTTCGATGCATGGTCACACTGCTCCTTTGTTCATTGTGGTTAGTCAGAACAGCCCGTCTTGGGGGGCCGGGGGTTCGATACGCAGGCCTTTCCTGCGTCCGGTGCGGACGTGGAGGGCGCGGAGCTTTCCGTCCTTGACACGTTGCATGATGGTCTGGCGGGAGACGCCGTAGGCGAGGGTGGCCTCCAGCATGGCCAGCCAGCCGCCGGGGGCGTCGTCGACGAACAGGGCGCGGATGGCGGGGGTGAGCCGGATCCGCCAGGGGGCGCCGGGGGTGAGTTGCTCGCCGCGGATGAACCCGTCGTTCAGCCACCGGTGCAGGGTGGACGGGGCGAGTCCGAGTTCGGCGGCGGCGTCGGCCACGGTGAGCAGTTCTCCTTCGTGCGGGTCGTCGCTGGGCTGGTGGCACGGGATGCCCCAGTAGTGCCTGAGGCCCTGGACTCTACCGGCGGTGTATGACATTCCGCGGGGCGTGGTGCGGTCCTGCCGGTTGAGGATCCCGGCGATTTTCGCGTCGGGGTAGTGCACGGCGAGGCGGCGGACCAGGTCGACGGTGTCCTCGCTGGTGCGGATCTTGGGTGGCTTGCGTTTGAGCGGGACGGTCAGCTCGGTGATCGCCCCGCCTTTCCAGCGCAGCAGCAGGTCGGCGCGGCCGCCGTCGTGGTCGCGGCAGACGGTGATCTTGATTTCGTCCAGCAGGGTGCGCAGCAGCTGCTTGCGGTCCTTGCCGGTGGTCGTGGGCGCGTCCCAGACCTGGTGCAGGTCCTCGCCGAGGGCCAGGATCGTGGCGTGCTCGGCTGCGGTCAAGGTAGCGGGGCGGTGCTGCTGGCGGCGGGCCAGTTCGTTCTCGGCGCCCGCCAGTGCCTGCAGCGCGGTGTTCCATTCGGCTTCCAGGCCGCGGGCGACCAGCCGGTTCTCGGGGTCGACGGCCCGGTAGCGGCGCTCGGCGCGGCTGGCCTGG
>JBOHCG010000646.1:0-4476 GCA_050698735.1 Streptosporangiaceae bacterium | reverse complement strand
TGCTTGAGCCGGATCGTCACCGCCTCCCCGGTGCGGAGGTTGCGGCCCCAGCCGAACGGCGTGCCGATGAGCAGGTCTCCCTCGTGCCTGGTGTAGGCGACCGGCACCGCATAGCGCCGCCCGGACTTGCGGCCGACGACGTACACCGTGACGAGTCGGCTGCCGACGAGCCGGCTCACCAGCGGCGTGCGCAGCAGCCCCCGGATGATCCGGTTCACCAGGCCCTGCATGGCGAGGGTCTGGGCACCCGGCGCCGCCTGCGGACGGTCCGTTACTGGCTGATCAGTCATCTGCGTCTCCTACCTTGTTACCTCGGCCCCGTTCAGATCGTCTGTGGGTATGACGAAGGGCGGCGGAGGAAGGTAACAGTGACGACCACGGACTGGCTGGCAGAGGAGTTCCAGGAGCACCGCGCGCACCTGAGGGCGGTGTCCTACCGGATGCTCGGCTCGCTGGCCGAGGCGGACGACGCGGTGCAGGAGACCTGGCTGCGGCTGACCGGCGCCGACACCGGCGACGTGCGGAACCTGCGCGCGTGGCTGACCACCGTCGTGTCCCGCGTCTGCCTGGACATGCTGCGCGCCCGGACGGCACGCCGCGAGAACCCGCTCGACGTGCACGTGCCGGACCCGGTGGTCACCCTGGACGATCCCGAGGAGCATGCGCTGCTGGCCGACTCGGTCGGTCTCGCGCTGCTCGTCGTCCTCGACACGCTGTCCCCGGCCGAGCGGCTCGCCTTCGTGCTGCACGACGTCTTCGCCGTCCCGTTCGAGCAGATCGGGTCCGCCCTGGACCGTTCCCCGGCCGCCGCCAAGCAGTTGGCCTCCCGCGCCAGGCACCGGCTTCGCGGCGCCGGCGTGTCCGCCGACGCCACCGAGGCCGATCCCTCCAGGCAGCGCGCGGTGGCCGAGGCCTTCCTCGCCGCCTCCCGCGGCGATGACTTCGAGGGCCTGCTCGCGATCCTCGACCCGGACGTCGTGCTCCGCGCCGACGCCGGGGACGGCCCGATGGGTCCCTCCCGGCTGATCACCGGCGCCCGGGAGGTGGCCACCCAGGCACACCGCTTCGCGTCACTGGCGCGCTTCGCTCACCCGGTGCTCGTCAACGGCACGCCGGGATTCCTCGTCGCGCCGGACGGCCAGCCGCTCGCGGTGATCGGCATCGCCGTCCGCGACGACAAGATCGCCGAGATCGCCATCCTCGCCGACCCCGAACGCCTCAGCCGGCTGGACCTCGCCGACCTGATCCGCTAACGCACTGACATCATGACCTAGGCCGCGCTGCCGTCAGCAGGCTCGGCAGGGGAACGCCTGGCGGCGGCAGCCAGGTAGACGGCCAGCGCGAGCACGCAGGCGCAGAGCGCGGCCGACGACAGGGCGAGAGCCGGGCGCAGCCCGATCACCGCGCCCAGCAGGCCGACGGTGAACCCGCTGCCGATCCGCATCCCGTTAGCGCTGGTGCTGTAGACGCCGACTACCTGGCCCTTCTTCCCGCGCGGCGCGCGGAGCTGCGTGACCGTCTGGCTGATTGACATCACGGCAAGGTTGGCGATGCCGCCGACGACGAGCAGCGGCGCGGCCACGAGGTAATCGTGGTTGATCGCGAAGAGGACCGTCGCCGCGCCGTACACGAGGCTGGACCACAGGGCCGCGCGAACCGAGAGCCGGATCCAGCCGGTGCCCTCGAGCAGCAGGCCGCCGAGAACGCCGCCGAGGCCGTTGGCGAACAGCAGCACGCCGTAGGCCGTGCCGCTCGAGAGGCCGGACGTCGTGTTCGCGATGGTGGGCATCACCGTCTGCATGGCAGAGCCGATGAAAAAGGAGCCGAGCCCGGCGAGGATGATCATGGCGGCGAGCACCCGGTCCCTGCTGACCTCCCTGAACACCTTCACGGCGGCCAGCGCGCCCACGCGCTCCCTGGCGACGAGGCCGTACCGCGTGTGGCCGGTGTACTTCGTCCGCGCCGCCACGAACGTCAGGGGCAGCGCCTGCGAGCCCTGGATGAGCTTGCGGCAGTCGTAACGGTCGGCAAGCGCGCCGAAATACGGCGACAACAGCAGGAACGGCAACCAGTGGCTGATCACCTCAAAGCCGGTCAGCGCCGGAGAATGGAACCGCTGCCAGATCACCCAGTAGGTGATCACATGCTCGATGTTGTCGGCCATCATCGCCAGTGCCCCGCCGCACAGGTAGACCCGGCAGGCGGGATTGCGCAGCGCGGCGAACTTGGCCGGCTGGGCAAGCGGCTGGCCCGGCACCGCCTCGGGCCGGGCAGCGGGATCGGCGTCTAGGACCGGGACATGAGTAGCGACGCCGCACGCAGCACACACACGCCCCACCTTATCGGGATATCGTTAGAGCAGCTAACGGTTGGCCGGCGCGTGCCGTACCTGGGACAGCTCGTTACCCCGGAGGAATCCACCGCCGGTACGCTCACAAGAGTGCGGGCCCTGCCGGTTTTCGACTGCAGCGCGCTCTTTAGCGCTCTCGACACCGAGCGTCGTGAACGCGGGCTGGGCTGGCGCGCCCTCAGGGATGAACTGTGGGAGCAGTCGTCAGAACTCAACGCCCAGCGATCGGACCATCCGCTGTGCGGAGGAGCGATCCTGAGACTGCCAAAGCGAGGGGCGATCTCCTGCCAGTACGCGATGTTCATGCTGCGGTGGCTGCACCGTGCGCCGGAGGACTTCCTGACTGGTCCGGTTACCGATGTAGGCGATGTGGCGTTGCCGGAGGCAGGGACGGACAGCCGGCTTCGGTGGAATCTGGAGCAGCTACACGCAGCGCTCAACTCCGAACGCCAGGCGCGAGATCTCACCTGGGCAGAACTGGCGGACGAACTCGACTGCACGCCAGGTCGGCTGACTAACCTGCGGACGGCTCGCCTCGCTGACATGGATCTCGCGATGCGCGTCACCCAATGGCTCGGCCGGCCGGCAGCCGCGTTCATCCACCCCGCTCAGTGGTGATCAGCGCGTCAAGCCGCCCCCGTGTCAAGGCCCTGCTCTCGATCCAGACGCTGCCGCTATCCGCCCGCCTTAGCGCCGGTACTCCTCCTCATAACGCGTGCCGACGGGATAGCCGCGGGTCGGGGGCACCGCATCCGGAGGGACCTCGTCAAGCGGTACTTCCCGGTAGGACCGGCGCCGGTAGGTGGTGTCGCGGCGCCAGGACCATGGTGCCCAGACGATCAGCCACAGCAGGATGCCGAGGACGCCTACGAGCATCAAGATGTCGCCTATCGTGTGAACGCTGACACCATGCGTGGCCACGGTCGAGATCCCGAATCTGAGGGTGGCCCCCAGCGCGATCAGGAAGAGGGCTGCGCCGATCTTCATGGCTCATCTCCTATGAGTGAGTTCTGTCCGGCCACCTCCTCTTCCCTGAGCATGCGCGGCCAAAACCACCTCAGGCCGGGCCGCATGGTTGCCGGGTACGCGAGCGCAGGATCGCATGGTCGTGAGCGGCGCGGACGCTTCTTCCTGGACAGCCTCCGACCGCGGCCCTGATCCTTGCGCCCTCAGCCGCTGATCGTCTTGGCTGCCTCGGCCGCTGTGGCCAGGGCGGCCAGATGGTCATCGACGGTCTTCAGGCCGGCGCCCATGGTGTTAACCGACAGGTGCGTGGCCCCCGCGTCCCGCCACTGCCGCATCGCCGCCGCCAGCTTGTCCCGGTCCTCCCGCCAGCTGAGGCGCCCTTCCATGCCGAGGCCGGCCGGGTCGCGTCCGGCCTCGGCGGCCGCCTCCGTCACGATGCCGCGGGCCTCGTCGAGTTCGGGTCCCGGAGCCACCTGCGGGAACCAGCCGTCGGCAAGCCGCCCGATGCGGCGGTAGGCGCGCGGCGACTGGGCGCCGACCCATACCGGGATCGGCCGCTGCACCGGCATCGGCGCCAGGCCCGCCCCGGTGACCTGGTCGAAGGTCCCGCTGAACGTCACGCTCTGCTCGGTCCACAACCGGCGCAGCAGCGTGATCTGCTCCTCCAGGCGCTTGCCGCGCGTGCCGAAGTCCTGGCCGAGGGCCTCGTACTCGACGCGGTTCCAGCCGATGCCCACGCCTAGCCGGAAGTTCCCGCCGGTGAGCAGGTCCACCTCGGCGGCCTGCTTGGCGACCAGCACGGTCTGCCGCTGCGGCAGGATGATGACGCCGGTGACCAGCTCCATCGAAGTCACCGCGGCTAGGAACCCGTACAGGACCATCGGCTCGTGAAACGTGGTGTGTACGTCGTAGGGGCCGGCCCAGCCCTTGTGCACCGCGGGATCCGCGCCCGCTACGTGGTCATAGGCCAGCACGTGGGTAAACCCGAGTTCCTCGGCCCGCTGCGCATAGGCGCGCACCGCGCCGGCGTCGCCGCCTAGGACGGCACTGAACAACTCGTAGGCTCTGATCGGGGTGTTTCGCCGGCACCGTGTTCGATTCCCTGAGAGAATTGTGCTATGCAGGGCATCTCGAAGGCCGATCGTGATCTGTGGGACGCG
>JBOHCG010000645.1:0-4485 GCA_050698735.1 Streptosporangiaceae bacterium | reverse complement strand
GTGCAGCACGTCCGCTTCCCGCGATACGTCCGCGCCGACGCCGATGGCCTCGCCGGGGAGCGACGCCGCGACCCCGGCGGCCGCGTCCCCGTCCAGGTCAACGACTACCACCCGGCATCCTTCCTCCCCGGGCCACCGCCCCGCCGATGGCGCCGACCGCGCCGGTGACGATGGCCGTCTTTCCGGTCAGGCCTCTCATCGCGCCACCAGCGCGACCGGGTTGATCGGGGAGCCGGTCCCGCCCTCGATACGCAGCGGAAGCGCCACGAAGAGGAACTCCCTGGCGTCCAGTTCGCTCATCTCGCGGAGGTCGAGCATCTCGAAGATGAAGACGCCTGCCTTCGGAATCAGCTCGGCGTGCACCTGCATCGGCTCCGCGCCCGGGGCCGCCTCGTACGGCATGGTGTCCGCACCGGTCGCGACGATTCCGGCGCGAACCAGCTCGCGGGCGGTGTCCGGATCCGGCCCGGGAATCGGCATCCGCAGGAACTCGTCGACGTCCCGGTACACGGTGTCGTAGCCCATCCGGAACAGGACGACGTCGCCCCGGCCGAAGGTGACGTCCTGACTTGCCGCGCAGGCCGCCAGCTCCTGCGGCGTGATGACGTAGTCCTGCGGCGCCCGGTCCACGCCGAGGTAGCGGGCGAAGTCGAGCAGTACTCCCCGGGCGACGATGGGCCGGAAGTTCTCCGCCAGGTTCTTCATCACCACGCCGCCGAAGTAGTCCGCCACCCCCTGATCGGAGGTCTTGGTGCCGTCGAACAGCTGCCCGTTGTAGGAGACGTGGGCGAGGCTGTCCATGTGCGTCCCGGTGTGGCAGCCGAGGGAGATCATGTCGCTGACGCCCCGGATGCTGGGCGACTGGCCGGGGACGGACCCGATCTCCTCGTCGAAGCCGTTGGTCAGAGTGTGGCTGTACGGCGGCGCGGTTCCGTTGCGCGTCTGGCCCGGCCGCAGCATGTGGCCCAGTTGCACGACGCGAGCTCCGGCGGCCGCGGCAATGAGCGCGGCAAATCCGGACGAGCCTGAGGGGATCGGTGCGTTCACGCAGAGTCTCCGTTCTTTCCCGCTTGCGACGTGGTGGCGGCCGGGACGGCGTTGGCCGAGGCACCGTCGTGACCGCGGTGAGCGTCGTGATCTCCGGCGAAATAGGCGTGCCGCACGTCATCGGGGCGGGCGAGCAGATCCTTGCAGGATCCCTCGAGGACGATGCTCCCGACGCTCAGCACGTACGCGTGGACGCCGATGCTGAGCGCCAGAGCCGCGAACTGCTCCACGAGGAGCACGGCGATCCCGCTACGGGCGGCCGTCTCGACAAAGGGGATCATGCGTTTGACGATGACCGGGGCGAGCCCCTGGGACATCTCGTCGATAAGGAGCACGCGTGGCTGGCTGACGATCGCCCGGGCCAGGACGAGCATCTGTTGTTCGCCGCCGGACAGCATCTGAGCCGTAACCTGCTTGCGCGCCTGTAGCTCGGGAAACAGTTCGTAGGCGCGGGAGACATTCCGGGAGCCGCGCCCGGCGACGGCCAGGTTCTCCTGGACGGTCAGCCCGGCGAACACGGTACGTCCCTGCTCGACGTAGGCCAGGCCGCGCGCGGCACGCCGGTCGCGTGCCAGGCGCTGAACCTGCTGGCCGTCGAGCATGATCGTGCCGTGCTCGACGGGGATGACGCCTGAGACGCCGTCCATGAGCGTCGTCTTGCCCGCCCCGTTGGCGCCGAGCAGGACCGTGACCTGTCCCTCCGGGCAGGTGAGGCTCACGTCGCGGACGATAGGCAGTTCGCCCCGCTTGATCGTGACTGCGTCGATGACAAGTTCAGCGCCCACGGGGTCCTCCTGCCTGCTGGCTCGAGGCGGCGGCCGCCGGCGCGGTCTCGCCCGACGTTTCCTCGACCGCTGTCTCCTCGAGCAACGTCTCTGCGGCCACGTCATCGCCCAGATAGGCGGCCGCCACGTCCGCTCTGGCGAGGACCTCTGCCGTCGGGCCGAAGGCGATGACTTTGCCGAAGTCCAGCACCACCAGCGACGTGCACAGCAGCCGCACCAGTTCCATGTCGTGCTCGATCACGAGCAAGCCGCAGCCGAAACGCTCCGGTATCTCCGCGAGCCGGGCCGCCAGGTCGATCGACTCCTCGGCGGACAGCCCCGCCGCCGGCTCGTCGACCAGGACCGTCTTCGGGCGCCCGGTCAGGCACGCGCCGATCATCAGCAGACGGCGCAGCCGCACGTCCAGGCTGTGCAACGGTGTCCTAGTGTTACTGCAGCCGACGAATTCGATGATCTCCTGGATCTGCTTCGCGGTGGTTCCCGGAGCGGCACCGAGGCGCAGGTAACCCTCCGCGGTCAGCTCTCCGATGGTGCGGTCTTGCTGGAATGTGCGCCGCACGATGCGGGCGCGCTTGTAGGCCGGCAGGGCGTCGATCTGCGCCCCGTCTACCTGTACGGTGCCCGAGTAGGCGGCCAGGAAGCCCGTCGTCGCGTCGACCAGTGTCGATTTCCCGGCACCGTTGGGCCCCACCAATCCGACCACCTCCCCGTACGGGACGGTTAGGGACACGTCGTCCAGGGCACGGACGGCTCCGAAATTCACGGTCAGATTGCTGATCGCCAGCGCGAGTGGCCTGCCTGGGTCATCGGCCGACCCGGTGGCGGGAACTTCCGCGACTACCGGGCTGAACGTACGGAGCGCGGGCGGCTCGTCATCAGCCGCGCGCCGGCGCCGCGATGAGAGTTTCGCGACCTGCCGCCGGATCATGACGGAGAAGGCGGCATCCGGCTTTCCCAGCACGGTGATCGCTCCGATCGCGAACAGCGCGGTGCCCAGGTCGGGGGTGAGCCCCCACTGCTCAAGCAGCGCCGACGATATGGCGCTGAACAGGCCCAGGGCGAGTGCGCCTTCCCAGTAGCCGGCGCCCATCATGACGGCCAGCGCGAACAGGGTGAGGACGACGACCGGGTCGAAGTTAGACGGATCCGCCGACCCGAAGCCCGCGACCAGCAGTCCCCCCGCCCAGGCGGCGAGGAAGGCCGCCACGGCGAACGCCGTGAGCTTGGCCCGCGTGACGCTGACGCCCATGGCGGCGGCCGCGCGCTCGCTGCGCGCGATGGCCAGCCAGGACAGCCCCCAGCGTGACCGGCGCAGCACGATCGTCAGCGCGGCAAGCAGCGTGAAGCTCAGCCAGCCAAGCAGGTACAGGCCCATGTAGCCGGCCAGGTTCCAGGTCGGCGTCTTCACATAGGCCGACTCCTGGCTGCCGGCTACCTGCCCGGCCTGCGCGACCGTGTAGATCACGATGACCACGCCGAGCGTGACAATCGCCAGGTTGACCCGGCGCAGCCGCAGCGCGGGCATTCCCGCGGCGAGTCCGATCGGGACGGCGATGATCGCCCCGATGAACAAGGACCACGGCAGCGGGACCCAGCCCATCTCCCCGGACAGGTAGGCGACTGTCCACGCGCCGATGGCCCCGATGGCGGGCTGGCACAGCGAGAGCATCCCGGCCTGGCCGTAGACGAGCCCGATGCTCAGGCCGAAGATCGCCTCCGCCGCCCCGATGGCTCCCACGTACTGCCAGTACGAGCTCAGCGCGAACCCGGCCGCGATGATGACGACGGCCACGACCAGCATGGCCGATAGCGGCGTTCCGCTAGCGCGCTTCAGACCAGACATCTCTGCGCCTCCACCAGACCATGACGAGCACGATCACTACGAACGGGACGGCATCGGTGTACCGCCCGATGCTCGACGGCTGAACGATCGACTGCAGCATGCCGATGAGGACACCACCGACCGCGGCGACGATCATGTTGCGCAGCAGCCCGAGCAAAGCAGCGCCGAGCGCGTATACGACGAGATAGGCCAGGGGAGGGAACGACGTGGTGCTGGTGGGCAGCACCACCATGACCGCTATCGTCGCGATGGCACCGGCGAAGGCCCAGACCGCCACGGTGAGCGTGCGCACGCGGATGGCGAGCAGCCCGGCGGTGACCGGGCGCTCGGACATCGCGCGCAGCTGGGCTCCCAGATATGTGGTGCGCAGGAAGACCTGCACGCCGATGGCAAGCAGGACGGCCGCCACGACCTCGATCAGGCTGCCGATGGGCACTCCGGTCCCGAATATCTCGACGCTCGGGCCGGAAAACAGATTGGGGAAGTTGTACGTCGCGCCGTTCAGGATCCGGTCACCCACCGCGATGATGCCGACCAGTATCGCGATCGTCACCGTGGTGCGCAGCTCGACGCTCGCCTCGAGGAAGTACCGGACCATGAGCAGGCCGAGTATCACGCCGATCAACGCGCCGCACAGCACTGCCACCAGCGTGGACGGCCCGGGACTCAGCCCGAACCATTGTACGCACAGCAGGCTCGTGCACGCCGCGAGGCCCCCCATGGCGCCAAGCGCCAAGTTGACCACACCGAGCATCTGGTACATCAGGACAATGCACACGGCAAGCCCGGCGTAGACTCCGCCGGGCACCA
>JBOHCG010000644.1:0-4492 GCA_050698735.1 Streptosporangiaceae bacterium | reverse complement strand
TACCGAACGGAAACGCCGCGAGCTCGCCCCGGCGCTGCTGCTCGGCCTGGCCCCGCTGGCCGCGCTGCCCTTCGCCATGCCGCCCGGACTGCGGGGGCAGGTGCTCAGGCTCGCGAGCGGCAATACGCCGGAAGCGGTGGCCCACCGGGCCAGCGTGGCGCAACGAGCCGCCATGTCCGGACCCCACGGTTTCCCCAAGCCGCTTGACCCGCCGAAACCCGCGTGGTGGCGAGCCCGGCGGACCCACGGCGCCGCGGCGGCGGCCGTGGTGGCCGCCGCCGCGGTGCTGATCATCCTGGCGCTGACCGGCGGGCTGGGCGGCCACCACGGCCGGCTGAGCGCGCTGAACGGGGGATCATCTGTTCCTGGCACCTCCGGGGCCTCGCCCGGCGGCACGGCGCCCGGAACCCAGCCGGGCAGTCCGGGCGGCCCGGGCAGTTCGGGCAGCCCCGGCAGCGCGACGCAGCCTGCCGTGCCGGCCAGCGGGGCGGCCCAGGTGTCGCCGTCCCCTTCGGCCGGCAGCACGTCGGTCCCCGGCGGTCCTTCGCCCTCGCCGCCGGCGGCCAGCCACAGCCCCACGCCCAGCTCACCCGCGCCGTCAACCTCACCCGCGCCGTCAACCTCACCCGCGCCGTCAACCAGCAGCGCCGAGCCCACGAGCACGGCGACCAGCGCCACCGCTCCTCCCCCGCCAGCGCCCGGAACGCTGAGCGTGACCCCCCGGACGGTCGTGGTCAGCCCGCTGCAGGGCGGGACCCTGACCCTGACCGCCTCGGGCGGGCCCGTGTCGTGGTTCATTGCCGAGCCGCCTGGCCTGGTCGGCGAGCTGGCCGTCTCGCCGACCTCGGGCAAGCTGGTGGCCGGCCAGAGCACGACGGTCGCTCTCAGTGTCAGCAGCGCGGCGGGGGTGAGCTCGGCGCAGGCCGACATCGGCGGCGGCGGACCCGGCGTGTGCGTGGGCTGCCAGCTCGTGGTGTACCCCGGCAGCATCAAGGTGACAATCATCATCGACACCAGCGTCGCCCCGAGTTGCCCTCCGCCCAGCTCGGGCAACCCGGACACGGCCGCAGGGGTCGCACGTCCCAGCGCCCGGCTAGTGGACTGAGCCGGTGCGCTTGAGCGTCCGGATGACCGGCGCGGTCTGCACCGAGTTCACCCCGGGCAGGCCGGCCAGTTCACCGGTCAGGTACTCGTAGAGGTGCTTGGTGTCGCGGAAGAGCGCGCTGGCCAGGAGGTTCGTCGGTCCGGTGGTGGCGGCGGCGAACGGGATCTCGGGGTGGGCGGCCAGGGCCCGGCCCGCCTCGCCGAGCCGGGCGGGCTCGACCGAGAGCCACAGCGCAGCCTGCACGTGCATGCCGAGCGCGCGGTTGTCGACATCGACCTCGAAGTACAGCAGGTCAGCCCGGCGGAGCTCGTCGATCCGGCGCCGCACTGTCGACTCGTGCCAGTGGATCGCGGCGGCGAGCGCGGCGCTGCTCGTCCGCCCGTCGCGGGCCAGCGCGGCCAGCAGGGGCTCGTCTTCGGGCAGCAGGCCGCCCGGAGCTGGCGGAGCCTGGCCCGATGGCGCCGGCCGCGCGAGCTTGGCCAGCTGGGCGCCGGAGAGCGCCCGGCTGACTCCCTGCCACGCCCCGGGGCTGAAGTTGTGCAGGATCGAGTGCGCGGAGATCTGCACCACCCGGCGGCTACCCGGCAGGCCGCGCAGGAACAGGGCGTCGCGCTGCTCCGGGGTGCGCGCGTCGAGCACGCAGATGATCTCGGTTCCGCCCGACGCGAGGTGGACCCACCGGGTGTCCGGCCGGCGGGCCAGGGCTTCCGCGATCGAGTCGGCGCTGCCGGGAGTGGTCTGCAGCCGGACGAACCAGTCGACCCAGCCCAGCCGGGATCCGTTCGGCACGCCGAGCACGCGCAGCCCCGCCGATTCACTCAGCCTGCGGTAACGCCGGGCGGCGGTCTGGTCGGAGATCCCCGCGACATCGGCCAGGGTGCGGAACGACGCTCTCGGCTCGATGGTCAGGATGTGGATAATCTGCCGGTCAACCGCATCCAGCATCGAAGCTTCCACACGAGTCAGCTTACGCAGAGTCGAGATCCGGCACAATCAGCTTCTACCGTGGATCGTCACCGCTCAGATCGCGCAGCATGATCTACGGCGCCCGGGGAGGGCGCCGGCTCATGGAGGGAACCGATGGATAAGAAGTGGTGGACCCTGGTCGCGGTCTGCGCGGGAACGTTCATGCTGCTGCTCGACGTGACGATCGTCACCGTCGCTCAGCCGGCGATCCAGAGCGGGCTGCACGCCAGCTTCAGCGACGTGCAGTGGGTGCTCGACGCCTACGCGCTGACCCTCGCGTCGCTGCTGCTGACCTTCGGCGTGCTCGCCGACCGGCACGGCCGGAAGCGGCTGTTCCAGGCCGGCCTGGTCATCTTCACCCTCGGCTCGCTGCTGTGCGGGCTGGCCCAGGACCCGCTGATGCTGATCTTGTCCCGGAGCGGTCAGGGCGTGGGCGGGGCGATCATGTTCGCCACCTCGCTGGCGCTGCTCGGGAACAGCTTCCGCGGCCGGGATCGCGGGGTGGCGTTCGGGGTGTGGGGGGCGATCACCGGCGTGTCCACGGCGCTCGGCCCGGTGCTCGGCGGCGTGATCACCACCGACTGGAGCTGGCGCGGCATCTTCCTGGTCAACGTGCCCATAGGCATCCTCGCCCTGGCGCTCACCGCCTGGCGGGTGGAGGAATCCAAGTCGCCGCACCCCACGCCGCCTGACTGGGCCGGGTTCGCGCTGCTGACCGCCGGCCTGGTGAGCCTGATCTACGGGCTCATCCGGGCGGGCGAGACCAGCTGGGCGGACACCGGCGTCGTCGCCTGCCTGGTGATCGGCGCGGTGGCGCTGGCCGGGTTCATCGCGGCCGAGCGGCGCGTCGCGCACCCGATGTTCGACCTGTCGCTGCTGCGCACGCCGACCTTCGCCGGGGGCTCGATCGCGGCGTTCGCGATGAACGGCTCGCTCTACGCCGTGCTGCTCTTCCTGGTCATCTACCTGCAGGACATCCTGGGCTACTCGGCGGAGCAGGCGGGCCTGCGGCTGGCCATCATCAGCGGCGCCCAGTTCGTCACTGCGGCCGCCGCCGGGCGGGCCAGCGAACGGGTGCCCGCCCGCTGGCTCATCGGGCCCGGCCTGCTGCTGGTCGGCGTCGGGCTGATCATCATGGCCGGGCTATCCGGCGACAGCTCGTGGACGCACCTGATCCCCGGCTTCATCGTCGCTGGCCTGGGCAGCGGGATGGTCAACCCGCCGCTGGCCTCGACCGCGATCGGCGTGGTCCCGCCGCAGAAGGCGGGCATGGCTTCCGGAGTCAACTCGACGTTCCGCCAGATCGGCATCGCCGCCGGCATCGCGGCGCTGGGCTCGATCTTCGCTGCCGCGCTGGAGCGCAGCCTGGCTCACGCGCCGGCCGTGGCGTCGTCCGCGCCGCGCGTCGCCGCCATGATCCGGCAGGGTCAGGTCGGCCAGCTGCTGGCCAGCCTGCCTCCGGCCCGCCGCGGAGCGGTCGCGACGGCCATCAAGTCCAGCTTCGCGGCCAGCCTGAACGACCTGCTTATCGTCACCGCGGCCCTCGCGTTCGCCGGGGCGCTCTGCGCCGTGCTGCTCATCCGCGGCAGGGACTTCGTGCGGGCCGACCGCACCGAACCGCGGGCGGCGATCCCCGCCGCGAGCGTGGAAACTGGCGCCGATAGTGCCAGCCCGGCCCGTTCGGCCTGAAGGGGCTGAGTCCGGGGCGGGCCTCAGCGGCTTGGCCGGACCCAGGCCGCGTGCGCGGTGGCGCGCTCGGCCTGGGCGCGGAGGGCCTGCACGGCGCGCGCGGGGTCGTCGGAGCCGTAGACGGCCGAGCCGGCCACGAACACGTCGGCGCCCGCCTCGGCGCAGCGCTCGATGGTCTCCTCGCTGACCCCGCCGTCGACCTGGAGCCATACCGCGGCGTCCCGCCCGCCGACCAGCGCGCGGGCGCGGCGCAGCTTGGGCAGCACCAGGTCGAGGAAGGGCTGGCCGCCGAAGCCCGGCTCGACCGTCATCAGCAGCAGCATGTCGACCTCGGGCATCAGGTCCGCGCAGGTTTCCACCGGGGTGCCCGGGTTGACCGCGAGCCCGGCCCGGGCGCCGGCCGCCCGGATCGCGCGCAGCGTCCGCACCGGGGCGTGCACCGCCTCGGCGTGGATCGTCACGTTCCTGGCCCCGGCCTCGGCGTACTCCGGCGCCCACCGGTCCGGATCCTCGATCATCAGATGACAGTCGAGCGGCAGCGTGGCGTGCTTGAGCAGTGCCTGGACGACGGGCAGGCCGAGGGTGAGGTTCGGCACGAAGTGGTTGTCCATGACATCCACGTGCAGCCAGTCCGCGGCGGTGGCGACCGCGGCGGCCTCGTCGGCGAGCCGGGCAAAGTCGGCGGACAAGATGCTCGGCGAGATCTGAACGGCCATGTTGACATTCTCCCTG
>JBOHCG010000643.1:0-4504 GCA_050698735.1 Streptosporangiaceae bacterium | reverse complement strand
ATCACCGGCGGCGCGTCCGGCCTTGGGCTGGCGACGGCCGGCACGCTGCACGCGGCGGGCGCGGCGGTGGTGCTGCTCGACCTGCCGGGCTCGAACGGCGCGGCGGAGGCCGAACGGCTGGGCGAGCGGCCGGGTGGGCGAACAGCCTTCGCGGCCGGCGACGTGACCAGCGAGGCCGACGTGCAGGCGGCGCTTGACGCCGCGACCGCGCTGGCCGGGGAGGCGCCGCGGATCGTGGTGAACTGCGCGGGCATCGGCAACGCGGCGCGGACCGCGGGCAGGGACGGGCCGTTCCCGCTTGATGCGTTCGCGCGTGTCGTGCAGGTCAACCTGATCGGGACGTTCAACGTCATCCGGCTGGCCGCCTACCGGATGAGCCAGGCCGACGAGGCGGACGGCGAGCGCGGGGTGATCGTGAACACGGCCTCGGTGGCTGCGTTCGACGGCCAGATCGGCCAGGCCGCCTACTCCGCATCCAAGGGCGGCATCGTCGGCATGACGCTGCCGATCGCCCGCGACCTCGCGCGGCTGAAGATCCGGGTGATGACGATCGCGCCGGGCCTGTTCGAGACGCCGCTGCTCGGGAACCTGTCGCAGGAGCAGATCAAGTCGCTCGGGGACCAGGTGCCGCACCCCGCCAGGCTCGGCCAGCCGGGCGAGTACGCCGCGCTTGTCGCGCACATCGTGCAGAACCCCATGCTGAACGGCGAGACGATCCGGCTCGACGGCGCGATCCGGATGGCACCGCGCCGACGAGCTAACACGGGCGAGCTAACACGGGCGAGCTAACACGGGCGAGCTAACACGGGCGAGCTAACACGGGCGCGGTCAGCCGATGCGCTCGACGATCGTCGCGTTGGCCATGCCGCCGCCCTCGCACATGGTCTGCAGGCCGTAGCGGATGCCGTGGCCGGCCATGTGGTGCACCAGGGCGGTCATCAGCCGGGCGCCGGACGCGCCGAGCGGGTGGCCGATGGCGATGGCCCCGCCGTTCGGGTTGAGCCTGCCGGGGTCCGCGCCGGTCTCGGCAAGCCAGGCCAGCGGCACCGGGGCGAACGCCTCGTTGACCTCGAACACGCCGATGTCGTCGACGGACAGCCCGGACTTCTTCAGCGCCTTGTGGGTCGCCGGGATCGGCGCGGTCAGCATGATCACCGGGTCGTCGGCGGCGAGGACCGCGGTGTGCACCCGGGCGATCGGCGTCAGGCCAAGCTCGGCGGCGCGGTCCGAGGTCATTATCAGCACGGCCGCCGCGCCGTCGCTGATCTGCGAGGAATTGCCCGCGTGGATGAGGCCGTTCTCCTTGAACGCGGGCTTGAGCGCGGCCAGCGTCTCCGTGGTCGTCCCCCGGCGCAGGCCCTCGTCGGTGTCCATGACCCGGCCGTCCGGCAGCTCGACCGGGGCGATCTGAGCCGCCAGCGCGCCCGCGTCGATCGCGGCGGCCAGCTTGGCGTGCGACGCGCTGGAGAACTCGTCCAGCTGGGCACGGCTGAGGCCCCACTTCTCCGCGATCATCTCCGCGCCGATGCCCTGGTTGAAGGTGACGCCGTAGCGTTCCCACACCTTGGGGCCGCCGGGGCGGCCGAGTTCCGGGTCCTTGGCGGTCGACCCGATCGGCACCGCGCTCATCATCTCCACGCCGCCCGCCACGGCAACGTCGTACTGGCCGGAGATCAGCCCGGCCGCGGCGAAGTGGACCGACTGCTGGGAGGACCCGCACTGCCTGTCGATGGTGGTCGCGGGGACCGACTCCGGCCAGCCCGCGGCGAGCACGGCCATCCGGCCCACGTTGAGGCCCTGCTGGCCGACCTGCACGACGCAGCCCCAGATGACGTCGTCCACCAACGCCGGGTCCAGCCCGTTCCGCGCCGCCAGCGCGTTCAGCACGTGGGCCGACAGGTCGGCGGCGTGGAAGCCGGCCAGTGAGCCGTTCCGCTTGCCGACCGGGGTACGCACCGCATCGACAATAACGGCGTCGCGTGCGGACATGCAGACCTCCAGGAGCCTGGGCTAACTTCAGTTATCTCCATTTAATGCGATCGCGCCCCGGCAGTGGTAGCGGCGCGGGGGAGATACCACGGCTCGTTCGGCTGAAAAATGAAAGACCTGAGCCGCTGCGGCGGCCGGCGGGCGCCGCGGGCGGCACCGGGTACGGCGGGCTGGGTTTGCCGTGGTAAGTACATGGCCTATGGCGTCGGTGAAGAATCCGTTGTTCGCGCGCTACTTTGCCCGCTACGGCGCGCGCAACGAGGAGCGGGGGAACCGGGAGCTGCGGCGGGAGCTAGTCGCCGGGCTGACCGGGCGGGTGATGGAGGTCGGCGCGGGGACCGGACTGAACTTCCCGCACTATCCCGCCTCGGTGGCCCAGGTGGTAGCGGTCGAGCCCGAGCCGTACCTGCGGTCGCGGACCATCGAGGCCGCAGCGGCGGCGCCGGTGCCGATCCGCGTCGTCGACGGCACCGCGGGGGACCTGCCCGCGGCCGACGGCGAGTTCGATGCCGTGGTGGTCTCCGGGCTGCTGTGCTCGGTACCGGATGCGGCGGCCGCGCTGGCGGAGTTCCGCCGGGTGCTGCGGCCTGGGGGGCAGCTGCGCTTCTACGAGCACGTGCGGAGCCGGGACTCGGTGTTCGCGCTCGGGCAGGCTTTGGCGGACCTCGTCTGGCCGCGGCTGATGGGCGGATGCCATGTCGACAGGGATACCCGGGCGGCCATCGGCGGGGTGTTCACGATCGAGTCGTGCCGCGGGTTCCGCTTCCCGCTGGGTGCCAGGTTCTACCCGGTCGCGCCGCGGATCCTCGGCGTGGCCCGGCGCGACGGGTTACGGTCCTCAGCCGGGCTCGCGCTCGTGGCCGGGGGGCAGCAGCTTGCGCAGGCCGCGGTAGGCCTCGGACGCGGGGATCTCGCCGATCAGCACGCGGTATACCTCGTGGCATACCGGCATCTGGATTCCGGTGCGTTCGGCCAGCTCGTGGGCGGTGAAGGCGGTGCCGACGCCCTCGGCCACGGTGCGCGTCGCGGCTTGTATCTCTGCCAGGATCGCGCCCGCGCCGAGTTGCTCGCCGAGGGTGCGGTTGCGGCTCAGCGGGCTCATGCAGGTGGCGATGAGGTCGCCCATGCCGGCCAGGCCGGCGAAGGTCGCCGCCTCGCCGCCCATCGCCACGCCGAGCCTGGTGAGCTCGGCCAGGCCGCGGGTGACGACCGCGGATCTCGTGTTGTCCCCCACGCCGCGGCCAGCGTCATCGCCACCGAGGACCTCATGATCCGGCCCCGAGTACCGCAATCCGCATGCCAGACTCCCCAGATCTCGTAAAAGATCAGTATGGGCCGGGTCGCCGGTCTGGTGAACCAGCACGGCTTCGGCCTATCGGGAGGACGGGATTATGACGGGACGGGATTTGTCCGGGCGCACGATCATGGTGCTGGGCGGCCGGGGCGCCCTGGGCCGGGCGGTCGTCGCGCGGCTGCTGGCCGACGGCGCCTCGGTGATCGCCGCGGACGCCAGGCCGCCCGGCGACGAGTCCGCCTTTGACTCTGACACGTTGCGGCATGTGACCGTTGACGTGCTGGACGAGGGCAGCGTCTCGGCGGCGCTTGCCGCCTTGCCGACGCCGTTCGCGGTGGTCAACGTAGTCGGCGGGTACGCCCCGCCGCAGGCCGTACGCGACCTTGACATCTCCGTGCTGCGGCAGCAGTTCGAGCTGAACCTGGTCAGCGCCGCGATCGTGACCAAGTACGCGATGCCGCTGCTGACCGCTCAGGGCGGCGGCGCTATCGCGCATACCTCGAGCCGGGTCGCCGTCCAGAACGGCGAGAACGGCTTCTCCTACAGCGTGACGAAGCTCGGCGTGGTCCGGCTGGTCGAGGCGGCAGGCGCGGAGGGACGCAAGCACGGGGTCCGGGTCAACTGCATCCTGCCGAGCATCATCGACACGCCGGCCAACCGCGCGGCCATCCCGGAGGCGGACCACGACCTGTGGCCGAAGCCGGACCAACTGGCCGCGGTGCTTTCCTTCCTCGTGTCCGACGACGCAGCGCTTATCTCCGGCGCCGCCATTCCCGTGTACGGCCGGGTCTGAAAAGCTCCGGGCCCGCGCGGGGCGGTCCGGGTGCGGCGGTCCGGGTGCGTCGGGTGGTCGGCGTGCGCCCGGGCGGCGCGGATACGGGCGCATTTCCTGGGGCTAGAGCGGGCCGGGCACGAGCGTCCCCCGGAGGCCGCGGCCTCCGGGGGACCGTGCGCGGCGTTCCTCAGTAGTCGCCCGGGTCGAGGGCGCCGCGGAGTTCTTCGGCTCGCTGCCAGGCTTCTAGCAGGCGGCGTTCGGCCTTGCGTTCCATTCGTGTTGCCCGGCGGAGCATCCGCAGCCGTCGTGACGGCCGAAGTTGCTCCGCCAGTCGTATGGCGCTGCGAATCTGCTCGTTCGCCAGCTCCTCGTTTTTCAAAAGCATGACTAACCCCTCCGTGGTGCGCATTGTGTGCTTGGTCGGGCCGCGCGGCCGTGATTCGCCG
>JBOHCG010000642.1:0-4517 GCA_050698735.1 Streptosporangiaceae bacterium | reverse complement strand
GCCGCGATGTCCTTGGTCCGCGGACCCCGCATGGAGGTCGCCGTCTCGGTAAGCGCCGTCGTCGGTGTAGGCCGGCCAGCCCCGCTGCGGGGTAGCGTCCGGCCAGCGCTCCTGACGAGGCAGCCGGCGGGTTGACGGTTCGTAACTCATATTCCTATTCACGGTCCTGATGGCCGGTATCGTTTGGTCTTTGCGGCGCGGGTAACCAACCGGTAAGAAAGTCCGGGAAAGAAAGCACGGCGCTCAGACCCGGACCTCACGCGGGTCGCCGGACGCCGTCGCCACCGGCAACTCTCCGAGGGCGTGCTCCTCGTCAGCAACCAGCACCTCGTGCGAGCCAGCAGCCGACACGGGTTCAGCGGGCGACGCCCAGCCAGCCGGACCAGGTACTGGGTCGGCGGGAACAGGCCCAGCGACCGGCACAGTGCCAGCCAGGACCGGCACAGTGCCAGCCAGGACCGGCACAGTGCCAGCCAGGACCGGCACAGTGCCAGCCAGGACCGGCACAGTGCCAAGCGCGCCACCAGCGCCGCGCCGTGCCATCGCCTGCCGCACCAGCCAGCCTGCCGCCACGATCAGCACGGGTATCCCGTACGCCACCACGGGATGGAACCGCTGCGGGATGACGTAGGCGCGGCCGAGGCCCGGATCGGCGTAGTAGTACGCGCCCGCGGCGAAGGCCAGCCACTCCGGCCGCCCGTCCAGCGCCACCAGCACCACAAGCAGCAGCGCGTACCACTCGTAGGCCGGCGTGGTGACGGCAAGCGCGGCCGCCGTCATGACCACGGCACCCCGCCACGGCCGATCCGGGTCGGTGTACAGCAGCACCGCGAGCGCCACCGCGCCCAGGATGAGCGCCGCCGCCACCACGGCCAGCCACCCGGTCACGAACACCTCGATGAGGCCGAACCGCGTCCCGCTGTCGTAGCCCTCCTGCTGCAGGTAGCCGGGCAGGAACCCGATCACCTTGCCGCCGACCGCGGCCACGTGCGGGATGTACACCGCCACGATCGCGCTGCCCATTGCCAGGCTGACCGTCCCCCAGCGCCGCCGCAACACGGCGGGGACGGTCAGCACCGGCGTCACCTTGGTCGCGATGGCCAGGCCGAGCAGGACGCCGCCGAGAACGGTCCGCCTGGTCGTCCGCGCGGTGCCGAGCACCAGCAGCGCGGCCGCCGTGATCCCGGCGGCGACCACGTCCACGTGCGCGCTGTTGCCGGCCTCGATCGCGACCGTCGGGCACCAGGACCACAGCGCGGCGGTCCGCGCGTCGCTGCCGATCCTGCGCAGGCCGAACAGCAGCAGCACCGTGGTCAGCAGCGCGGCCGCGGCCGCGGCGGACTGGATGGGCGTGCTCGAGTCGCCGGACCCGGGCAGGTAGTGCACGGCGAGGAAGTACGCCTCGGCGACCGGCGGGTAGATGGTGGGCACCGTCGGCCGGTTGATCCTGGTGCATCCGGCGGTCAGGTCCGCCGCCGGATGGCTGGCGACGTAGGACTGCGATATGCAGTACTGCGCGCCGGGATGGAACAGGAACTCGGTGCGCAGCCCGGCAAGCTGGCTGGCCGTGGGCACGTAGGCGTACGGGTCGATGCCCGCCGCCTGCACCCGGCCGTCCCAGATGTAGCGGTACAGGTCGTTGCTCGTGGCCGGCGGCGAGGACAGCGCGGCCAGCTGGACGGCGAGGCCGCCGAGCAGGATGAGGGCGACCGCGGAGCGCAGCGGCACCTTGCGCAGCAGCCACGCGGCGGTGATGAACGCCAGCCAGGCGCCGATCAGCAGCGCCAGCGGGCGTATCCGCGCCGGGTCGAGGCTGGGGCGCACGAGCAGCAGCACCAGCCCGGTGAGCACACAAAGGGCGAGGCAGATCGCGGCCACCCGGATTTTTGCGTTCATGCCGCGAAGGATGCCATCTGATCGAGCGGAAAAGTCATCTGCCAGCCGTTCCGTAAGCATCCGGTAACAGGGGAACCACTTCTCGTTCTGAATAAAAAAGGGGCGCAGAGCCGATCGCGGCGAACCAGCGTCCGTCGACCGTCCAGATCCGGACGTCGCCGAGCCCGGCGCTGCGGGCCACGTCGCAGATGTGGTCGGTGCCGACGTAGGCCCAGGGGAACCACGGGCTGGTCAGCCCGTCGTGGCGGAGCCGCACCTGCTCGCGGCGCAGCGGCGTGCCTGGCGCACCGATCTCGACAAGCGCCCGGCCCTGCGGCGCCAGCAGTTCGGCCACCCGGCGCAGCAGCGCGGCCGGGTCGCCGCCGATCCCGATGTTGCCGTCGGCGAGCAGCACCGTCGCCCAGCGGCCGGTGCCCGGGACGCGGTCGAACACGTCGCGGAGCATCACGAGCGCGCCGGAGGAGCGGGCCATGTCGACGGCGTACGGCGTGATGTCGATGCCGAGCGCCGGGATGCCGCGCTCGGCCAGGGCCACGGTCAGCCGGCCAGGGCCGGAGCCGATGTCGAGCGTCGGGCCCTGGCACCGGTCAAGGATCGACATGTCGCCGGGACTTTCCCGCAGCCAGCCGTCGACGGGGAGCAGCCTGCGGCTGCCGTCGGCATGCTCGATCTCCGGCCGTGCCCGGCCGGCCAGCGCGTGCTCGTAGAGTTCCCCGATCACGCGGGCCTCCTTGTCGTCAACCCTGGGAGAAGCACCCCTCAGTGTTAACCTGACGCGGCGTGCGGCGACGCCAGTTCGGCGCCGATCGGGACGGTGCTCATGAAATCGTCACCGTCCTTACAGATCTATGACGGCTGTTCCTGCTACTCAGATGAGCCGCAGGTAGCGGCCTTTTGGAGCCCGTGAACCGGGTGCGGGATAGGCCCTTGATACCTAGCTGCTACCAAGCGGCCGTGATCACGCTCCCGCGTCCGCCACAAGGGCCGCGAACCGGGCTGCGGCTTGACGCTGATCGCCTGGCATCACGTGACTGTAGGTAGTCAGGGTCACGGTCACGTTGGCGTGTCCGAGGCGTTCGCTAACCACCTTCACGTTCTCACGATCGCGCAGGAGAATCGTCGCGTGTGTGTGGCGAAGGTCATGCATCCGGATCACGGGTAGCGCATCGTCGCCAAGCATCCGGGCGCAACGCTGCTGTGTCTCGCGGAACAGGTGAGAGAGCCGTTCAGGCTGGCGGAACTCGCCCTCGTGCGTGCCAAACACGACGGCGTCGTTCCGGGCGAGCTGGAGGGCTAGGGCGCCGCGGTCGCGCTTCCACGCGCGCAATACGGCGACGGTTTCAAGGTCGATATCAACCACGCGCGGCTTAGACGTCTTGGTAGGGCCTTCCCTGAGATAGCCGCGCTGGCCTGTGACACGGACCACGCCGACCGACCGACGCACGCTGATGGTGGCCGCGTCAAGATCGATATCCCGCCAGCGCAAGGCGAGTAGTTCGCCACGCCGCATTCCGGTATAGGCCAGCACGTACCAGATGGCAAAAAAACGGCGGTGGTGGTCGCGTGCCCAGGCCAGGAAGTGCCGTAGCTGCTCGGCGGTCCATGGGCGCATCTCTGGCGCCGCGGCCTGCGCTTCTTTGTCCGTAGGCGGCTTGGACTTCACAGCAGGATTACGGGTCAGAAGCGGTGGCTCGGAATTGGTGGCGGCATTTAGGGCCGCGCTGAGGGTTATTGCCACACTGCGGACGGAACGCAACGATAGCGGCTTTCCAGTGCGTTGGCCTTTGCTGTCCCTGTGGCCGGACTCCTCAAGTTCGCGGTAGAGCGCATCCAGTTTGGCGGAGGTCAGTTTGGCCAGTGGCACAGCGCCGATGTAGGGAATGACATGGGATGTGATGTCATTGCGGTACCGGGCTCTCGTCGATGGCTGGACACGTAGGCCGTTGACCCAGGTTTCGAGCCATTCCGCGAGCGGTTGCATGCTCGGCTCGATCCAGTCGCCTTTGTCAGCCTTCACAACAGCCTCGCGCAACGCGGCAACGGCTGCCTCGCGGTCTAGCCATGGCTGCCCGTTGGCGTCGCGGCGCCGCATCACCTGATGGCGCTTACCGTCACCGGACGGGGTATCGAACTTGATCCCGAACCGGGTAACTCCGTCTCTGGTCTTGTACTCGAAGACGCTGCCCTCACCGGGCGGGCGCCTACGTCTTGCGGTCATGCATCATCACCTGATTTCGGTCTGCGCGGTGGGATTGCCTTGCTGGATCTTCGACCGCGGAGCGGCGGCGGTATCGGGTCGTCATAGACCCGTGCCCACCCATCCGGCGGTTCCTCGACAGGGAAGCGGGGAACGTCCCCGTCCCACGTCACGGTGAGTTCGCTGCCGCCCCAGATCAGGCCGTGAACGGTCAGGAACGGCATCCAATCACCGGAGGGCAGGCCGATCGGGCCATCTTCGCGGGTCGGCTGGATGAGCAACATGAGTGAAGTTTCGAGTGCGAGCGCCAGGCCGAGAAGTTCCTCGGCGGTTACCCGGCGCATGTTCTTCTCGACGTTGGCGACGGTCTGGCGGCGCCAGGCCGAGAAGCCGAGCGCACGCATGCGCGTGGCTACGGGTTCCT